>JAKAQL010000021.1 GCA_021822605.1 Actinomycetes bacterium
CGTACCGTCCCAAGCTCACACAGCAAGCCAAGCTCGAAGCCAACGAGTCAGGTCGGCGCAGACGCGGGATCGTGAAACGCACCACCGATCTGCTGCGACCTGATCGACTTCGAGTTCCTGCGGATGAAGAACACCACCAAATCAGCCAAGGGAACCCAAGCCAAGCCCGATAACAACCTCTCCTGGGTTCGACCTCACCAGATCAATCCTTACGCAGATCTGGGAGGATGTCTCGCGAACACCTCACCGACAAAGCCGTCAACGCTACCGCGCCGGTCGCGGTGGTCGCGAGCAATCCTGCATACACGAGCCTTGGTCACCCAGCGTGTGGACGCACGCATCAAAGGCATCGCAAGAGCCAAGCGCTCTGCTGCCGTCCTGTGGCTCCACCAACAACGCAAACGTGAATGCAGCCGTCAATTCCTGGTCGCGGGACTTTCGGCTACGAGACGGGGAGGAACGTTACGTGCTCACACCCACAGCGACCCGAGGAAGCGTCAACCGTCTGAATTGGCGGTCGTATGATGCGCCACCGGTCAGGAAGCCCCGACCGTAACGGTAGGGAGGACAACACGTTCGATGATGCAATGCTTGACACCGACGGCGTACGGTCGATGCGGCGAACGTCGATTCTCAGTTTTACCCAACAGGGTTACCAGTTATTTCTCTTCACCTGTCGGTCAGAACTCCTCTCTAACCTGGTCGGAGCGTGAAGCTACGAGCTCGGTACTACTCCACGCTCTTGAGATAGACGAACTCAGCGCCCGCATTCTGGATGCACGAGAAGCCCAGTCGTTCTAACACTCGCTGTGAGGCACGGTTGGTAGGCAGTGTCGTCGCTCGTACCACCGCTACCTCTTGTGCCTCCTGCGCTATCTGGAGAAGGAGTGCGACTGCCTGAGTCGCGTAGCCACGCCCACGTTGGGAACCGACGATACCGTAACCGATTTCGACGGTTTCGTTGACGGGTGCACCGTGAAACCCTGCACCTCCGATGAGAAGACCACTGGCTAGGAGCACCTGGTAGTGACACCAGGGAAATGGCTCCCCTGGCCGTTCGAGTGTACCAAGGGCGATAAAACGATCACCGAGCGACGGGTAGTCTCCTGCCCAGTTGGACTGGCGTTGACCCGCCGCGATAGCCTTGCAGTCTGCAATCCGCAAGGGGGCGATGCGGACGAGGGCGCTATTGCCCGATGCCATGGCTAACCACCGAAACGCTACTTGAAGGTCAAGACAGTGATGGTACCAAGGAGGAAAAGACCGCTACCGACCACGTAAAGCAACGCTTTTGTCAGTGTGCGCTTCAGCGGCTTCTTGACATAGTCGTCGATGATTGTTCGCAGGCCATTACCGCCGTGGAGCAGTCCCAGGACGAGTAACCACCAGTCAAAGAGCTTCCACCACGGGTTTGCCCATCGTCTGGCCACAAAGCTGACGGTGGTGTTGGTGACATCGTTTTCGATGTGCATGATGTACATGTGGATGAGTGCGAGGAAGAAGAGGATGATCCCGGAGACCCGCATGAAAAACCATGCCCACGTCTCAAAGTTTTGCCGGGAGCTTCTTTGTCCCCTCCCTTGTCCCCTCGTCAATGCGGCTGCCATCAGTGTGCTCCTAGGAAGAATGGCTTGACGATGAACCAGCCACCGATGATGGTGAGCACGATCGCAAGCGACAGCATGAAGTTAAAGACACCTTTTTCGTTCTTGATGACACCGGGCCAGAAGTCGATCATGATCACCCGCAAGCCGTTCAGTGCGTGATAGAGCAGCGCGAACAGCAGACCAACCTCGAAGAGGCGGAGGAAGATATTGCCATAGAGCTGGTGGATCTGATTGTAGACGTGAGGATCATTCAGTGTCGAAACGTCCACGATGTGGAGCAGCAAGAAGAGAAACACCAAGAACCCGGTGACCCGATGGAGAACGAAGGCCCATTGGCCGCTCTTGCCCTTATAGACCGTAGCCCCTTTGCTCACCGGACCCTCCTCACCCAGCGATTACCCCACATCGTCGTGGAGAAAACATAGATTGCAAACCCAACAATACCAAGGGCGATGATGCCCAATGCCGTAGCAAAGATCACTTGTGCAGTACTCACATGAGTTACGCTAGCAAGAAATCAGTGGTCTTTGGAAATCGGCGAGAGAGATTTCTCCGATTTTGTGATCGTGGTTCCACGAAAGTACGGAGCGAGCACCTCGGCGAGGACGACGCTACCGTCTGGCTGACGGCCCACCTCGAGCATGGCGGCGACCACTCTTCCCCAGGCCAAGGCTGATCCGTTCACGGTGTAGACGTAGTTCACGGATCCGTCGCTCGAGCGGTAGCGGATGTTGGCTCGCCGCGCCTGGTAGTCGGTGAAGAGGCTGACCGAACTCACCTCGAGCCACTTGTCAGTTCCCGGCGAAAAAACCTCAAGATCGAAGGTTCTTGCCGAGGATTGGCCCAGATCTCCTGTACACAGGTCCAGCACACGGTAGGTGAGCCCCAACGCCTGCAGCAGGAGCTCCGCACGTCGGAGCACTTCAAGGAAGAGGTCGTGCCCCTGGTCCGGCGTACAGTAGGAGAGCAGCTCCACCTTGTCGAACTCGTGGAGACGCAACAGACCCCGAGTGTCGCGCCCAGCGGCACCTGCTTCGCGACGAAAACACGGAGTGTAGGCCGCAAAGCGGAGGGGAAGTTCAGCCTCCTCGAGGATCTCATTGCGCCCGAGCGAGGTGAGCGGGACCTCAGCGGTGGGTATGAGGTAGAGGTCGTCGCGTTCGATGGCATAGGCCTCATCGACAAACTTAGGGAGATGGCCGGTCGCCTGCATAGTCTCTCGTTTGACCAGAGTGGGCGGACGAATCTCTTCGAAGGCCTCAGTGTGCATGTCGAGTGCCATGCTGGTCAGCGAGCGCAGCAGGCGCGCCCCAGGGCCTCGGAACATGGAAAACATGGAGCCAGATATCTTGGTCGCGCGTTCGAAGTCGAGAATGCCGAGTTCGGTGCCGATCTCCCAGTGAGGGACGCGCTGATAGTCGGCAAAGCTAGGGAGCTCGAAGTCCTCCACCCCGCGGTGTCCGTCCTCGGGCGACCAGTACCGCACCACCCGGTTGTCACGCTCATCCTCACCGATCGGTGCCTCCTTAGCAGGGAGATTCGGTGTCACTAGCCAGATCGCGTCACGAGCCTCGGTGAGTTCGCCTGCTCTCGCCTCCAGCGTCTTGACCTGTTCACCGAGCTCTCGGGAACGCTCCTGGGCGTGGGTCGCCTCGTCGATGTGGCCAGCACGACGGAGCTCGCCGACGCTTTTGGAGAGCTGATTGATCGAGGCGCGCATCTCGTCACGCTCGGCCAGGGTTCGTCGTAGCTCGGTATCGAGTTCGAGGAGCTTGGCTACCTCATCGGCGGGGACGTTCCGGGTGCTGAGCAACCTGGTGACTTGGTCAGGGTTTTCTCGCAGAATTCGTAGATCGATCATAGACTCTCTAGGCTAGTACCCATATGAGCGATGCAATCGAGGTTAAGGATCTCACCGTTACCTATGGTGCGACCGTCGCGGTGGATGGGCTCTCGTTCGCGGTGGGCTTTGGTGAGGTGGTTGGGTTGCTGGGACCAAATGGTGCCGGCAAGACCTCCACGTTGGAGACGATCGAGGGTTATCGACGCCCAACCAAGGGGTTTGTTCGAGTGCTAGGAATCGAGCCAGCGGCCAAGCAGGCACGCCTCTCTCGTGAGATGGGGGTGATGCTTCAGGAGGGCGGGATTCCGGCACGGATGACGGTCAAGGCCGCGTTGACGCTCTACTCGCGCTTCTATGACCATCCCCAATCGGTTGGGGATCTAGTAACCCAACTCAACCTTGCCTCGGTACTCAAGACGCCCTACCGGCGACTTTCGGGTGGTGAGAAGCAGCGCCTCTCGCTCGCTCTTGCTCTCATCGGTCGACCTCGAGTGCTCCTGCTTGATGAGCCGACTGCCGGAGTTGATCCCGAGGGCAAGGCGGCGATCCGCGATCTGATCACCGGGCTGCGAGCAGCTTCAGTCGCGATTCTCATGACTGGACACGAACTCGAGGAGATCGATCGAATGGTCGATCGAGTGCTCATCATCGACCGGGGCAAGGAGCGAGCAATGGGTACTCCTGCAGAACTCCGTGGGGCCTATGGCGGCGAGGGGGTCGAGTTTACTGCATTCGAACATGTCGACTGCGAGATGCTGGCTGCTCGATTGGGTTCAAGCGTCCGCCTGGTTCGGGTCGATCGTTATCGCGTTGAGGCGGAACCAACGACCGAGTTGTTGGGACGTCTAGTGCAGACGCTCACTGACCTGGGTGTTGATGCCCAAGATGTCGCCACGATCAGCCCTTCGTTGGAGGAGATCTATCTCTCGCTGATCTCGGTGGCATCGCAGGATCCCGGACCGCTGGGGCCAGGCTTGTCGCATCCAGACTCGTCGACTTTAGGCAGCCACGATCCGCCCGCAGGACCCCCAGATCAAACAGGACCCCTAGATCAAAAGAGTCCAGATCAGACTATTCAAGCATCGACGGAGGAGACCCATGGCTAGACCTATGCTGGCGGAGGCTGCATCAGAGGTCAAGATGACGTTGCAACAGGGTGAAGCGGCACTTTTGACGCTCGTCATTCCAGTGCTTGGGCTCCTCGTCTTTGGTTCGGTGAAGTTTCTGCCGTTGCCGTCAGGAGTACCAAGCCGCGTGAACTTTATTCTCGCCGGTGCCATCGCCTTCGGTATCATGGCATCGGGCATGGTTTCGCAGTCTATCACTGTCGCCTTCGACCGCAACTACGGAGTGCTGAAGCGTCTCGGGGTCACACCGCTTGGCCGCCGAGGGATCATCATGGCCAAGCTGGCCCAGGTGATCGCTCTCGAATTGATTCAGCTGGTCGTCCTTGTGGTGATCGGTGCATTGATGGGCTATCATCCGGAGGGAAATCCCCTCTACTTCATCCTCGGGTGGGTGCTCGCCACGGCTGCCTTCACCGGTCTTGGGCTCCTTATCGGCGGGACTCTAAAGGCCGAACTGGTGCTGGGCCTCTCAACCCTGCTCTGGCTCATCTTGCTCGGCCTAGGTTCGATGGCGGTTCCCTTGACGAGCCTGCCTGGTTTCTTGGAGGTGATTGCCAAGTTTTTACCCGCTGCCGGAGCCTCGGAGCTGATTCTCCACGGCCTAGCGATGAGTGGACCGGTGCCAACTTGGGCGATCGTCAACCTGGTGATCTGGGGTATTGGCACACCTCTGCTGGCGGTTCGACTTTTCCGATGGAGTTAATGAGATACCAGATGTCGCTGATTGCGCAAAGCCCGACACCTCACGGTAGCATGGTCAAGTAATGAAGCAACGTCTACAACGCCTGCAACAAGTTTGGGATGTCTCTCCAGCTCTCTTTCGTCGCATCTCCTATGCGACGTTGATTTTTTGCGCCATCATCATCGTGACCGGCGGTATCGTTCGTCTGACGGAGTCAGGACTTGGGTGCCCGACTTGGCCAGACTGTACGACCGGTCACTTCACGGCATCCTTCAATTATCATCCGATGATTGAGTTTGTCAACCGGGTCGTCACGTTCTTCGCAGCGGTGGGTATGAGTGTCAACGCCGTCTTCGCCTTCTTCCGCAAGCCCTTCCGCAAGGATATTATGTGGCTGTCGCTAGGGCTTTTTGCCGAGGTCGTCGCCGAAAGCGTCCTTGGAGGCATAACGGTACTAGAGAAGCTCGCACCTCCCTATGTGATGGCACATTTTGTCCTAGCTATCGTTGTCCTTTGGAACTCGCTGGTGCTCTACAAGCATGCGATCTCTGTCGGCGGCAAGGCCAAACCCGTTGTGGGTAAAGAGGCTGTTTGGCTCGGCCGACTCATGTTTTTAAATCTTGGAGCGGTCATCGTTGTCGGAACCGCTGTGGCGGGGACTGGGCCCTATTCGGGCTCCCCGATCTCATCCCGGCTGCCGTTCAACCTCCGCCAAGTTGCCTATCTGCATGCCGACTTTGCCATTATTCTTGTCGCCTTGATCCTGGCTAACCTCTTCCTTCTCCATCAGGCGCGCGCGCCAGAGGTGGTGCAGCGTCGGGCTCGTCTGTTACTTTGGATGGGCGCGATCCAAGCGATTATCGGCTACACCACCTACTTCTCTGGACTGCCGGCTGTGCTCATCGGTATCCACATCGCAGGGGCGACCTTGACCTGGATCGCGATGACGTGGTATTACCTCTCACTCTTCCATGTCTCTCGAGAGGCGCGCGGCGAGGTAGGTGCCCCAGAGTCGAAGGTGAGTTCTCTGCCTGGCCCATCCTACGCCTCGTAGCGCCCCGTTAGAATTGGGGAGAGGAGGATTGCGTTCGATTGCCTACAGCACCATTACTCTCGCCAACTGAGGAACAGCAAGAAGAGACGCTCGTAGAGGAGAGCTGGGTTACCATTCTGTGGGATGACCCAGTCAACCTGATCCCCTACGTGATCTACGTGCTCCAGATGCTGTTCGCTTTCTCGAAGGTCAAGGCAACGGAGCTCACCATGCAAGTCCATCGTGATGGTAAGGCGATTGTTGCGGCGGGTGCACGTGAGGATATGGAGAACAATGTCGCGAGTCTTCATCGTTATGGTCTCTGGGCAACGGTGGGGCGAGCGTGAAGGAACCCTTCTCCCGTCAAGGGGACATCATCGTCCTCTCGTTGCCTACACAGCAGCGAGACGTGACCAAGCGGTCGATGCTACTGGTCGCTGAAATCGCCTCTTCGGGAGGACAGGAGGCGTGGCGGCTTTCACCACCGATGTATGATGACCCCCTCCTCGAGGCAGAGGAGGCGGTAAAGGGTGGCGAGAGCGAGATCGGTGATATCGTCACCCGTCTGCGCATGGGTGAAGGGATGCTCGATGCGCCCAAACTGAGCCTGCAGCAGTCCGATGAACTCGCGACATTGTTGAACTACTGCCGTCTGGTGCTCTCAGAGGCGCAGACATCATCCACCGATGACGACAAACTCTCCGCCAAGTTTGTCGAGGATCTCTACAACTTTCTTGGCTACCTGCTCAGCTCATTGCTCGAGGCTCTCTCTGCCAACCTTGATTAAGGCCGACCGTGGCGAAGGGCGGAGCTTCGGTAAACTGACTCGATCACGAGTACCTCGGACGGTCCTGGTGATGGGGTGACGGTCGCCATGCTAGGCGCCTTGTGAACAGATAGGCGCCTTGTGAACAGATAGGCACCCTGTGAACAGAGAGGCAAGAGGCCTTTGGTATCGCTGGCGAAGCGAGTGAGGATCGTCTAGATGGTGATAATGAGCTTACCTGTGGTCCTGCGGTTGGCGAGGTCCAACTGCGCCTGTCCGACCTGGTCAAGGGGGTAGCGTCCGCCAATATCGATGCTCAGCACACCAGAGGCGATATCTGCGAAGAGAGTGGTTGCCCGCGTCAGCAGTTCCTGACGGGTCGCGATGTAGTGGACTAGGGATGGTCGAGTGACGTAGATCGATCCAGCCTGGTTCAGACGCTGGAGGTCGAAGGGTGGTACCTGTCCGCTGGCGGCCCCATAGACGACTAACATCCCACGAGGCTTGAGGGAGGCCAGACTTCGATCGAAGGTTGCCTGCCCAACGCCGTCATAGACGACTTCAGCACCCCCGAGTTCGTCAACGAGCTCTTCAAACTGGTCATAGCCGACCGAGTGGGTGGCTCCATTGCGAGTTGCGCGGGCCGCCTTCTCGGGTGTGGAGGTGGTGGCAACCACCGTCGCATGATGTTTGCGACTGGCCAGCTGGGTGAGCAGCGAGCCTACGCCACCCGCCGCCGCATGGACGACGGCGATCTGATGTTCCTTGAGTGGAAAACAGCTGTCGGCGAGGAACTGGGCCGTCATGCCCTGGAGCATGGCCGCTGCCGCCTGGTCGAAGGAGACATCCTGGGGGATCTTCACAGCCCGCAAGGCAGGCACGACCGCGTGTTCGGCGAAGCTTCCGAGCACTCCGGTGTAGGCGACGCGATCGCCCACGCTGAACTCCGTGACGCCTTCACCCACTTCGATCACCTCTCCAGCACCCTCGTTGCCAAGAACTGTTGGGAGCGTGAGTGGATAGACACCTTCGCGGTGGTAGATGTCGATGAAATTGACGCCAGCTGCTCGCATGCGGAGCTTGATCTCGCCAGCCTTTGGTGTGGGCTCGGCGATCTCCTTCACCAGAAGCTGTTCGGGTCCTCCATGTGACTCCACGACGACTGCCTTCAAGTTCACCTCCAGTGCTGACCCATTGGACGCCCCAATGGGTCTCGCCCCAGGGTTTTGTCGGTTTGGTCTCCTTGGGCAGTTAGCTTAGTCTTGGGAAGGGGGTAAAAGCGTGAAACGAGCGGTAGTCATCGGTGCCGGTATGGTGGGGCTTGCCTGTGGGTGGCATCTACAGGAGCGAGGCTACGAAGTAACGATCCTAGAACGTGGTGCCGATGTAGCTGAGGGGTCGAGCTGGGGTAACGCAGGTTGGCTGTCACCAGCGCTGGCTATTCCTTTGAATGAACCCTCCCTCGTCACCAGTGGCCTCCTTTCGCTCGTGCGTTCTGATTCACCGCTCTATGTTCCGCTTCGGCTTGACCCCGAACTCTGGAGATTTCTGGCACTGTTTGCAAGTCAGTGCACCGCTGGTGCGTTTCGTGAGATGATGGACAAGCTCGCTATCTTGAACGCTCGGGCGCTGGAGGCCTTTGATGCACTGAGTCCCGCGGTGGAGGAGCCGACAGTCTCAGCCCCCATTCTCGCTGGATTTCGGGATCGACGTGAGGCCGAGGGGTTGTTGGGTGAGTTCGAGTTGATTCAATCTGCGGGCGGGGAGCTGCACTACGATCTCATTGAAGGCAAGGCCGCCCAAGATCGATCACCACTCTTTTCGCCAGCAATCGGTTGTGTTATCGACATCCACGATCAGCGCTATTTGAACCCAAACAGGTACACACACGCGCTCGCTGACTCCCTGCGGGCGAGGGGTGCTACCTTCATGATGGAGAAAGAGGTGACTCAGCTCAGGGGGACCGGTCGTGAGGTGCAGGTCCGCACGCGGGATGCGGTGGAGCCGATCCGCGCTGACGTAGCGGTGGTTGCGACGGGCGCCTGGGCCAACCGGCTCGCCCGGGGCCTGGGTGTCCGTATCCCGGTGCGTGCGGGCAGGGGCTACTCGATGATCTGCGATACCCAGGAGCCAGCCACGACACCGATCTATCTTCCGACCGTGCGGGTTGCCTGCACTCCGATCGATGGTGGCCTCCGGGTGGCGGGCACGATGGAGTTCCGGCGTCCCGATGATCCGCTTGACCCGCAACGACTCGAGGCTATTACACGATCGACGCGCGATCTTCTGGCGGGGATCGATATCGATCACGCACATGATCGCTGGGTTGGCCCTCGACCGGTGAGCGCGGACGGGCTGCCCTTGATTGGGCCGACGACGCAGCCGGGAGTCTATCTCGCGGCAGGTCATGGAATGTGGGGTGTCACGCAGGGCCCGATCACGGGCCAGCTGTTGGCTCAGGCGATCGACTCTGGCGAGGTGCCACCGGAGTTGCGTCCTTTCGATCCGCTTCGCGCCATGCAGTGGCCACAGGTGCCTAGGATCGCAAAGTGGCCGAGACTCGGCTCGAAGTCATAAGAGCGGGCGACGGTGGCGAAGAGGTTGTCCAGCGCAGCCTGGGGAATCTCCTGGACGGAGCCGCATACCTGACAATAGAGGTGATAATGGGAGCTGTCGGCGAGATGATAGATAGCTCGACCGTGCCCGAGGTGGATGTGGATCACCACCCCTGAGCGTTCCAGCGTTTCAAGCGTACGATAGACGGTGGCGAGATGGACGGACGGATCGTGTGCTTGAACGGCGACCGCAACCTCTTCTGCTGTCATATGCCCGCCAGCCGCCACGAGTGCAGCCACGATGTGGCGTCGTGGGTTGGTGATGCGATGGCCAGAGGAGGCGAGTTGCGCAAGGACCTGGACGACCCGCTCATCCTCATTCTCGTGCGAGGTCAAGCCGATATCCTACTCCTCGAATGGTGGTCAGCACGGTTGGGTTGTTAGGGTCAGGTTCAATTTTTGTTCTCAAGCGCTTGATGTGAACATCGAGCGTCTTGGTGTCCCCGTAGTAGTCGTGTCCCCAGACTCGATCGACAAGCAGGTCTCTGGTCAGCACTTTGCCAGGGTTACGGAGAAAGAGAATCAGGAGTTCGAACTCCTTCGGAGGAAGTTTGATTTCATCCTCACCGACTACCACTTGGTGTCGATCGACAAAGGCGGTGAGCCCGTGATAGCGCAGGACCTCCTCGTCGGTGCGGGGGCGCTCTGAACTCTCTGTTGTTCGGCGTAGCAATGCGCGGATACGAGCCACCAGTTCAGCCATCCGAAATGGTTTGGCGACGTAGTCATCGGCACCGAGTTCCAATCCGAGCACGGTATCGAGCTCGGTTGAACGAGCGGTGACCATGATGATGGGTACCTTCGATTCCTTCCGGATCTGGCGGCAGACATCGAGCCCAGAGATCTTAGGAAGCATCACGTCGAGCAGGATGCAGTCAGGATGAGCTTCGTGGAAGAGATCGAGTGCCCGTTGGCCATCGCTGGCGACGATGGGTTCAAAGCCCTCGCGGCTGAGACCAAGGGTCATCGCATCGACAAAACTCTCCTCATCCTCTGCGATCAGGATGCGCTCTTTGTCCGGGCTCATCCGTCGACCCGTGGAAGCAGAATCGTAAATGTCGTTCCGACACCCTCGGTGGACGTGACGTCGATCCTACCTTGATGATTTTCTATCACATGTCTCACTATAGAGAGTCCTAGGCCAGTACCTCCCGTTGCACGAGAGCGATCAGCGTCGACTCGGTAGAAGCGTTCGAAAATGCGCGAGAGATCGCGGGCTGGAATACCGATGCCTTGGTCGGTAATAGTGGCCTCGACAGTCGTCGCTGTGTTGGCAATGGTGACCCTCACTTCGGTCTCAGGTTCTGAGTACTTGATCGCGTTGTCGATGAGGTTGGAGAGAGCAGAGCTGAGCTGCCACCGATCACCGCTCACGAGTGGAGGGTCGGCTGCAAAGGTCGCCTCAAGCCTGATGCCGCGGGCCTCAGCCCCGAGCCGATAACGGTCCACGCACTCCGATGCGATTTCGTTCAGGTTGACGTCGTGGATCTGGTGGAGTTCTGTCTCCTCAAGTTTAGAGAGGTCGAGCAGGTCGGTAACGAGACGGGCGAGCCGATCTCCCTCATCGAGAATACGACGAGACAGGCGCAGTACGGTTGCGGGATCGGACTCTTGGCTGAGAGCATCGGCGAGGAGCACGATGCCACCGACTGGGGTCTTGAGTTCATGGGAGACGTTGGCGACGAAGTCACGACGTACCTCCTCAAGCCTTTTGCGTTCGGTGATGTTCTCAACAGTGATGATGAAGGGAGGATGGGGATCACTGCCGAGAGGGGTGGTTACGAGCTGAAAGTAGCTCTTTGGGGGACCAAAGACCTCGAGGGTCTGCGATCGGTAGAGCTCGAGGCGAGCATCGTGCTTGAGAGCAGAGATAGCACGTTCGAGAAGGATGCGCTCAGCAAAACCGCCCGTTGGAATTTTATCGGCGTAGTCGGAGTAGACAGTGCGATATTCGGCGTCGACGAGCACAACGCCGATCGAGAGACTCGCTGCTGCACGGCTCCAAAGCTCGGCATCCCCAACGTGTGCATTTGCTGTCTCTTCCACCGTCTCGCACTCCTTCACTCCTCCATACTAGAGGGGCACAGGCTTTGAGCTGGGTGCCTCGAAGCGACCTCCGTTCCCGTAATGTTTTTTATTGGAATAACATGAAAAGAGTTGGAAAGTGATGATATGCTTAGAATCTCCAAGGAAGGAGAAACGGATGGCATGGATGCTTCTCGATGTAGCGCTCAACCCCGATCCCTCGGCGTTGCCGGGCGGTTCGGTGATTCAACAGCTCGCCAACGGAATCGGTGGTTGGGCGCTCATCTTGGCACTGATTGGCCTCATCATCGGAGCGGCGACCTGGGCACTAGGTGCTCATAGCCAGAACTATCAACAGTCTTACTTTGGTCGTCGGGCGGTCCTGGCGGCTGGTGCGGCTGCGCTCATCATCGGTGCCGCACCAGCGATCATCAACTTCTTCTTTCACCTGGGACTTGGCGTCTAGCGGTGTTGCTAGGGTCGCTCATTTCAGCCCCAGTTGATGCGATCGCTCACGCGATCGTAAAGTACCTCGCCACTGCGCTGGCCGGCTTTGCTGGTCACCTGCTGACTGGGTCGCTGAGCTGGTTTCTAGGTGAGATTGTCGGACTGCTCAGTTCGGCGGACCGTCTCGATATCGGTGCGAGTGCGGTGCAGGCGGTCTATCGACAGCAGGTCGAACTCCTAGCGATGGTTCTCGTACCCGCTCTCCTCATCGGGGCGGTGGCGGCGCTGTGGCACCAGAGCGTCGCCACGCTCATCGAGTTGGTCGCCCGGGTGCCCATCGCGGTGTGTGCGGTGTTGTTGGCTCCGACCTTGACCAACGACTTGGCTTCCGTCGTCAATGCGTTGTCCAAGGGTCCACTCGCTGATATCGCCGCACTGCCTCGGCTCGCCCTCATCTTTACTTGGGGGCGTGCCGTCCCCGGTGTCGGCCCGATCGTTGCAGGGGTGCTCGCAGCGATCGCCCTCCTGGGTGCGCTTGCTCTCTTTCTTGAACTTCTGATGCGTGATGCAGGTATCTACCTCGTGCTTGCGTTGTTTCCTCTGGCCTCCATCGGCATCGTTCTCCCGATGGGCCGCCATTGGTTTACCACTGCTTTGCGTTCACTCTTTGGCCTGGTGATCTCCAAGCTCATTCTTGCGATCGGAATTGGATTAGGGGCATCGCTGCTCGTCGAGGCGACGAGCAGCTCGGGCCCAGGCGATATTCTTTCGCTCGCGCTCTCAGGGGTGGCGTTGTTACTCGTGGTCTGCTTCGCTCCAATCGCGATTCTGCGCTCGGTAGCCTTCAGCGAAGCAGTTGCGCTGGAGTCCTTTTCGAGTGCGCGGTCGATGGCCCTCTCTCGTGTTGGTGCACTCGCTGACCAGGGGTACATGGCCAGCATCGCATTAGCGGCACCCTGGACCAAACAGACGAAGTCGACGATACCCCAGTACCAGGGGCATCCGGTACCCTCCGCGATCGTCGAGATGGCCAAGACTGACCCCTGGGTCGACGAGTTTCTTCATGGGCACGAACGAAAGGGGAGAAGAGGGTGAATGGTGGAGATGAGCGCGAGAGCGATCTGGTCTATTTTGGCACCCCAGCATCGGGTACACAGATGTTGGGTCTTCCCATCACGCTGGTGGCAAAGCTCGCGTTTGGGTTGGTGATAGTGATCGGAGTTGCAGGACTTGGGAATGAGATGGCGCGTCTCGTTATCGCGGCAGTGTTGGGTGTTTGCCTGGTCATCCTCTTTGGAATCACACTCCTGCTAAAGGCACACCCGCTTGCTTGGGTGAAGATGAAGGTGGGGGCAAAACTCGCGCGCCGTGCCCCGGGTTTCACTGCTGAGGCCCAGCTACTGAGGAGCGTTGGTTCGCGCCAGCTGATTGGCGGTTTTGTGATCACCGACGAAACCCCAGCAGCGACGCTGCGTGCAGAGCGCAACCACGGGGATGCCTGGGCGCATCTCCTCAACGAGGCCTCCAACCGGTTGGTACCCCACGGTGAGATGGTACTGCGTAGCTCGATCCTGCCCCAGACTCTCTTCGAGGATCTGTCACAGTGTGCCAAGAGCTATCGGGAGTTAGCACTCACCACCTATAGGGTGCAGACCTCACTGCTCGTGACTAGCCCACCTGGGACCCCACGTCGTCAACGCGCTGCTCTGTCGAGAACAATCACAGGATTACGGATGGCCAACCATTTCGAGGGCATCACGCTGGCGGTGCCAGAGAGACCCTGGGAGCTCATCGATACGGCGTGTGGAGGTATCAGTGAATCCTTCTCCACTGCCGGTACGCAAACGAGTGAAGGGGTAGAGATGCTCGTTGGAGAGAGGTTCGCGGCCTCCACCTATCGCGTTGATGGTTGGCCAGGAAGGAGCGTAGATCCGCGAATGCTGCTCGCTCTGTTCGCACCAGGCCCTCCCAGTCGGGTGGTCTCCTTGGTCGTCCGGCCAGTCGAGGTGAGACGCGCCCAGCGAGAGGTGGCTCGGCACCGGACCGAGATGGTTGCAGATCGCCGACTCCGCCGGGAGCGGGGCTATCTCGATCGAGCCCGAGATGATCATCGCGAGGCTACCTCGCTGACCCAAGAGGAGGAACTGTTAGCCGGTTATCGGCTCTGTCGCTACCAGCTGCTGGTGGTGCTCTTGGCTCCGAGTGCACAACGGTTGGCACCTAGTCGTGCGGCACTGGAGGAGTTGGCGGCGAGCGCCCAGCTCCGGCTGAGGTTGGTCCTTGGAGAGCAGCGCTCACTCTTCGAGCGAGCGCTGCTGGGGGTGACCGGTTGGAGTTGAGTTATCAAGACAGCACGCGAACCCTGGGGCGGCTACCGCTCCTAGCCTCGAGCCCACTACCTCCCACTCGTCTTCGTCCTGTGGGAGTGTCGCGCCTAGGTGGTGTTTTCTGTTTCGATCCATTTGAGCTCTACCGAGCTGGCTACTTGACAAGCCCTAACATGCTGGTGTTGGGGGAGATCGGCCGCGGAAAGAGTGCCTTTGTCAAGACGCTGCTGGTCAGAGAACATGCCCCAACAACCTCCATTCTGATCCTCGATCCAAAAGGAGAGTACACGGTTGCAGCCACAAGTTTGGGGGCACAGCGATTGGGCTTAGCCGAAGGGGCAGGCCTGGATCCCTTTGCTGGGGTCGATGCCTCACCCCGAACGTTGGCTGGAGTGTTGGTGAGCATCTTTGGTGTACTCTATGACCGATCGCCACTACCGTTGGAGTACCAGCTGCTCCAGGAGGTCACCACCCAGTTGATCAGCGATCCTCGGTCGATCACTCTCACCCACCTCGTGGATCTTGTCGACTCAGGGTCGATCGGCGCGCACGCTGACAGAGAGGAGGCGAGGCTCCGTCGCGAGCTTCGTGCCCAGTTGACTCGTCTGATCGACGGCGACCTCGCCGGTGTTTTTGCAGTCGATGGCGCGAGTGTCGCTCTTGGGGAACGGGTTGTAGTGGATCTTCGGTCACTGGTGGATCGCCGATTGACCGCCTTCGCCATCAGCTGTCTGCTCCGGGCGCGCATCGCCCAGTTTGCAAGATCTGAATTATCGGCGGGTTTTGTCGTCGTCGATGAGGCGTGGTCGGTGCTCCAACACGCGGATTCAGTGCGCGAGATGCGGGATCTGTTCAAGCTTGCCCGTAGCTATGGAGCGTCGGTGGTCGCTGTCACACATCGACTCTCTGATCTGGATGCGGAGGCGGCTGAACTAGTCAAAGATGTCGAGACCCGAGTCATCTTCCGCCAACCTCGTGAGGAGGTGGCGCCGCTCGCTGGTGCGGTCGGCCTCAGCGCCACGATGGGTGAGACACTGGTGAGTCTGGCCAAAGGCGAGGCGCTGTGGTGTATTGGGACCCACCAGTTCCTCGTCACTCATCGGATCCTCGATGGCGAAGGAGACCTTGTCGATACCGACCGAGCCATGCGAGGCTAGGGTGGGGGCTGTCCTTGTCGTCGTGGTGGTCGCCACCCTCTGGCTTTTTGGTTCGCGAGGCCGCGAGCAGACGATGCGGTCGCGTGGACGATCAATGGGTGGCTCTCGGCGTCTGCAGTCACCAGAACCAGGCCTCAGACTTCGCTTTGGCAGCCCGGTAGTGATCCCGGCGACTCGCCTTCGCATTCAACTGTCCCGACATCGCCAAGTGTCGATCGCTGACGAGCACTCCTTGCTTGTGGTCGGCCCGACGAGAAGTGGGAAGACGACGAGCGTTGTGCTTCCCAATCTGTTGTCGTTCCAGGGTTCATTGATTGCCACCTCAGTAAAGACAGATCTGCTGACCAGCGAGATACTTGCCAACCGCGAGGCAAAGGGTCGAGTCATGATCATCGGCGATCCCGAGCGTGCGACACACCGTTGGGATCCAATCTGTGAGGCGACGGGTGAGCGTGAAGCCACTGCGATGGCTCATGCTTTGGTGCTCGCCCAGCCGTCGTACACTGCGACGAGCGGCGATACCCACTTTTGGTATCAGTTGGCAGAGCCTGTAGTGGCCGGAGTGTTGCGAGCGTCCCGGGGTACGGGCACACCGATGCTCGGCTGGCTGGATGATCCAGGGGAGCTCTATCGAAGTCTCTGCACCCAGGGAGAACGTCGACTGGCCGAGCAGGTGTTGGCAACGTGTGCGCTGGAGGAACGCCAGCGAGACTCGGTCCTCCTCACCGCACGTGGGCTGCTTGGGCCTCTCACTCATGGGAATATGGACCTACCCACGCTTCGAGTCTCTGATCTCCTCGATGGACCAGCCAGCTCAACGTTTCTAGTGGCCAGCGCTGGTGAACAGGAGTTTCACTCCTTGCTCTTTGCGTTGCTGCTCTCACGAATCGTTGCTCTGGCGCTCGAGGGAGGGCGTGAGAGTCCGGTGCTGCTCTGCCTGGACGAACTCGCCAATCTTGCACCCATCCCGAATCTGGACCGTCTAGCGGCCATCGGCATTGGACAGGGGGTACGGTTGATCTCGATCGTGCAGGATCTCGCCCAGCTTGAGCACCGTTACGGACGTTCAGCCAACTCGATCATCAACAACCACGCGAGCAAGCTCTTTATGAATGCGACCTCGGATCCCATTACGCGCAGCTACCTGCGCGATCTCTCTTCGGCAGCGTTGGCCTCGCGTTACCCGATCCTCATGGAGGGGACGCATCGGATGGCCAGACTCTTCACCTACTCGAAAACGAGAACTTAGGTTGGGCGCATCGATGCCGATGGTCCCACCATGGATGATCAAGTAGTGGATGTGGGTCTCATCGAAGAGCTTCTCGATCGGCTCGATTACGAGTTGAGTGCGATGAGCGACTTGATGACGCAGAACGCCGATGAGGCGCTCGCGAAGCGAGCGGTAAAGCTCAACGAACTCGTCGGACGGCTTGTAGGGGAGGTGCAGTCCGGGGAACTGGAGCCTGGAGCCTTCAGGAGTCGTTATCAGCAGTTGGTGACCAAGGCGAATGTGGTTATGGTCGGATGTTTCTGGCGGTCGATGGTAGTCGCTAACCTTATGCGTGATTTGGGGCTTGACATCGGGCTCTATCGTGGTGATGGTGATGTCGAGCTCTTGCGGCCTGAGTCGGTGAGTCACCGCGTATGAGTGGCGGCTCTCTCTCTATCGCGCTCTCTGGCCTCGATGCGGCACAGACCGGCCTCGACACCGTCAGTGAGAATATCTCCAATGCCAATACGCCTGGCTATCTGAAGGAGACGGCGTCACTTTCGAACCAACAGACCCCGGGGGATCCGATAGGCGATGGCGTCACGGTCACCGGTATTCTCCAATCCTCCAACAGCTTCAACCGGCAGCTTGAGCTCTCAGCCAACGGTGCTCAGAGTTATGCGAATCAGATGCAGTCACTGCTGACGAGTGCCCAGAACTCCTTCAACGAGCCGAGTTCAAGTGGAATCTCCGAACAGATGAACACGATGTACAATGACTTCTCTTCGGTAGCCGATAACCCAACCCAGCTTGCTCCACGCACGCAGTTGGTCGCCGCAGCACAGAACGTGGTAACCGCCATCAACCAGGCGGCAACCAACCTTACCGCTACCTACAACCAGGCGGCGAGTGCGGCTTCGACCCTCGTCGGCACGATCAACTCTCAACTCCAAGAGGTTGCCTCGATCAACACCCAGCTCGCAAGTACGTCGCTGACGCCTGGCGCCTCGAATACCCTGGTCGACCAACAGAATCAGGTGATCGACCAACTCGCCAGCGAGCTCGGGGTCACTTCGATACCAGGCAACGCCGGTCAGACCACTCTTCTCATCGGTGGGGTGGCATTGGTCCAGGGTGGTTCTGCTCAGCAACTCCAGTTCAGCGCCGCAAGCCAGTCAGTTCCCGATGCCCCCAACACTGCCCAAGTCACCCTTGTGTCCTCAGACACCCAAGTGCCGGTCTCGGGCGGCACGCTTGGTGCAACCCTGACAGCCCTCAACAACAACCTCCCTAGCTACGGCACGTACCTTAACTCCCTGGCCACGACGCTTGCAAATAACGTGAACGGTCAGCTTGCGTCAGGAACGAGCCAGACTGCGTCGGGGACTGGCTCACAATCTGGTGTTCCGCTCTTTGTCTCAACCTCAGCGGGCACAGCTATCAATGCGGCGACACTCGGCGTGAACTCGGCGATTGTTGGTAATCCGATGCTGATCGCGGCATCTGGTCTCACGTACGACCCGGGTGATGGATCGAATGCACAGGCAGTCGCCAACCAACAGACCTCAACCACCGGCGCCATCGCTGCGTGGGCGAGTTCGGTCGCGCAGGTCGGCCTCGACGTCCAGAACGCCACCGCGAACGCAACGAATGCCACCAACGCCTACAACCAGGCCTACAG
This sequence comes from Actinomycetes bacterium, assembly GCA_021822605.1. Classification (GTDB taxonomy): domain Bacteria; phylum Actinomycetota; class Acidimicrobiia; order Acidimicrobiales; family Acidimicrobiaceae; genus Ferrimicrobium. The sequence continues at coordinate 18,521 of JAKAQL010000021.1, forward strand.
CGCAGAACAATCAGTCTCAGGAGTGTCGGTCAACTCCCAGTTGGTCAACCTCGTTAACTATCAACAGCAGTACCAGGCAGCGGCCAAGGTGATCTCAACGGTTGCCACCACGCTGCAATCGCTCATACAGGATGTCTAGGCAAGGAGGAGAAACAGGATGTCGATGATCCCAACACAGATGAGCCTCAGCGCGGCGATGACGACGTCGCTTGATCAGTATCAGACCCAGTTGGGTTCGCTGGAGCAGACGCTCACCACCGGGGAGAATATCTCCGAGCCCTCTGATAGTCCAACGGGTGTGGCCAACCTGATCAACGTGAACGCCTCACTCTCGGCCTACAACCAGTATCAGACCAATATCAGCGAGGGTCAGACGGTCGCCTCGTTGGCCAATGCGTCCATGACCCAGGCGGTGAGCATCGTCCAACAGATCTCCAGCGTGTTGGTACAGGCGGGTGGTCCCGGGGTAACGACTGCGAACGCGAAGGGGTTAGCCAGTCAGATCAGTGGGCTTGAGCAGTCTTTGCTCGGCGTCGCGAACACGACCTACCTCGGTCAAGCGATCTTCGCCGGAACCTCAGGTGCCACCACTGCCTACTCGCAGCCGGGAGGAGAGGGAACCGCGGTGACCTATCGAGGGAAAGGAGCGCCGCCAACGGTGGCAGCAGCACCAGGTGTGGAGCTACCAACTAGCCTGACGGATCCGTTTGGTGCGACCACGTCCGGCGGTCAAGGCATCTTTGCCGCGATCAACAGTGCCATCAGCGATCTGAACAGTGGCAACATCTCGGCGGCAGCCGGCAGCGATCTCGGAAGTGTCCAGACACAACTCGGCAATCTAGAAAACCAGGCAGCTCAGGCTGGTGTGAACTATGATCAGTTCCATGTGATGAGCCAACAGGTGACAGGAGCTGTGACCCAGGCGACCAACGAGGTCGGTGCGATTCAAAATATCAACACTGCACAGCTCACGACTCAGTATCAACAGGAGTTGAATAACTACCAGGTCGCACTCTATGCGACCTCGCAGCTGAACCAACCAACCCTCGCCCAGTACCTCTAGTGCGCCACCGGGAACCAATGTCCATCGTCTCAGGCGTTGTGCCCAGGGTCGTCTGTCGCCCTGTGAGAACAGTTTTATTGCCAAGCAGCCAACCTATCATCGAGGAGGATCAATGAGTCAAGTCACCGAGGAGACCGCCCGTACTGAGCGAGTGCTCAGTTTGCCGCTGAGTTTCCCGATAGGGCTACCCGGTTTTGAAGGGCACCATAGTTTCGTGCTGGGCGCCCTCGGGCCAGAGTATGGCCCATACCTCGGCCTGCGTTCGACCCAGGAGGGGGGGCCAAGCTTTGTGATCGCGCAGCCGAGTGAACTGGGTATCGAGATGGCCGTCGATATCGACGACTTTCATCAGTCGCTGTTGGGGATCAAAGACGCCGGTGAGGTGCTCGTCATGCTGATCGCAACCCTTGATGCCGACGGCGGACTCCCCACCGTGAACACTCAGGCACCGTTGGTCATCAACATAACGAACTGGCGGAGTGCACAGATACTCCAGAGCAATCAAGCCTACAGCATGCACGAAGCCGTTGAGGTACCCCTGCGAGACACGTCGCGCATCCTCGTCGCTGACGATATCGTTGAGTGAACAATCCCGGTTTGGGTCGTCTACTCCTTCTCACTTGACGGTTGTATTTTTTCGGCCGATTGAGCCGCATCGCGGTTGGAGGCCTGAAGAGCATCGAAGATCTCTTGGCGATGGACATCCACGTCACGAGGTGCCTCAATGCCAACACGCACCTGGTCGCGATGGACATCTAGGATCGTGATGACGATGTCGTTTCCGATCACGATACTCTGACTGGCCTTTCTGGTTAATACCAGCACCGCGCCTCCTTGCGCCCGAAGGCGTCTGATCGGGTACCCACCCTCTTGGGGGGAGGCACCCATGTCCGTCACTGCTGTGGTTATCTTATCACGAGGTCGAACGTTATCACCAGGAACTTGGCAAAAAAACTTAGCAAATGTTGAACCGTTTGGGTGGTCGCCTTAACCGTATTTGTGATGATACCGCGGGTAAGCCGTCCGTTGTTCCAACAAAGGTTGATATCAAGCAGAGCCGGTAGTGAGCCGAAGGTAGAGCGGGAAGAAAGGATGATCTGATGTCTCGCGATGACCTAGGCGAAGAACTTCGCGAGTTTCTGATCGAGGCCTACGAAAACCTGGACCGCACCGAGCAGGACCTGCTTGGGCTCGATCCCAGCGCTACCCACGCAGAGGTTGTCGCGGCAACCTTTCGAACGTTGCACTCCATCAAAGGAGCCTGTGGCTTTTTTGACTTTGCTCATCTTGCAGAACTTGCCCACGAGGGTGAGAGCCTCCTTGGAGTGCTGCGCGACGCCGACCACCGCCTCGACGATACCATGGTTCAGCTACTGCTCGACCTTCTCGATGGGCTCCGTCGCTACCTCGCCAACATCGAGACAAGTGGCGATGACGGCGAGGACACAGAGGCAGAGCTTTGCGCTGGGTTGCGGGTGGCGCGTCAAGAGGTAGAGGCTGGCGATGTAGAGCGCAATATGGCCCAGTTCACCGTTCCGTCTGAGGTCCAGCTCGCTCCCAATATTGTGGTCTTTACGCCGACAGGTGAGGCGGCCCCTCCTGCGAAGGATCCGTCGCCCGTGCATGCGAATCTATTGGACCAGGCCATCCGCGTCGATGTTGGAGCACTCGATCGTCTCGTCAATCTCGTTGGAGAACTGGTCCTCATTCGCAACCGAACGTTGCAGATCAATGGGGTGATCGAGGATGCTGAGCTCGGTGCCCTCGCGCGGCGACTCAATCTCATCACTACGCAACTCCAGGAACAGATCATGCAGACGCGCATGCAGCCGATGGAGTCCCTTCTTGCCAAACTGCCGCGCCTGGTTCGGGACCTGGCTCGATCCCTTGGCAAGCAGGTGGCCCTCACCGTTACGGGTGGCGAAACAGAACTCGATCGAGGAATCCTTGAGGCATTGCGGGATCCACTCGTTCACCTACTCCGCAATGCGGTCGACCACGGGATCGAATTCTCTGACGTTAGGGTGGGCGTAGGCAAAGGCCCAGTGGGTCACCTTGAGATTGTCGCCCGGCATGAGGGTGGTTCCGTCATCGTCACGATTGCCGACGACGGTGCGGGAATCGATCCATCCACCATCGCCGACCGCGCACTCCGTCTTGGGCTTGTTTCACCACAGACGCTTAGCTCCATGTCGGCGCGTGACCGCCTAGATCTCATCTTCCTTCCCGGCTTCTCCACCTCCGAGGAGGTCACAAGCGTCTCAGGCCGAGGCGTGGGAATGGATGTTGTGCGCACCAACGTCGAGCAGGTGAGTGGCACCATTGAGATCAACTCCCAGGCGGGTAAGGGCACCACCATCGTCCTTAGAATTCCGCTCACGCTTGCGATCATCCCCTCGCTCATGCTCTTGGTGGCTGGCCAACGCTTCGCTCTGCCGCAACTCGGCGTTGTTGAACTGCTTCGACTCGAACGCGAGTCGATGGCAGACGAGCTGGCCTTCATCGGTGAGAGTCTCTTCCTTCGGCGCAACGCCCAACTACTACCCGTTGTCGACCTCGCGCAGCTGCTCGGACTCGGATCGACCGAGGCACTTGCGCAGCTCCAGTTGGTCACCATTGTGGTGGTACAGCTTGGAGGTCGGCAGTTCGGTCTGATCGTCGATCGGGTGGTGGACACCCAAGAGATTGTGGTTAAACCACTCGACAGTTTTATCGCGGCGATCGGTATCTATGCGGGGGCAACCATTCTTGGAGACGGCGAAGTTGCGATGATCCTCGATGTGGCGGGTATTGCTAGTCGTGCCACGCTCAGCCTCGACGATATTGCGGTCTCCGAGCTTGGCGATGCGCACGAGGACATCGTCGATGAAGAGATCGCGCTGTTGATCGATGAGGGAGAGGCGGGTCTGGTGGCCGTACCTGTCTTTGAGGTTGAGCGTATCGAGGAGGTTGATGCCTGCACTATTGAGTACCTCGGTACCGTTCCGGTGATTCAGTATCGCGGTGTGGTGGTCGAGGTTGTCGCCATCACCTCGTTGCTCCAAGGTGATACCGACCTTCCAAAGTCTGGAGCTTTGAGGATCCTCGTCCCAAGCTTTGGGAACGTGGACCGGGTCGTGGCGATTCGCGAAGTCGTTGATATCGCCACGATAGGCGGGACGGAATCTGGTTCAACGATCGTCGGTGGCAGGATCGTACGCATCATCTCGCTTGCCGAGGCCCTCATGACAAGATCTGGAGCGAGTCGTGGCTGAATCTGAGCACTTGCAGCAATCTGAGCACTTGCAGCAACCTGAGCACCTGCAGCAACCTGAGCACTTGCAGCAATCTGAGCACTTGCAGCAATCTGAGCAGTATTGCAGTTTCCTGATCGGCGCGTATCGCTGTGCGGTGTCGATGCATCATATCACCGAGGTCCTCGCCCAAGAGCGTCTTACCCCTGTCCCTCTCGCACCCCACAGCGTTGCTGGTCTTCTCAACCTGCGCGGGCAGATCCTGACCGTGTTGGATCTACGCGCCTCACTGCTCCCGCCCGGGTTGCCGTTGAGCGAAGAACCGATGGTGCTGGTCCTTGAGCGGGGGAGCCAATCGTTCGCTCTGCTGGTCGACGCGATCGGTGACGTGTTGCGGGCGGCGGACGAGGAGTTGCTGCCGACGCCGGAGACGATACCTGCATGTTTTCGAGGGTTGACGACGGCAGTCATCCAACAGGGGGAACTCATCACCCTCGTGCTCGATGCGGAGCGAATTGCGCAGGCAGGAGCGGCCGCCTAGTGGTCAGGATTCTCATCGCCGATGACTCCAGGGTGATTCGCACTCGGGTAGCATCATGGATCGCAGCAGAGCTCGACCTTGAACTCGTTGGACAGGCGGAGAGCGGAACTCATGCGGTGGAGCTCTTTGTGCGGCTGCACCCCGATGTAGTGGTCCTCGATATAGAGATGCCTGGACTCGATGGGGTGGAGACGCTCCGCCAGATTCGCACGATCGATTCGTCGGTGCCGGTCATTATGTTCTCCGCACTGACGGATTCAGGTAGCCGAATGACGGTTGCCTCGATGTTGGCCGGTGCCAGCGACTACGTGGCCAAGCCAATCTCCTTTCAGGTCGAGGAACAGACTCGGCAGGCGCTGCTCGAACGCATTCGATCGTTGGTGAGGTCGAGCCCCGTTCTCGCCGTAGAGACACCCAGCCCTGCGGTGGCGGGACCCCAACAACCCGGTCCATCTCGGTCTCCGGAGGTGATCGTGGTTGCAGCATCCACTGGAGGACCAGCGGCTCTCGGTGACTTTCTCGCCGCAGTTGGCACTGTCGATCTACCGATCGTAGTGGTGCAACATATCGCCACGCACTTTGTGGATCTCCTGGTTGAGCAACTCGGAGAGCAACTCGGGGCTGATGTCGCGGTCGGCGAGGACGGTGAGTTCCTGGGCCCCGGGGTTATTCGATTTGCCCCGGGTCGTGTCCATGTGGAGCTCAAGCGGCGAGCTAGACAGCTACTCCTCGCCTATTCAGATGAGGCTCCAGTCAACTCTTGCAAGCCATCGGCTGATGTTCTCTTTGACTCAGCCGCCGCCGTCACCCATCGCCCGATCGCTGTCGTGCTGAGTGGCATGGGAACCGACGGTGTTAAGGGAGCGCGCGCAATCGTCGCCAGCGATGGTGTTGTTTTTGCCCAGGACCAGATGACCTCTGTGGTTTGGGGCATGCCTGGGGCAGTTGTTAACGAAGGACTTGCGCGAACGATCGGTCCACCGGGCAACATCGGTGCCAGGGCACGCGCGTTAGCGATGGCAGCGCGATCAGCGAGACTCGAGGTGACCTCGTGACGATCGCTCTCGAAATGTATGATCGGTTGGCGGAGTTCCTGCAAGCGGAGATCGCGCTCCAGCTTGGGGAGTCGCGGGGCTACCTTGTTGAGCATCGACTGAGTCCACTCTTGAACAGGTTTGGCTTTGACAGCCTCGAAGACCTGATCGATGTGGTCATTCGAGAGCGTGAGTCGACGCTCGTACAGGCGGTGATCGATGCGATGGTAACGTGTGAAACGTCGTTCTTTCGTGAGCCTGGTACCTTCGATCTGTTGCGAACGCGGGTGATACCACCGCTGTTTGAGGAGCGCCAAGGACGGGCACTTCGTGTGTGGTCAGGCGCGGCGGCCTCCGGCCAGGAGGCCTACTCTGTCGCGATGCTCCTGATCGACCGGTTTCCCTCCCTGGCGAGGACGGCAAACATTCTTGCCACCGATGTCTCCTCGCGAATGGTCCAACGGACTCGGCTCGGGTGGTACTCCCAGCTTGAGATCGAGCGTGGACTCCCTCACCCACTCGCGCGGCGTTTTCTCACCCCTGAGCACAACGGGTACAAGGTAAGACCGGAGGTGGCTGCGCTGGTGAGCGCTCGCCAGATGAACCTGGCGCGCCCCTGGCAGATGCTTGGGATCCTCGACCTTGTTCTGTTGCGCAACATCCTTATTTACTTCTCTCCTGTCGTCAAGGCCTCGATCGCAGAACAGCTCATCAGACATCTTGCACCGGGAAGCGTCCTTGTGATGGCCACTGCTGAGTCACTACCCGGCGTCGATGGACGCTTCGAGAAGGTGGTGCCGAGCGAGCCGCACGTGCTGCGTTTTCGCGGTTAAGCCTGCGCGGCCACCCATGGTGTGCCTTCGCTGTTATCACAACTCTTCGGTCGTTATTGGTAATTTCGGTCAAACTTGGCCATACTGTTTGTGGGAGGTATGAGTTAGCAGTCGTGGTGAAGTCGAATACCGTGCCGTTGTCACACAGTGCCTATCTCAGCATTCGCTCGGCGATCGTCTCGTTGGCGATCGAGCCGGGTAGCTTTCTGTTGGATCGCGATATCGCTGATCTTGTCGGCGCCTCCAGGACTCCCGTGCGTGAGGCCCTTGCTCGATTGGAGGTCGAGGGGTGGCTTGAGTCGGTACCACGCAAAGGCTACCGAGTGCGGCTGATCGACTTTGGGGAGTTGCCGGAGGTGTCCGAGATGATCGCCAGCCTTGAGGCAGCCGCCGCCACTCGGCTGGCCAAGGTGCCCAATGCAATGGTGTTTTCGGTTCTGCGAGAGGTCAATGAACAGCTGGTGACGGTGGTCGAGCACGGCAACCCGGATGAGTTCATCCTCCTCGATGATCGATTCCATCGAGTGCTTCTCGGTGAGGCAGCCCATTATCCGCTGAGCGGTGGGGTTTATTCGCTGCTCGTCGATCAACTCCACCGTGCCCGGCTGATGCTACCTCCAACGGTGGCAGAAGAGGACCACCACATCAACGAACATCGGTTACTGATTCTCTCGATGGAGCTCGGCGACAGCCAAGCAGCCTCGCTCCTGTCGAGAAGTCACCGCATGCGCATTGTCGAGCGGTTGAGCCAGCTGATGGTCCCGGGTCGAGAGGCCGAGAATGTCGCGAGTTCTGGTCAGCTGGTCGTCCCACGTCCAAAGCCACGCATGAGTCTACGTCGCCTCCGCGAAACCCGCCAAGAACCTTAAGGCTGCCTCTTTGGCTGCCGATATGGCCGAATGGGGTTGATGTGGAGGTAACAGAATGAGGGTCTTGGTCGTTGACGATTCGCGTGCGATGCGTATGATCGTCATCCGCCAGCTGCGTCAGGCCGGCTTTGATGACGCTGAGTTTCTTGAGGCCCAAGATGGCATCGAGGCACTCCACCAGTTGAGCGATCACGAGGTTGACCTGGTTCTCTCTGATTGGAATATGCCCGAGATGAACGGGCTGGAGTTCCTGCGGGAACTTCGATCGCATGACAAGGAGGTGCCCTTTGGCTTTGTGACGTCGGAGGGAACCCCGGATATGGTGCGACTGGCTCGAGAGTCAGGGGCGTCGTTCTTGATCTCAAAGCCTTTTACACCGGCCAATTTCCGAGACGCACTCGATGCAGTGGGAGTTCAGTGATGATACAGATGACCAGGTGGTCGAGCGCGCTCCTCGACGGCGTGCGCGCGCTCGAGGGTGGGATCCTGCCATCCCTCGTCGGGGTGCCAGAACTTCATGCGGCGGGCATTCCATCGAATCTCCCGGGTGCCTGGGTGGGTCTCGTTGGCGATCGACTGTCGTTGCAGTTGGGTCTGGTCGCGGAGTTCGTCACGCTGGAGCTTCTCACGGCCAACATGATTGGACGCAGTGACCATTTGAGCGACGTGGAGATCACCGATGCGATCGCTGAGGTGGTGAACGTCATCGGCGGGGTGGCAAAGCGATTGGTGATCGAGGCTGATCCTAGCCTTCGCTCCGGTCTCCCAATGTTTCTCTTCGGCCGGCTCCGGGTGCCGACCGGGACGGCGAGCGAGGTCTTTCGCCTCTCAACCGAGCTCGGTGAGCTGCATCTCGTCTCGATCAGTGACGCTGGCGACGAAGGATGATTACTGAGGCATCATCGCGTCTTTTACTGCCGAGTCTTGACGAACTTGAGTCGGTACTCTCGAACCTCATGAACGCCGAAGTTCTTGCTGCCCGTTATCCCAAGGGGAGTCAGCTGCCGGCGCTCTATCTGGCAGGTCTCTATCACGATCAAGATGAGGTGCTTCGATCCATCATCGAGGTAGATTTTCCCTTCGCGCTTACCTTCGGTGCGGGTCTCTCGATGATCCCGAAGGGCATGATCGATGAGGCGAGGGCTGCAGGAGCACTCACCGACACCATGACGGCCAATGTCCATGAGATCCTGAACATCTTTGGTCTTCTCTTCAATGAACAGCGACCGCATGCACCTCGAGCGCATCTGACCCAGTTGGTCGAGGTATCAGCGCTACCCGTCGAGGCGATGACGTTGTTGGGTTCTCCACACATCCAGGGCATCGATGCGAATATCTCTTGGCGTGACCGACAACCGGTTGGTGTCATCTCCGTACGATTGGTGCCCACGCTGCCGACTGGGCCATGATCATCGAGGCTGGACGAGTCGATGATCGATGCACGTGTGATCGATCAAGACTGAACAGAGCAGGCTGAAGTGGGGCAAAGGCCACGAGAAAGGATGGGATAGTGATCAAAACACGCGTTGTCGTACTAGTCTTGCTCGCCGATGAGCGGTCTCGCCGGAACGCCCGGCGGTATCTTTCAACGATCGTACCGGCGAGTTACCCGATCATTCTGTTGGTGGAGGGACAACAGCTCACCTCCCGTGACCTCGATCGCCTTTCGCAGGCGGACCGGGTGTTGGTGGTGTCATCGGCCGCGTCACTCACCCCCGGCTGGCTCGACGAGCTTCTCGTCATCTCGGGACGCTACCCAGAGGCAGTGATCGTCCCGGGATCCCCCAACGTCAACGGTCCCCAGCGGCAGGTTCTTGAGGAGAGTCAGCACATCGTGACCCTTGCAGAACAGGCGGAGTACGCATCGCATATGCGGCGAGCCTTTGCGGGTACCGCACAGCCGATCTCCTATGCGAGCGATCTCGTTGCCTGTGCTGCGGGTGCCTGGGTCCAGGAGAGTTGCACATCTGGGCCGACGACGAGCTTCGCACTGTTTTCCTCGCTGTACCGGCATCGCGCGCTCGTGCTCGCACAGGGTTCCATTGCCTTCTCCTCCGAGGTGAAGACCAAGCTCATTCCGGGAGCGCCGACCACCACACCACTCCTTTCACTCTGCATGATCGTCAAGGATGAGGAGAGTTGTCTGGTCGAGGCCCTCCTATCCGTTCGCGATCTGGTCGATGAGATGATCGTCTTTGACACTGGATCAACCGATGCCACCGTGCGCATCGCAAGGCAACACGGCGCCCGGGTCATTGAGGGGGAGTGGCGTGAGGATTTTGCGTGGGCACGTAATCAAACACTCAACTATGCCACCGGTGCGTGGATCCTTTGGATCGACGCGGACGAGCGTGTGGTCGGTGACCGGTCGGCCCTTCGACTCCGGCTAGAGGATCCGTTGGCGCCATATGAGGCCTACTCGGTGCGGATAGAGAATGCAACTGGCGGTGGACTCTCGCTGACCAACCACTTCGCCAATCGGCTCTTTCGCCGCAAGGACTGTTATTGGCGAGGAGCCATTCATGAGACGGTCTGGTACCGAGATGATCAGCGTAGCGCCTACTCGGTGCTCCAGCCCGATATCCACCTACGCCACATCGGTTATCTCGATACCGAGATGACGCGCAAGTCGAAGGCCGAGCGAAACCTTCGAATCTCTGAGGTCAATGGATCAGCGGCCTCAGAGGCTGAGGCCGCGCTTCATGAGGCGAGATCCATGACGATGAGTGGACGTCTTGAGGAGGCGGTAGCGCTTGTGGAGGAACAGGTGCTTGGTTCTGGGGTGCCCTTGATGGAACGAGTTGGCATGCTAGCCATCTCTTTCTGGTATCGAGCACTTGGTCGATATGAGCAGGCCGAGTGGGCGATTGAACAACTCAGCGAGCACGGCTTCCATGAATACTTTGGGTTCCATGATCGTGCCCATCTTGCCTTTGCTCAAGGGCAGTTTGAGGAGGCGTTGCACTGGATCGATGCGGTTGGTGGTTTCGTCGTTGACCGCGATGGCCTCACGGTCAACCCGACCACGCTGTTGGGTTTGAAGGCGCGAGCGCTGGCTGCACTTGGTCGGGATGCTGAGGCCGCGCGGGTTATCATCGCTGGCCTTGCCCAGGGTGTGATGGATGTCCATCTGGCAGAACTCGCTGGTTTTATGGAACGCGGAGGAGTTGACGTCGCCGAGTTGCTGGCTGCACTTCCAGATGACAAGGAGCAGTTGGTGGCGGCCCAGCTCCTTCAAGTCTCCCCACAGTTGGCCGATCGCCTGCTCACAGAGCTGATCGAATTACGGCCAGATGACCGTACGCTTCTCGCAGCAGCCTCCTTGGTCGGTCGGCACCTCGAAATTGAGCGTGCCTCCTACTGGTCGCGCGTGCTGATCGAACACGGGTTGGGTCAACAGGCACCCGTAGTATGGTTGGCGACGAATGCAGAGGTCTCGATTGAAACCCGCATGGCTGCGGCGAAAGAGGCGGTTGCACTGGGTCAGACCGAGGTCGCTCGCGTGCTCGACGAGTTAGCCGACTTGGAGCGTACGCCGGTCTAGCAGGTCCCCGACGAGCGAGAGGTCTGCTTGGAGGCCGTCCTGATAGACGGTAGCGCCGCCTGGTCCGCGCACCCGAATACCGCTGGCTCGATCGTAGATCAGTGCCGTCTGGGCATCGATCTCGACCATGACGGTTGGTGCATGGACCAGATGGATAGTTCGATCCCGAATCGAGAGTGATCGCTGATCGGCGTGTGGCAGGATCGCGAGATGTGGGATGAGGCCAAGGCCAATGGTGAGTGCGCCACCCCGTGGGTCGATCATCGGATCACCGAGCACCATTGCGGAGGCCGATGATGCGATCAGCGTGGTTCCCTTTGACCAAGCGTCTGCGAGCGCTCCGAGGGTTGGAGTGTTGAAGAGGACTGAACGGAGGTGAAGCGGCGAGCCACCGATGCAGTAAAGCACCTCGGCTCCACCGATCTTGGAGGCCAGCTCCTCATTCAGAGCGTCGGTGCGGTTGTAGATCTCGATCACATCGACCTCGACCCCTAGTCTCTCGAGGTAGAGGGTGCCGTTCGCGACCGCCTGATCTGGTCGTTCATAGGCTGCCGCCGTGGGGAGGATGCTGACCCGCCGAGCTCCGGTCTGCGTGAGGATCTCTTCATCAAAGGTGCAGAGCGGTCCGAACTCGTCACCGCCGACGAGCGCAATGGTGCCATAGTGTGGAGTCTTCATCGTGTGCCAAGCCTAGTAACCATTTGGAGACTGCTTAGTCATGGCCATCGGTACGCGAGGGAACCGGTACGATTGGTGTGTGCAGCTTTCAAGGATCGGCGTGGTTGGTGGGGGGACGATGGCCTCCGGCATTGTTGAGGCATGCGTCCTGGCCGATTATGACGTGGTGGTCCGCACCCGGTCAGAGGCGGCGTCTCGATCGGTGAAGGCTGCGCTTGAACGACACCTGCGACGACGACTGACGCGTAACGAGATCGACGATGAACGTTATGAGACGGCGATGTCAGGGGTTCGTTACACGACCGACATCGATGATCTCTACGATCGGCACCTGGTGATCGAATCAGTGGTCGAGGATATTGAGGTCAAGAAGCATCTCTTCTCTCAGTTAGATCATGTCCTCATCGAGGGGGCAATGATCGCGACCAACACCTCCACACTCCCGGTCATGGCCTTGGCTGCCACCACGAAACGGCCTGAGCTTGTCCTTGGCCTTCATTTCTTCAATCCAGTTGGCAGCCTTCGACTGGTGGAGGTCGTCCGATCGCTCGTCGTTGCCCCTGAGGTACTCGATGCTGGAGTGCACTTTGTACAGACGCTCGACAAGGAACCCGTCATCGTCAACGATGAGGCCGGCTTCGTCGTCAACGCGCTGTTGTTCCCCTATCTGAACACCGCCGTCAGGCTCCTTGAGCGGGGAGTCGCGACGAAGGAGGACATCGATCGTGCGATGATGCTCGGGTGCAACTATCCGATGGGACCGCTCGCCTTGCTCGATCTTGTAGGGCTCGACGTTGCCGTCGCAATTCTTGAACGACTCTATGAGGAGACCGGGGATCCGGCGATGCTGGCGGCACCGACCCTTCGCAGGATGCGAGAGGCCGGTCAGTTGGGTCGCAAGGCCGGTCGAGGCTTCTACGACTATCAATCGAAGATCTGAGAGGATTGAGATGGATCCACACCTCAAGCAACCCGATATCCCATGGGTGATGCGTACCTACGCCGGCCATTCCTCGGCGGCCGCTTCGAATCGACTCTTTCGTGCGAATCTCGCTAATGGACAGACCGGCTTATCGGTAGCCTTTGATCTGCCGACGCAGCTGGGACTCGACCCCGACGATCCCCGTAGTGCCGGTGAGGTCGGCAAGGTGGGAGTACCCATCGCCCATCTCGCCCATCTACGCCAGCTCTTCGACGGGATCGAGCTCGACAAGATGAATACATCGATGACGATCAACGCGACAGCCATGTGGCTCTTTAGTCTCTATCTGGCCCTGGCGGATGAGCAGGGGATCCCGTATCATCTGTTGGCGGGCACCACCCAGAACGACATCATCAAGGAGTATCTCTCCCGCGGCACCTTCATCTTCACACCGGAGGCCTCAAGACGCTTGACGGTTGATCTCATTGAGTTCTCTGTGGTTCATGTCCCGAAGTGGAACCCCATCAATATCTGTAGCTATCACCTGCAGGAGGCGGGAGCGACCCCAGTCCAGGAGGTGGCCTATGCCCTCGCGACGGCCGTTGGGATTCTTGACGCGGTCCGTGATCGGGGCCGACTGGGCGAGGATGGCCTCGCCAAGGTGGTTGGGAGGATGTCGTTCTTTGTGAACTCAGGCATCCGGCTGATCGAAGAGGTCGCCAAGATGCGATCCTTTGTCGCCCTCTGGGATGAACTGACGCGTATCCGTTATGGGGTGGAGGATCCTAAGTTTCGTCGGTTTCGTTATGGGGTGCAGGTCAACTCCTTAGGGCTTACCGAGTCCCAGCCGGAGAACAACGTCTACCGAATCATGTTAGAGGCGCTAGGGGTCACGCTTTCGAGGGATGCTCGAGCGAGGGCCCTCCAGCTCCCGGCTTGGAACGAGGCGATTGGCCTACCACGGCCGATCGATCAGCAGTGGTCACTGCGGGCACAACAGATCCTTGCGTACGAGACTGACCTGCTCGAATATCCGGATATCTTTGAGGGGTCGAAGGTGATGGAGGAGTTGACTGCTGAGATCGTCGATGCTGCCCGCAGTGAACTCAATCGTATCATCGAGGCAGGCGGTGTCTTTGTCCAGATCGATGAGATGAAAGCGGCACTGGTTCGGGCTCAGACCGAACGTGCTCATGCGATCGAGACTGGAGCCCAACGGGTCGTAGGCGTCAATCTCTATCAGAATAAGCCCGAATCGGAGCAAGAGTCGGTGCTCGTAAATCCTGACACTAAGACGTATTTGAGTGCCGATACGGCAGAAGTTGCCCAGCTCATTGAGGAGTTTCAAGCCTTCAAACTTCTCCGAGATGAGCACGCCGTCCAAGCCGCAAGGGATCATCTGCTTCGGGTGGCACACACGGATGAGAACTTGATTGAGGCGACGCTTGCCTTGGCTAAGGTCGGTGGCACCACCCAGGACTGGGCCGACACTATGCGTGAGGCCTTTGGAGAGTTTCGGGCGCCCACAGGGATCCACGGCGGCGATGGTGTGCGCAGAGGAGCAATGGATTCGCTGGTCGATCGTTTACGACATCTGCCCGGAGGTCCAGCGCGACTTCTAGTGGCAAAACCTGGACTTGACGGTCACTCCAATGGGGCCGAACAGATCGCTGTTGCGGCTCGTGATGCTGGATTCGAAGTGATCTATCAGGGAATTCGTCAAACCCCTGCCGAGATTGCAAGTGTGGCTCGTGATGAAGATGTGGACCTCATCGGTCTTTCGATCCTGTCGGGTTCCCATCTAGAGCTCGTCGGTACACTTTTTGAGGAGCTGAGATCTCGTTCGGTGAGCGTACCAGTCATCGTGGGGGGCATTATTCCTGACGACGACATCAGTCAGCTCACGGCTCTTGGCGTTCGTGAGGTCTTCACCCCGAAGCACTATCAGATCAGCCAAATCATGGCCCAGTTGGTCGACATCGTAGCGCAACGACGAGAGTCGTCTCAATCCTGAAAGTTTGTACAGCTTCTATCGTTTTGCGCCGAAGCATTTGGCATGAGACTGCGTGGGTTTTTGGCAATCATCGTGGGGTTGGGGGGCGTGGCGATGGGCGCCTTCGGCATGCACTCTGGACGCGCTGAGGATGGTGTGATCGGCGCTGGTGTCGCCTTTATCGCGGTGATCATCGGGTTGGGAGCAAGATCTCGGAGCACTGCCCCCGCTACAGTCTCCGAGGAGACGAGTCCCGCTACTGGAGGACCCGATCTTGCGGTCTCGGCCGATCGCGAGAGTTCAGGAGCATCGACGAAGACGGAGGCGGACCCAGCGAGCTCGCTGATGGATGCAACGGACCCGATCACCGACCCACTCACTGGCCTGATGAACGAGATCTTCTTTTCAGGTCTTCTCAGTACCAAGGTAGCAACTGCCCGCCGGCGCCTCTGGCCGCTCAGTATTGTGTTGCTGCAATTGGTGATGGAGCCTGGTGTTAGTGAAGAAGAAACCGACGCTGGAATCCTCGCCTTTTCAGCGGTGGTCGCTGCGACCATTCGGACCGCCGATGTCGCCTGTCGCGTGGGTAGTCGCAGCTTTGCCCTTCTCCTCGATGATACCGATGAGGATGGTGCTGCCTGGGTCGCAGAGCGAGATC
>JAKAQL010000022.1 GCA_021822605.1 Actinomycetes bacterium
TCAGGGCCCCAACGTCAGCGAATGGTTCCGCTCTGTTCGGTTGGTGATGTAGCGGGTCGCCTAGGGATTCTCGCCTGCGTTCAACACGAAATTGGTGAGTTGCTGTTGATCAAGGGCCAGGGCAAGCCAGTCTGTTTGGTTGGACCCTGCCCTCATGCGGCAGGCTCGCTGGCGAATGCGCTGATCGAGGATGGCGTCATGACCTGCCCAGAACATGGTAGCCAGTTTGCGATAGATACAGGGGAGCGAACGAGAGGGCCAGCAGATGAAGGGCTTCAGCAGCTGCGCGTGGTGGAGGAGGACGGGAAGTACTGGGTCGTCGCAGCGCCCTAAATCTCTGCATTGATGTAGACGAACTGGGCGTTGCGGTCAGGTTGCTCTCCTCCTTCAAGGTTCTTGGTGTTGGACTGGGGGTAATAACCGAACTATTGGAAAAGACTCACCACATGTCCCACTGCTCCAAGGTCTGCGGAAAGCTGGCGAGGACTTTTGGTTGTCCAACCTAGAGGCGAGTTGGGGTCTCCCTTCAAGGGCTCTGGCGGCTGGGGAGTGTGACCGGCTCCACCAGCGACACGAGGTCACCCATGAGCGTCGGGTCCTCACGGTGATCTTCGTACGCCTAGCTCCGGTACGGTGGATCCTCCCTGAACCCAGGTCCTCTGGATGATTCGGCTGGAGTTCCTTGCACCCAACGTGAATGGTACGACGAGTAACCCCTGTCGAACGCGATACTGATGCAATCCACCCACGACCCACCACCTTGGCATAGCCGACAGCGACGATCCGGCGCAGCCTTGCATCAAGGGCCCAAGCAATAGAGCTGCGAATCGACCTGCAACAGGATCATTCTCCACGGTGAGACGTACACCGGGGATGAAAGTCCCCTACAGAGTTATAGTTGTACAGATCTCCAGCGTCGAGCCATGGGCGCTCTAGATACCGGTAGCAGGCGTTTGGTCTAGCGCAGTGGCGCTACCTTTGCTGTGGACGGTGGCTCCTCGTCGACGGTGATGAGTCGCTGTTTCCGGTCTATTTCGTCATGCATGACTTCCCGGAGTGTCGTGATCGCGGTGAGGATCTGTGGATGGGAGAGAGAGTAGGTTACAGAGGTCCCGTCGCGGGTCGAGTTGACAAGGCCACGGTCCCTGAGAACAGTGAGATGTTGCGAGACGTTGGTCTGTGGTGACCCTATCTCCTCCACAAGGTTCGAGACTGTACGCGGTCGCTCTCCGAGAAGGGTCAGGATCAACAGGCGCTTGGGGTCATTCAGCGCTTTGCACATGATCGATACCAGGAGCTCGTACTCGTCCTTTAGTTCCTCCATGTTGGTCATTGAACCTAGACTAGTTGCGTTGTGGCATGCACGACGCCCAGTGAGGTGGCCAAAGTCAGATAGTCATTTATGGTAGCAAGCGAGCATATCAGATCGATTGGTCGCACCATCAAAGGGTCATTGTCTGATCCTTCGCTGCCAGGAAAATTTCGTTCCTGCTGCCACGGCGCAGGTGATGGATGTCACTACATCACATCGGCTGCAATTCTTAAAAGTGGTTGCATCAGGTCTTCTGATGAGACGCCAGGTGCATCCTCAACGATTTCGCGGTAGAGGTGGTTCCATCTATCGCCAATGAGTAGGTCAAGTTGGTCTCCGACGATCGCTGTTGCTAGCTTAAGGGGAGCATCAAGGGGATACACCGTGAAGTCGCCCTCAAGTGATGCATCGAGAATCCTTCGTCCATCGAGGAAGAGCACCCATCTGATGAGGCCCCCAGCGGCCTTGTAGACAGCATGGTGCATCACGGTACCAGTTTTGATGGTGAGTCCAGCAACCCGTCGACCTCCGCCACCGTTGGTCCAACTCTCTTGCGCCATCGTATGTTCTGTGGAGATCAGCTGAGTTTTCTCGTCTGCCGTTAGCGACGCGACTGGCGTGATCGGGCGTTCGAGAAGATCAGACATCTTTGTCAGGTAAATTTCAAGTACTCGTTCTGGTTCAGGAGAGAGTGCGAGCTCACTGGTGATGCAGGTGATGTACTCCTGCAGGTTGTGGTAGAGCTTATCGCGCATCTTTTCGGTATCTACGCGTAGCACAGAGGCCATGGTGTTGAGATCGATGTCGAACATAAAGCTCGAGACCAGTACTTCAGCGCGGCCAATGCGAGCAGCCCCACAGCCGCCAATTTTGCGGCCGCTGACTTGGATATCGTTGATGGGGCGCATCTCTGCCGGGATGCCGAGTTCTCTGTAGGTTTCAACAATGGGTCCAATGAAGAGTTGGTAGCGCGCCTCGATAGAGTGTGGGAGCGAGTTCGGTGAGAAGATCCACTGGACAAAAACCTGGTTTGCATCTAGGTAGACAGCTCCACCTCCGACCTGGCGACGAATTACTCCGAGTCCGAGGTCGGCAACCCTTCCGAGGTCGAGTTCGTTTTGTGCATCCTGGTGGTAACCGATAGAGATGTAAGGGTCAGATGGTTGGACGAGACAGATCGTGTCTGGAGTATCATCCGTAAAGGCCTCTGCGATCGCATGGTAGATAGCCTGTGAGTGAAGTGGGGAGACCGCAAACGCCCGAATAACGCGGATCGGAGTGCTGCTAGCCATCGTTAGGAGTCTAGTAACAAAACCGTTATAGAATTTGCAAAGTTGGTAACGCACTCCTCAGCTACTCGGTCTTGTGCTGCGTGCCTTCTGTTCGCTGCAACAACTCAAGGCACGGTTACAGTACCGATGAAGAGGGCGAGTCCACTCTGCCGGGACTGCTGGCATGGAAGAGAGTCCCGGAGTTATTCAAACGATAGCGTTTGGTCAGTTCTGGCCCTATTGCGAGGGAACTGGTTCCGACAGATTAGGCAGATGATCCATCAGCATGTGGGTGCTAGGCACACCAAAGCTTGGTGGACGCCCTCCAGTACGGAAATACATCTCCTTAAAGGCGAGTTTCATCCCGTACGACGCATAACCAAGGTTAAAGATGCTGGTCTTCCCTCCGAACCATACGTTGGAGTAGATGTAGAATCCCTTGTGATCGCCGGTATCGCCGAAGCAAAGGACCTCCGGGTGGTACTCCTTGCCTGGTTTTGGAGCCTTTGGCGCGCCTACAGCGATAGCAATCTGTCGCGCCACGATTTCAGCTTGCTGGTGACCAATACTTCCGAGTTTTGGTACCGTGATGGCAGCAGCATCGCCTATCGCAAAGATCTCTGGGTGGAGCGGGTTTCGCATCCATTTGTCCGTGTGGACAAAACCTAGCTCATCGGTGATGGGAAGTTCACGGAGGAACGCGTGAGGTATCCAGTCGGGGATGATAATTTTGATTTCGGCCTCCACACTGGTCCCGTTCGCAAACTCGATGCCATCGGCTGTTATCTCTTGAATGTCTTTGGTCTGGTTCAGGTAACCCATGCCCATTTCGCTGGCCATCTTGAGGAAGGGACGAACGATTGGAGCGCCAGCGTCGTCGGCGATCATCTCACCCGGAGTGAACAAGGTAATTTTGTGCCCATCTCCAAGTTTCTTTTCGGTCAGCCAGTTTGCCATGGTGAGAGCGAGCTCCAGTGGTGGGCCTTCGCAGGCTGCTTCCGCCGTGGGTAGCCAGTCTGGCCTGTTTTCGTGGCCCTGATGGAAACGGGCTGAGCCAATTGCAATTGGTCCACCCTTGTAGTTGTTGAGCTTACGACGCAGTTTATTGCCGTAATAGGTACTCGATACAGTATCTCCAAACTCACCGAATCCGGCGATTTGGTCGTAGGCTAAGCGATTCCCGAGTGCTATCACGAGGTAATCGTAGTGGACGGTTTCGGTTGCTGACCCAGGACGATCGTTTGGTACGATTTGGACGAGTTTGGCGTCGGGATCGATGGCGGTTACTTCGGCATTTAAGAAGACGTTGTCATCCTTGGAGTGGATTTTAGGTGTGTCCATCAACATGCTGTCGAGCGGATCCCGATCTGCAAATACCTCCATTTGGATGTTGGGTACAAAAGTCAAGTACGGATTCCGGTCGATGACGACGAGATCGATGGATTCGCCAGCATGGTGACGCAGAAAGCGGGCGGCCGTCAAGCCTGCAAAACTGCTACCGAGAATTACAACGGTTGGTTTGGCACTATTCATCTTCGGGGCCTCCCTCGTTATAGTCCTGCCGCACACCGACGGACCTATAGGGCAATAGCACTGCTCCCCATACAGCATAGTTGGATTCACGAGTCGTCGAGTGGCTGCCTGGTCGTGATTGGCGAGATTGACGAGCCCTCGGGATAGGACCATTCACTAGCCCTGGGTGGCCAGTGCAGACGTCGATGGGCCATTGGTTGCGTGTGAGCCAGTCACTGGCCACCGGTGGTTGCCTCTCGGCACGCCTTCACCGGTAGGGGTGAGGTGGTTGGATCTGGGGGATTCGAGCGATGTTGCTGGCAGATTCTTGCCCTTAGGAGAGAGGGTGTCAAGATGGGCTGTGAAACGCGTTCTGTGGGGACGTTGGGCGATAGAGCCCCTCCGCCACACGCTCTAGGGCTCGGTGCTACAGCATGGTGTTGAGGTCTCGAATTTTTGCTGGTGCACTCGACGTTGGAGTCACGTGTGGTCGGGGGCGAGTTCGTGCGAGGTTTGCAGTGGCAACGGGCGTCTGAGCCCTGTTGGCTAAGGTTCGATCCGCGCAACTGTGTCGTGAAACGGTTGCGCGTCATCAACCGGTCGTTGCGCGAGCGCGACGAGACCAGCGATGATCAGCAGGCCAGCTGAGATGCCGAGCCCCATGGTCAGACCCGACGGCCCCTCGGAGATCGCCCCGGTGAGTACTGGCCCGATGATCTGACCCACGGCGAACACTACAGTGAGTGTCGCGATTGCCGGAGTCCAATGGTGTTCGGGAAGCGATCGTCTAGCCACTGATGTGACCGCCGTCACGACGGCGAGGAAGGAACCCCCGAAGAGGAGGGCAGATGCCATCGCGATGGGGAGGGAATGAGAGATGAGTGGAAGGATCGCGCCAACGGCGAGCGTCGCGAGGATCACGGCGAGACCACGTGCTCGGGCTAATGCGGAGATTGGCCGTACCCAGAAGAACGCCCCGATGATTGAAGTGGCACCGAGGAGACCCCAGAAGAGGGTGATCTCGGTCGCTCCTGCCCCGCCGTTGTGGAGAAAGGCGACAATGAAGGTCATATAGGCGATATAGCCGACACCAAATAGTCCATAAGAGCTGAGCATCGGCACAAACCGGCGCGCTGGCCAGTGGCGATCGTGGTGTGGTTGGGGTGGTGGTTCTGACGCCTGTCTGGTCGCCAACCAGGTGAGAACTGAAGCGACGATTCCAATGAGTCCGAGGAGTATCCAACCCCAACGCCAACCAGTTGCTGCTGGAAGATGGGCTAACAGAACGGGGATGGAGAGGCCCGAGATGACGATGCCAGCACCACCGCCCGCGAAGTAGATGCCAAGGAGGAGCGCTGGCTTGTGTGCGATTTGACCAGCGGCAAGCCGTGCGACGAGTCCTGCACCAGTGATGAAGGCGATGGCTCCGGTGACTCCTGCGAGTGCCCGCAACAAGAGCAAGATCGTGGTGTCTGCACTCGTCGCGGTGAGAAGGAGTGAGAGAACCGTGATGTTGAGTGCTATCAAAAAGGATCGGCGAGTTCCGAAACGGCGAGCGAGTGGTGCAGAGGAGAGTGCACCCACTAGATATCCGATGGCGTTGGCACTGTTCATAGCTCCAGCTGTGCTGAGTGACCACGAGAGTTCTGTTTGCATCGACGGGAGCAGCAGCGCATAGGCAAAGCGAGCAAGGCCGAGTACCACCGCCGGACCAAGGGCTAGACCTAGCACGGTAGCGGTCGTCCGGTCTCTGACGCCCCCATCTCCTGATTGGGTCTGATCGGTGGATGAGCTACTCATGCGGGGTCCTCCATGATCGTGTTGTGCTGGATGAGAACCGTTGCCGCCTTTCGAGCATCCTGAGCAGCACAGAGATCACCCTCGACGAGCATTCGTGCATTCGCACCGTCGATGAGCAGCATCAGTTGCGGTCCAAGGCTGTTCGGTTGGTCAAGGCCCGCATCGGCCGCTAGCTGCGTGAGATACTCACGTAGCCAGCGCTTGTGATTGCGTATCACCTCCCTCGCAGGATGAGTAGTGAGAACTACTTCGGCGGCGGCGTTGACAAAGGCACAGCCGCGCCATCCTCCAGTCTCATGCCAGTTTGCCAGCCAGTCAAAGACAGACAAGACCTGCTCGACAGGCTCTTCAGCCCTTGAGTGAACCCACCGATCCAGCGAGGCGACTCGTTGCTGGTGTTGGTGTTCGAGTGCAGCAACGAGAAGAGAATCCTTGGAAGCGAAGTGCACGTATAACGTCGGCCGCGAGATTCCGGAGCGCTGGAGTATTTGTTCAATGTTGGTTGTCTCAAAACCATTGGTATAGAACAACTCTGATGCCGCTTCGATGAGGCGATTTTTGGTGTCCTGGGGAGGGGTCATCTCAACATACTAACTGGTTAGTCAATACATCGTGCGGTTTTTGGGTTTGACGACCCATTGAGACCCGTTCACTTCGACCGTAAGGGGAGTCGCAATACCTGTGGTGTCTCTCGTCGGTGCGCGAGTGAAGCTTTCGGGGGCGAGGAGTTGTAGTGGTCTCACCATGTCTGGCCGAGCTGCTCGTGCGCAGCACAGCCAGGTGCACCGCGCTCGCGTGTGAGGGTATGACTCAATAGCTCAGGGCCATCGCTAAAGTCGAGCCCTGCACACGTATCGAAGATTTGGCAGGCAGGAGGTTACTCAGTTCAGATGTTGACCCAGCCAATAGACGTTCAGGCCTGACAAGAGCGGCTGATATTTCTCTCCCAAAGCCACATGAGAGCTGCCGAGGTGGCCCGATATGTTTGGCCGACCGAGGCTTGAGGTACGATAACGAAGTGGCGGTGACTAGGAAGCATCAACGACTGCTCGCCTCATCTCACGGCGCTTGGGTCAGTGCGATGACATCGATGTTTGGATGTCCTTGATTGGCGTGCTGGTGTTCAAACTTTCGTATTGCACTAGTACCTACTGGCGGATGTGGGTGGCGCGGAGCTTCAGTAACGCGTAAGGGTTATGCGGATAGTGAACGAGCAGGCTGTCAGTCGGGTAAGACTGTGAAGGAGAGAACTGGGAGCCGGGCGGCGCTCGATGCAAGGTAGGACAGTCTTGTATAGTTTGTTGAGAGGCACTCAGGGCCAATACCCGTGATGGTAACCTCGGTCGCGGGATATCAGAGTTCCGGTTATGCGACAGCTTACTTCGTGTTGCGAAATTCCTCGTATCGCTCCAGAAGGCGGGCTCTGTCGGGGCGCGACGCCCGTTCTTTGGGAAGTACGATCTGAGTCCCATGCATCTCCTTGAGGCCGTGTTGGAGCATCGGGCCATCGATCTCGCGTAGCAGTTCTGGTTTGACCTCGACGATGAAGTCAGGACGAATGCCCAAGAGATTGCGGTCATAGGCGGCATGATGGAGCTTGCACAGTGTCAGCGCATTGGGCACAATCGGCATTCCTTGGGGATGGCTATCGGGAAGAATATGGGCAGCGTCGAGTAGTTCGGCGTGATGAAGGCGACAAATCGCGCAGGTCGAATGATAGGCATGGAGAACTCGCGCTCGAAACGATGGCTGGTGCAATCGGGACTTGGTCATACTGATTCGGTACTCGCGTTGAAAAGTATCGATCGAATCAAGGTCAATCCCATGGAGGTATTGGTCAACCGCGATGGCAAACTCGTGGCGTGATTGGTCCTCAGCTTCGACATAGACGGGATAGACGGGTAGATACATACCGGGTGCAATGCCGACGAAGTAGGCTAGGGGTAATTCGGTCTCCATGGCATGGCGTAACGCCCTGTTGTCCGAGTGCCCCCCTCTTCTCCTCGGTATTTGTAGCGAACCAAGCCATCGGCACCAACGTCATCTACGTAAGGAGGAACCACCGATGGAGGCGTGTACGTGGTTCGAATGGTCAATGCCCCTGGGTGGTCTCGAAGCTTTCGGATCCCGGTTTGCACAATGAGCCGGATGGGTTGACCTTGGAACTCAAAGGTATTGATCACGTGAGAGGAGAGAAACTCCGCCTGTGCCCCTGCGAGGCAACGCTCTAAATGATCAAACATTGCCTGACGGAGTACCAAATCATCGTCGGCTTGGGAATTCCTCACTTCCCAAAACCTTAGCGCAGTCGGTAGCTTGAGGTCGCTGGTTCGTGTTAGGTCAATCTAGGAACTGGTAATCGACCACGGTGGCTAAACCGCGAGCCCCCGCGTGACTGGTAGGGCCATATCAGGCTAGGGCTTCTGATGGTCAAGCGTTGACAATCTCGACGCGCCCTTCATTTCCCCCAGCCTCCGCAGCTCGATAGACGCATGAGAGATGGCTGGCTTTCGTCACCTGCGCCCCCAACGTCCGGCGCTCCTCATCATTAGTACGGTACAGCTAGTACGGTCAAGCGATCGGACCGGTGATAACAATCGACGATAGCTGGTGATCGTGCCATGATGCTGGAAGGAGGTGCAACTCTGAACTGACAGGCTTGGCGCGATCATACCTACAACGTGATCGTGGACTCGTTGATTGTCGTTCGATTCTCCCTGCCGCCGTTGCCCCACTTACTTCGGAGAGCCGGTTGGGTTGAATTCATGTGCGCTGCCGTCGATTTTAGAGAGCACTAAGAAGGTGATCTTGGTGGACTGCTCGCCTTACGCCACCAAGAGGGCTGGGGCTCCTATGTCGACGACAACGATCGAGCGCCAGGGGTCTTCGCTGCGCTGGTGCTAGTATCCGTCGTTGCCATTTCAGCCGGGGCTAGTATCGGATTCGCGTGCTTCCAAACCGACGGGGCGATACAGGCCCACCTATCCCTTCTCGTGGTCGAGCGGGGCCTTCGAAGAACCGGCGCTGCGGGGGGCGGGACCATAGCCTACCCGTTCCCACTACTGGGAGCGACAAGGGTCGACCTCATCACCGATACCACCGCAGACTTCTACCGCTCCTTGTACGGTAAGGAGGAGTCGGGCTACCGACTCTAGCCACCAGGCATTGCTGCTGGCAAAGCTTAGGTGATGTCGCTCGTCCCGTATAGTGAAGATGGATCGAGCGCGAAAGTCAGTCCAGTTATGGTGGACGCGTAGACCTATGCCAGGCCGCCTTGCACGAGCTTTGGAACGCTCCTCAAGAGAGCACTCGGGATACACACAGTCCGAAAGGCTCGACGGGTAGGCCACTTTTGTAGTTGGATTGTACATGCTTGCCCGAGCGACTGCTAACCATCGCACGAACGATCATGTGCTTGATGACCGTAGCTTCGCACAATTGTCTACACTGTTTCAGTGCCCTAGACGATAGGTAAGTTGAGCTGAAGGCTCTCCTTTCGCAGGCGCACCGACACACTGATTCGAGGATCGAGTATTGGCGAATATGGCTACCATGATGAGGGGATCTTGGACTACGTGCCAAGAAATGCGTACGCGCGTGTGATGAGGAGGAGTTGTGGAGTCGATGGAGATCTCAACACTTGTCGTATTGACGACGGGGAAGGAAGCCTTCGTTAGGGCGAATGCAGTACTACAGATGACGCTCATGGTGCGTCGGACTAAGCGGGAGATGCCTGTCGAACTCCTGCTGCTCGGACCTGGTGTTGAGTTGCTGCGCTCCAATCAGAAGAACTCGCCACAGTTCGAACAGCAGTTCGTTGGATTGCGAGAGGCTGGGGTACGCATCGCTGCCTGCGAGGTCTCCTTAGAGAGCCTTGGACTTACCGGGGACCAGATGTTCGAGTGTGAGACGGTGAAGGGTGGCGTGGAGGTGGCTACGAAGTTGGCGGAGGGTTGGAGCGTTCTTACCTTTTAACTGCAGCTCCTGGCGGTGTTTGGGCGTGGTGTTGCTAGAAGGTTACTGTCACGGACATCCTTGCGTTCGCGAGGGCTCCCTTCAAGGGCTCTGATGGCTAGCGCAGGGATTGTGCTACCACCGCGGCGTATGCCGCACGGCATTCCTGAAGAAGGGCATGGGGTGGGCTCAACCTCTACTCGCCTGGGGTGTGGCTGTCTGGATTGGATGAGCGGTAGAACTTGGTTTGTCTCCCACCATGAACCTGTGAGAGCGAGGTCGGGTATAAATCGTAACCATTATCACGGAGTTTCCCCGTTGGGAGCGATCTCGTCCAACAAGCTGAGCTGATCGACGGTGTCCAGATTCGCCTCGGTGTTCACCAAGCCGTTGAGTGCTACTCCGAGCAGCCGAACTGATGCATGGACACCTCGTTCGGAAGGGATAGCCCTCGCCAGGAGTGTCGGTAAGACGGCCGAGATGGCCTCGAGACGCCAAATTGGCTCCGAGACGGTAAGCGCCCTGGTCACAGTCTTGAAGTCTGGGAAGCGTACTTTGATACTTACGGTCCGCCCTGCGAGGCCTAGCGCATAGAGATGGGACGACACCCGTTCTGTCATCTCTATGAGCACCGTCATCATGTCCTGCCTGTCGTTGAGGTCGGTTTGGAAGGTCCGCTCACAGCCGACGGACTTGCGCACTCGGTTAGGTTGGACGGGACGCAGATCGATCCCGTTGGCTATTTCGCCGAACCAGAGGCCAAGCTTGCCGAAGTGGCTGACCAGTGTCTGCTGCGAGGCATTACGGAGGTCAAGTACCGTATGGATACCCAATTGAGCCAGCTTGTCTACGGTGGCTGGTCCGACGCCATGCAACTTGCTCACGTGAAGTGGTGCCAGGAATGATAACCCACGCTCCGGCGGAATCACCATGAGCCCATCCGGTTTGCGCCAGTCGGAGGCGAGTTTCGCGAGTAATTTGTTATACGACACTCCAGCAGAGGCGGTGAGGCCAGTCTCGCGCTCGATGCGTGTCCGAACCTCCTGGGCAATCTGAACTGCGAGGACCCCATTCGAGGTGGCCTCCGTTACGTCAAGAAATGCCTCGTCCAGCGAAAGGGGCTCCACGAGGGAGGTGTAGCTCTGCAGAATCTCCATGACCTGGTGGGACGTCTGTCGGTAAGCGTCCATTCGTGGACGGATGAATATCCCCTGCGGACAGAGCGACTTAGCTCGAGAAGCAGTCATGGCGGAGTGAACACCGAACCGGCGGGCCTCATAGCTGCAGGTCGCTACGACCCCGCGACCTGCAGGATCTCCGCCGACAATGACGGGTTGCCCCCGTAGTTCGGGGTGGTCTCTCTGCTCGACAGCTGCGAAAAAGGCATCCATGTCCACATGAATAATCTTGCGAATGCTGGAGGTCGTTTCTTTACCTTCGCTCGACAACTGTGAACTCCTTGAGCATCGACGCCGGGACGCGATACGGCTCAGTCTAACACTCTTGCAAGATGAGCGGCAGCAGTTCGGTACGAGCTACGGATTGACTCAGATGGTGGATTGAGTAATGCTCCCGTATGCACGTTGTGAGGGGAAGGATTGTCGAGTAAAGGTAGGTAGTGCGCGCCTCGTCCGAGTGCTCCAAAGAGGTCGGGACCCACCCCATCGTGGGGTTGCGTGCACGAGCAAAGAGGTTGCTGGATAGCTCGGTGTCATGCGTTTGAAAGGCAGGTCGTCTTGCTTCGCGGTGTCAAGCGATCGTCGATGACCCAGAAGTCACCAGAGTTAGCTTGGGTGGTGGTGCTTTTTTGGCATACGGCGGGTGGGCCTGGAGGGATTCGTTGAGCTGAGGATACGCACTACTGCGAGACGACATGGGTTACGAGATCAGATCAGATCAGGTCTCAATCGTGGTCGCTCGCAATTGTAAGAGAACGAAGTTGATTAACCTTCGCCAACACCGTCGCGGATACAAAATCCTCCAACCATCGTGTCGGCGGTAGGATGACCCGTGATAGGTGGAGCAGAACTGGTTTCTTCACAGTGACCCTCTGGTTTGTCGTGAGTGTACGTGATCCCGCGAGGGGTGACGACCCTGGACGGTTGACCAGGGAGCTCGGTTTGTGAGATCGCCACATAGGAGGAGGATGCGTGTCTGAGACGCTGGTGTCGGTGTGGCAAGAGATGTACCAGGAATCACCGTCCAAAGTCGTGATTGACCAACCGTACAGTTTGCGGCAACTCACCGCGGAGGATCTCTTTGTCCGATCGGAGCTCAGTGCGAGACGATTGGCCACGATGGGATGCGCTGCTGGTGATCGCGTAGCGATCGATGTTGCCGAGCCTATTGACTTTCTCATCGCGCATCTAGGGGTGCTACGCCTTGGCGCCATAAGTGTGCCTGTCCCCAAAGGCTCGAGTGACAGCGAGATTCGTGCCCTTGTGCGGGACTGCTCACCAGCGGTTGTGTTGAACGATCATCCCCAGAGCGCTGCATGGGGTGAAAACGGCGTGCTGGCTATGAACCTCGACGCGAATGTCAGGCCGGATCATGACGTGCTCATCGATGGTGCGGATGCCGACAGTGTCGCACTCATGCTCTATACCTCCGGTACCACCGGAAAACCGAAAGGCGTTCCGCTCTCTCATCGCAACCTGCTTGCTACCGCTCGATCGGTGCTCGCCGCCTGGGAGTGGAGTCGGGAGGACTCTCTCCTTCTCACGCTTCCGCTTCATCATATGCATGGGCTTGGCGTCGGCATCCACGGGACCCTGTGTGCCGGAGCAACAGCCGTGGCCCTTGAGAGGTTTGACGTAGGCGGCGTCATCGAACAGGTACGTGACCAAAGGGCGACCATGTTTTTCGGGGTCCCAACGATGTATGCCAGGCTATTGAGCCAGGAGGGTTTCGAGACTTTTGCACACTTACGATTAGTGGTCTCAGGTTCGGCTCCACTCTCGGCTGAGCATTTCCGGCGAATTACGGAAGTGACTGGGCATGAGCCGCTTGAACGCTATGGGATGAGTGAGACGGGGATGATCACCTCGAACCCGTATCGTGGACACCGTAGGGCCGGCAGTGTTGGCAAAGCGCTGCCAGGGGTCACGATCCGGCTCTCCGGTGGTGATGAAGGCGAGATTCTTGTCCGTGGCGAGGCCGTCTTCCGCGGTTACTGGCAAAGGGAAGAGGCCACTCGTGAAGCTTTTACCAGCGACCAGTGGTTCCGAACCGGGGATCTTGGTACGTTAGACCAGGACGGATACTTGATGATCAACGGTCGTGCGAAGGAGCTGATTATTAAAGGAGGCCAGAACGTTTTTCCTCGAGAGGTCGAATGCTGTCTTGAGGAGATGGATGGGATCGTTGAAGCGGCGGTGATCGGTGAGCCAGATGCGTACTGGGGGGAGAGAATTGTTGCTGTCCTCGTTACTGCGAGCGTCCCAATCGATCAGGAGACCGTGCGTCAGTTCGTAGCCGAACGCTTAAGCCGCGTCAAGGTTCCTGACGAGGTGCGCTATATCGAAGAGCTCCCTCGGAATCGGATGGGCAAGATCCAGCGAGAACTGTTGCGGGGGCAGTAATGAGTGTGATGCGTGCTCTAGTGAAAACCTGATGGCATAAGAACGGAGTCTGTAGGTCGGTGGTCGCAGGCTAGTGGCGAATCTCCTCGAACTCTTTGGAGGATTCGAGGATCCAACGGCTTGCGACAAGTACAACGCCAAGACCACCAGCGGCCAGCACTCAGCTCGCGTTGCGTCGTGCTACAAACAGACTCTCCAGTGACGCGACCACAGCTTCCTCCAGGTGGTGCAAGCGACTCCTGCGGGTCCAGAATCACCACCATCACTCCCCAAGGTGTCTCGGGTCAGCAACGCTAGCACGAAACATCCAGCTACTTCTATGAGGTCAATGCTCTAGTCAGGTGCACAACCGTGTGGGTGCCAGGATGCTGCACTCCACTGGTGCAGAGGATATTGGCTTCCGTTGCACCGTTCCAACTCCTAGAGTGGATCGACAGTTCTCGTAGCCATTTGCCCACCCGCCGACAGGCGTCTCTAGTTCTCCGGTGCAATAGTGATACTGAGATACTCTGCGAGATGCGTTGTCAGTCAGTCTGCTCCACTCCAGGCTAATATCTCCCTTCATTCATCTCTTGATCCTCCCCACGACCGCTCACGGACAGTGGCTCTACTCGTGCGTTCTGGCTGGCGTGAGTTCGCGAATTCGCTGTCGTCTGCATGTCTTCGGGCTTTGAACGAGGCTGCTCGGTCAAACACGAGTTCAACCATTCGGCAGCGGCGACGATGAGGTTGGCGAGGCATGTGAACCGGAGCCCGAGAAATCTCCTGCCTCGAGAACCCTTACCAAGCCGGTCGGAGCGTGGGTAAGGATTGGATGTAGGGGCACAGCGGGCGCGGTAGGTGTGGTAGAGGGTGGAGCGAGAAAGACATCGGTCCTGCCGGTGGTGATCCCGCACTTGACGTAGTCGAAGGGAACAGTTACCTCTACACCAATCTTGAATAGGTCAGACCTTAGATTGCCGTCGCCTATGGTTGAGAACAACTTGGAGCAGCTCGGCGCCTGGTAGGTAACAGGGGCGGACCCGCCCCTTGGCACCGACGCTGGTTGCCAAGGCACTGAAAGCACTTCGCGAGCGGGCGCGATTTTCGGCCCAATCAGTGGGCCACCACACGGCGGAGTACCCCGACTGGTGTAGACAACTGCTCCACTCCCACCTTGACCGTAGATCACTACTGCGGTGTAGATCGGGCGATAGGAGGTCTTGGTTGATGAGGAACTTTTCGGCGGAATGACAGCGGGGCAGTTGGCAACTCCGCCCCAAGCGATGCCCACCCACGCGCCACGGTGATCAAGGGGTGGGGTGCCTGGAGGTGCCTTTGAGTTGCCTAGCGTTACGAGCCCGTAGCCAAAGATGGCCTGAGCGTGGGATCCTTGGACTGCGGAAGTAGCTTCGAAGAGTTTTGTGGCTTGGGGCCAGGTCAGCCCAAGATTCTTCGTCGTCACCTCAGTGGGAGGTGGTGAGATTTGTAGCTCACCCACAGTTACATCCCTGTCGTAGCGACCGTCGAGGACGGCACTCACCGATGGGGATCGGGGTGCTGGATGTGGGTCATGTGCTGCCGCTACTGATCCGCATGCGCTCAACCCCGAGGCCATTGCACAGAATGCAACCCCAACAACGATGCCTCGCAACAACCTGTGAGTCTCCATGAGGTGAGTGATGGGTGGAGTCTTCATCGTCTTCTGCCTACGCGAGCACAGCTTCGATGAAGATATGCCAAGCTGAGATTCCTGCCTCGCGCCACGTACCGGCAGCGAGCCCCTAATAGCCCCATCATGCCTCCTGGGTATCCAGCCACTGTGTGCACTACGGTGTGGAGAGCTCCCCTGGCCAAATCTAGCGTCTTCCTTCGTCCGTCGGACCTCGCGATATTTGGTGGGAGACTGGCCCGGCGACGAGCACCGCGATGGAGTAAGTTGGACTGGAACGCTCGTGCATGAGGGTTAGCGGACGTGACGAGGAGGTGAGACTCCACCAGGACTCGCCAAATAGCGGTTGCGGGAAGGTCCAATGAGACATACATCGCGTCTCTGACGGTGGACTGCTCGGCGGGGGAAGATGCTAGCTGCGGGAGACGGTAACGGATGGAAGAACGAGGCCTCACCGCGAAAGAGTGGTATCGTTCGCTGTTCTATGTTGGAGTACTGGCGCTTTCGGAGCACGCTCTGGAAGGAAGCTGCGGGTTGTAACCAGCATGACCCAGGAAGGGGTTCCTCTCTATCGTTGCATCGTTCTACGTTTGCATCCTGTTGAATGGTCCAGATTGTGGCGCGCTGGCGGACAACCACGACCATTGTCTTGACGTCCGCTGAGTGTAGCCAGAGCAGAAGCGCGAGTGGTAACACCTCATGGATTGATCTTGGGGCAGGCCTTCCTTTCGCTGGTTTGTGCAACAGAGCACGCGCTCTTGATCATCAGGGGCGAGACAACGGGGCCCACGCAGTAGTGCGCCGGAGGGACATTGAGGATCCAAAGATTGTCTGATGGCGGGTGTCGCGAGGTGGCTCGTGTTATGAACTGGCATTGATGATCATCTCGCTTCCGACGGTATTGGCGAAAAAACGCTCCGGAAAGGCCTTTGCAATCGCAATTGTTGCCGACATCCCGGTGCAGTGCGCAGGGAGGATCCGCTTGGGCTTTAGGACCTCAAAGGCTTCGATGACCTTTGGGATGTTAGGTGCGAAGTCAGCTCCTGATAGGTGGAACCCTCCGATCACCGCTGCGATGTTCGACTCTCCAGTGAGGTAGGTTGCATAGTTGAGGGTGTTGATAATCCCTGCATGACCACAGCCTGTGATCACAACGAGACCCTGGTTCTTGATATTGATGACCATTGCTTGATCGTCGAGCACAAGAGCATCACCTATCCAATCCTGCCCGTCAAAACGCTCTTGAACTGGAAACCCGTGCTCAAAGGGGGTCGTTCGTTGGATCTCCCCGGTGACAAGGAGTGCCCCGTTAAAGAGGTAGCTTGGCTGGGGCTCTTCGATCACGTCAATCATGGATGCCGCGAGGTAACTACGTGAGGGAGTCGGTATTGGTATAATTCCCTCCTTCGTATTGAGGCGTCGGACGTTGAAGGAGTCTGGATGGAGGATGAGCGGTAGGCTCTTACCTCCGAGCTTCTCGACGAGGCCCACGAGCCCTCCGGTGTGGTCGAAGTGTCCGTGGCTCAACACGATGATGTCGATATCTCGAGGATCGAGATCGAGGAGTGACATGTTGTGGACCAATCCATCTGGCGAGATCCCGGTATCGAAAAGTATGCGGTAGGTGTGGGGCCCATCGTCGATGGTGACCAGGGCAGAGTAGCCATGCTCTGCTCTGAGCGGAATGTGGGTATATCCCTCAAGCGTTGACTCGGCAGGAACAGGATGAATGATATGGTGCCTTTTGATTACGTCCTCGGAGGGGGCGAACATATCGCCATAGTTGTCGACCAGCGTGAATACACGAACGCCGTCAACACCCCGGAGAGCAATACCCTTGTCGAGCGGTCTTTGATAGGTGGATTCCTGGGACGAGGAATGATGGTGTTCGATGGTGTCGTCGCACATAGCGACTCCTTTCCAAAAGGCCGGCTGGTAGACGCCTGTCTGGCTATGCCCTCGTTAATGGAGCATAACCCATCCAAGAGCGGAACTCAAGGCGTCTCCACCAAGCGCGATATGACCGTACAACACTGGTGCACTACGATACGTCGTCTAAGAGGCTAACGGTCGAGAACCGTGCCATGTCAACAAGTCTGGATTGTCACCAGATGCCGTGGGCCAACCCTGGCCAACTCAAGGAGTTCGTATGGTCGTTGCGCTCGAAGATGTCAGAATGAACGGGTCGGTGCTTTTGGATCTTGCGTTCTTCACGGGAGGGAGATCATCGTCAAGTTGCTAGGCACCGGGGTGTTTCGATCGCTACTGTGCGCGAAGTGGGTGCGAGAGCGGTAATCGGCCATCTCGCTTAGCCGCTTTAGTTGGAGCTGGCATGGGAGAGGCGTCGGACTATCCGATCAAAGCCAGAACGTCAAGAGAAAGCCCACTTCGCTCACCATCCAGCCGTGCGCTTGCTGTCAGCCGATTCATCCTTAACTGTGTGTTACTGGCAAGAAGGAGGCGATTTGATTCGAAGAAGTGGGATGAGTATGTGCACGAGTGGCCCAATCGCGATTGCGTAGGTGAGGGTACCAAAACCAACTTGGCCCCCTAAGAGCCATCCCACGATGAGTACTGTTGCCTCGATCGAGGTCCGGGTCACTCGGATACTGTGTCCTCGAGCTGCAATTGCGAGCATGAGTCCGTCGCGAGGGCCCGGACCGAGTGTGGCACCGATGTAGAGGCCGGTCGCAAGACCACTCAAGGCCACCGCGAGGGGCATGACAATCCATCGACTATCGCCATGAGCATGAGGGGCAAGCCAAAGGACCAAGTCCATCGTTGAACCGATGAGAACCACGTTCGCTAGGGTGCCAAGACCTGGTCTTTGATGGAGTGGAATCCAGAGTGTCAGCACTACCAGCCCAACCAGGATCGCCCAAGTGCCAATCGGGATACCGGTTTGCCGGGAGAGCCCCTGATTGAGGACGTCCCAGGGATCGAGACCAAGCCTTGCGATCACGAGCATTGAATCACTCACTCCGTAGAGGACGAGTCCAGTGAGGAGCTGGACCAATCTTCGGATGCGACGGTCTTGGGGGACGGGTGCAATCATGCCCGAAAGCACTTGTCTCCACCACCTGAACAGTGGAACATCGGGATGTTTGACACTCATGAGACTATTGTAAGTTGTTATGGATACTCAATTAGGATCCACTTGGAATCATGTGGCATCTAAAACAAGGGCAGTACCGGGTTATCAGCTCGCGAAGAGCCTCGGCGATTGGCCATTGACAGGTCACAAGGGTCCACTCTATGCCCGTCTAGCGTTGGGCATTCGCTCACTCATTCTTGATGGCCGAATCCCCAATAGCGTTCGTCTGCCCGGCGAACGCTCACTAGCCGTGGAGTTGCACGTGAGCCGACGAACCGTCTCCTCTGCGTATGCAATGCTAAGAGATGAAGGATTCCTCGTGAGCCATCATGGTGGAGGTAGCGTGACTCAACTGCCGGTAGGGAGAAGCCGACAGGGTGCTGTATGGGGACCCGCGGTAGTACAAGACTCCGATTGGCTCGATCTTGCTGTCGCGGCCATGCCTGGTGATCCACGCATCGCATCCGCGATGGTCGGTGTGCTCGAGGCACTGCCGTACCATCTCACTCACCATGGCTATGCCCCACAAGGGCTGTTACCCTTACGCGAGGCTGTTGCTGAGGAGTACCGTCGTCGTGGCCTTGAGACTTCCGTGGAACAGATTGCCATTGTGAGCGGGGCTCAGCAGGCGATCTCACTGGTTGTCGAGACCTTCAGTGACCCTCTTGACCCAGTCATATTAGAGACACCTACGTACCCTGGGGTATTGGATGTGTTGCGTCGGTATCGATCGCGGGTGGTCGACGTTGGATTGGATCACGACCAGATGGGTCTGTCTCATGCGATACGCCAGGTCCTGCCAAAACTTGTATATCTGATTGCTGATTTCCATAACCCAACGGGGAGACTTCTCGGAGCGGTCGAACGTGAAGAGCTGGTACGCGCAGCTGGTGAGAGTGGTGCCTATCTGCTCGTTGATGAGAGCTTTGTGGAGCTGGGTTTCGAGGATTCTCCGGCTGTTGCTCCGTTAGCAAGCTTTGGAGGCAATCGGCGTGTGATCTCTATTGGATCCATGAGTAAGTCCTATTGGGCTGGACTGCGGGTGGGGTGGGTGCGAGCAGATCGCGCGGTGATTGCGCAGCTCGTAGAGACTCGGGCCAGCGTTGACATGTCGAGTCCCGTCGTCGATCAACTGCTTGCTGTGGAGCTTCTCCGAGGAGGGACGGATCTGCTGAATTCGAGGAGAGAGGCGCTTCGCGTGCAGCGTGATACCTTGGTGGATGCCCTCCACACTCGCCTCCCACAATGGCAATTCCCGGTACCGCCCGGAGGCGTCTCACTCTGGATCGATTTAGGCAAACCCGTCAGCACGCTCGTTGTGGCCAGGGCAGAGAGCTACCAGCTTCGACTAGCAGTTGGATCCCGGTTTGGACTCTCAGGGACATTTGAGAACTATCTTCGGATACCCTTCACGCTCCCCGCTCAAGAACTTGTCGTCGTGGTTGAGCGTTTGAGTTCGGTTATGGCCGACGTGGATAGTGGCTGGAGGTTTACCCCGCCAGTGGGTGGCCCTCTGGTATAGATACTGTTGTCCGATGGGTGGAGGTTCGTCCTATAAGCCACATGCGTTGTCGACGCGATCACTGATCTCCTCATAACTTTGGGAGCTTTGGGGGGGGCGATGCAGTGGGTACGTCTCTCTTGGCGAGTGGAAGGAGCGGCCAACAGGCCTACCACGCATCGAGAGTAGGGGCATTTGAGACAACTGCGAGGTGGGGCATTCGCTGCACCAAGACGAAGCATCGGGAAAGTGCCTTCCAATAGCCCACCTGTGATATCGGTTGATTACTCTCGGCTGATTGTTCTCGGTTGGTCAGGGTATTCTCGGCAGGCAGGTGCGTTTGACCTCGCTATGGCGTGGCATCAGCGGCGCCCACCGAGTTGTCTGCTGTGCCTTCGGTAAGCCAGCAGTACCGCAACGGCAACCAACGCAGTGGTGACCGTGGCGAGACCGGAGAAGGCAAGGGTTGCCTGAGCCCCTAGCGCCGCCACCAGTGGACCACCGAGCGCTGCACCGACTGGTGAGGCGCTCACTGTGAAGACGCCGCTTGCAGCCGCGACCTGGGTAAGAAGTTCCCCAGGTGCACTTCGCTGAATGATGGTCTTCTTCAGTGGGATGAAGGGCCCATACACGAGACCACCTACTGACATGGCGACAAATCCGATCACCACCGAGGTAATGAAGCCAAAGGGAATGAGGCAGACGCCCCAGGCTGCGACGGCCGCAATGGTCATTCGCCATAGTCCAAAACGGTGAATTGACGTAGCACCAAGAGCACCAAGGGTAGCTCCGAGCGTGAAAACGGTCCAATAGCCGCCGAGCACGCCGGCACTCGCGTGCAGGACGGAGGAGACATAGAGCGGCAGGGCGACCTCGACGGGTCCATAGAGGCCATAAAAGATGACACAGAGTAATGTGATGGCACCAAGTGCCGGGAAGCTCCATAGTGCACGCAGACCGTCGCGAATACCAGCGGACGAGCTCTTGACGACGGGAGTAGGTGGTTGGTACCTCCGGCTTGCGAGAACTGCTCCTGCTAGCAAGACGTAGGTGGAGGCGTCGATCGCAAAGACAAAACCTGGTCCTACTGTTGCGATGAGCACGCCAGCAACTGCAGGCCCGCCGATGCTTGCTGAGAAGCTTGCTACCGAGTTCAAGGAGTTTGCCGCGACATGCAGTTCGGACGGCAACAGCTCAGTAGTGGCAGCCAGGTCGCCAGCGATACCGAGCAGGCCAAAGAGGGAGGAGCATCCGAGCAGCGAGACGTAGAGAATAGGTGATAGTGTGCCAGTGAGTGTAAGGCCAGCAATCAGAACGAGTGGCACGGCTCGAAAGATTGCATCGACCAAAATGATGAGGCGAGAGTCGAGACGCTTCAGAACTCGACTTGCGCCTAGTGCCACAAGGACACCAGGCAGCGTGTAGGCCGCTACTGCTTCTCCAATCAACAGTCCCGCACCGTGGCCATGGGCAAGTTCTATGGCGAGCCAAGCAACCGCGACTGCGCTCATTCCGTTGCCAAGAGAGGAGACTGAATACCCGATGAACAGCGTTGAAAAGCCTGGATAGTGCAGCGGTGCCCAGACTCTAGGGCGTGGGATGCCATGGGATGCAGGTCGGTGAGGACTGGTCACAAGTAGTAGTCTCTAAGGTTCTTACTTCTCGAGTCGCTGGGTGGCGTCACATGGCGTAGGGACATTGGCTCACCTACCTACGATGTGCGCAGGTCGGATAGGAAAGCACGTGATTCGGTTCACAGGTGGCTATCCTACGACCTCAAGTTCACTTGAGGTCAAGTCGACACCGTGAAAAGTCTTCCCATTGAGCGGCGTGGAGTCACAACTCAGCTGAACTGTTGGTGTGTGACGAGCTTACGCATCTGACGTGAGGGCCCAAGACAACACAAGGAGCACACAGACGGCCATGGATGTGGTCTCTCCTCACCTGAGGAGCACGTTCCTACTCAGCAACGCTCGGGAGTCCATACTCAGCCTTGTGCGCCTTCATCGAAGATTGACCTCGGCCCAAGCCCGAGGCTACTCTAGAGTTCGAAAGTTTCGTCGGTGAGAGACAGGGCGGTAGTGACGTATTGGCAGTGTCCTAGCGAACCCAATCTGGCCCATCCAGTTGGGGACGCTGCGCTATTGGGACAGAGGAAGGGTGTGAGCGGCGTGGTGAGCCGTATCAGCTGTCCGGGTGTGAGGCATAGGTCCAGGTCAGACCCCCGTTGGTTGTTCGCAGTAGAGAAGACCCTGACCAAGTCCAGCCATCCTGGGCGTTGATGAAATCAACATTGTCTCCGATCAATTCGGGGGCCATGCCGGTATTGTTAGCGTTCGCAAAACCGTTGATGAGCCTCGCTTTGGTACCGTTGTCGGTGACGAGAAGGAAGCCGTTCTGATCGGGGAACCAGGCCACCGTGGAACCAGCAAAACTTAGCTGGGTCGGAATTGTGCTCGGCTGCGACTGGACCAACTTTGCCAGAGGCCCAGCTATAGCAAGATGCGCCGTCTGTGTCAAATACAGGCCGCCGATCGCGGGATCCGATGGAGGTAGCACAAAGCGTGAGAGTGCCGCTTGGTCGACAGGACGCCAGGACTTCCCGCCGTCTGTCGTCAGCCAGAGGCGGGTGGAGCTGTAAGCAACTCCATCTTGGGTTCCTTCAAAGGTGAGAAACACTCCGTTGCCGGTGAGTCGTCTCACAAGCGCCCAGTACTTTCCCTCGTCGGTGGTTTGGTAGACCTTGCTTTGGTGATCGGCGGGCGAGTCATAAGCAAGAAATCCTCGTTGTTGGCTTAAAAACGCGATCTGGACCGTTTGGGTCGCGCCAACTTTTGGAACAGCACCAATTGTGTACCAGCTCCTACCTGCGTTGTTGGTCCTCAGAAGTGCGCGGGCATCTCCTGGTATGCCGACTCCGTAGCCGAGGTGGTCGCTCACAAATGAGACTCCATTCACTGGATGGGGATGGGTCATTGGATATACCTCCCTCCAGCTCCTTCCTCCATTGAGCGTCTGGAGGAGGACACCAACACCCGCCCCTGAATCGAGTAGCCAACCTTCGCTGAGCGAGACAAAGGACATGCTGACAGGCGCACCCATACCATTTGGAATCCAAGGTTCATTACTCCAGTTGGTCCCTGCATTTGAAGTCGCGCTGATCGACTCAGAGCTTGAGAGGGTACACGCCTCACATTGTCCCGCCACGACCGCTGCGTCAGTTCCTTGCACCACCGCCATCGGTCCGGGTGCAGAGCCGGGACCTACAGGTACTTGGCCCGGCTCGCCAGGGGCGGGGCCATCGCCAGCGGTGGCCTTGGCGAGCACTGGAATCCAGTTCGTTCCATTCGTGGTTCGAAAGACTGAGTAGGATCCTTGACTCATCTGACCACTAGCGGCGACAAGTGCCCAACAGACGTGCGCTGATGCGGCATGAAGTGAGATAGACGATGGCGGCGCATAGCCACTGAGAGTGGGAATCTGTTCCACCTTGGACCATACGTCGCCAGCATCCACCGTCTCAAGGATGGAGCCACTGGCGGTACTCATCCAACCGATGCTCGGACTGCCAAAGGAGATCGACATCGGTGAACCTGTCGTTGGAAGCTGGTTCCATTTGACACCACCATCGGTTGTTTGCCAGAGCTGCCGATCCGAGTTCCCCGATTCGCTCTCTGCGCCGTCGGTGATCGCAAAGCCGATGGAAGGCGTGGAGAACTCGGCCAGGTGAATCCTCGTTGGAAAGGTAAAGGTTGACCAACTCGAACCACTATTGTGGCTGATCAGAGTGGTGTGTCCGCCCCAAGCAGCGATGGAGTTTGGTGTCACCATGGTCACCGATAGCTGCGTAAGCTCTACCCCAGGGTGTGCCACGGTCCGAAAGTGCAGGCCGCCATCTGTTGTTTTGAGGATACGGCCGTTGCCAACCATGTATCCGGTGGTGGCCGAGCTAAACCGCATGGCGTTGTCAAACTGCCCGCGAGGTTGTCCAAGAACCTTCCCATCAATGGACTCAACGGTCGGCATCGGCAGACGCTTTGTGTTTTTGGACGTGGTGGTCGCGGAGCCGTCGTGGCTTGACTGGCTGCTCTGGGTTTGATTACATCCCGAAAGGGTGACGGCAGCGGCTACCAAGGCGAACGTTACCAGTCTTGACTTGGCCACCTTCTATCTCCTCTTCATCCACCTGTCAGCAACATTATAGGGAAAACATATAGAGAAAATATATAGAGAAATTGTCACCGACCATTGCAAGTATATCGATGAGCCAGTGTCAAGGCAGGCACGGAGGCTCTCATGGTCGTGGGAGGGATGCTACAGTCGATCCCGACTCTTTGCCTGGCTCAGAAGTATTGGTCATGCTTTGAGACTGGATGGGTTCCGCAGCCGGTGTTCGGGGTAAAGTGAGGCTCATGAATGGTATCGATCTTTCCGCTAGCTCCCTGATCGAGGTCTTCACTGCCGAGGAACGTCCGGACCTTTGGAAGAGATCACGGTCGCTGTTCCTAGATGTTTGGCCAGAGTACAACCTGCATGGCAACGAGACACCTAGCTACTTCGGTGCCCTCTTTCCGAGGTACGCCGCCTTCCAGATACTGGTGGTGGAGAAGAGCAGCGAACGAATCATCGCACGCGGCAGGTCGATACCGTTTCGGTGGGATGGTACCCAGGCAGACTTACCAAGGGGTATCGACGCAGTTGGGCTGCGTGCAGTGACAGGCGATGCCAGGTCCACCGCTCTCTCAGCGTTGGCGGCGGAGGTCGCAACGGATCATCGAGGAGAGGGTCTCAGTCGTCTACTGATTCAGTCGATGATCGTTGCTGCCCGGTCCAACGGTCTGGGAGTGCTGATGGCTCCGATACGGCCGAGTTGGAAGGATCGCTATCCACTTATACCCATAGACCGCTACGCGCTCTGGACCAGAGATGATGGACTCCCCTTCGACCCCTGGCTACGAGTACACGCTCGGCTGGGTGGAGTGATCGTCAGGCCTGAGCCGAAGTCGCTGTTGATCGAGGCACCGATCAACGAGTGGGCGCGATGGACAGCGATGCTCTTCCCCGACGATGGCGACTACGTCTTCTCGGGAGGCCTCTGTCCACTGACTGTCCACGATGGCATCGGCACCTACTGGGAACCAAACGTTTGGGTGCGCCATGATGTCTGAGGATGCGCGTAACTCATCCACTTGATTTTGCTTGCTAGGGGCGTCCCCGGGCCTTAAGGTTCCTATGGCGAGCGATGCGTGCGGAAAGATTCACGACGATGCTTGGGCATTGGTGGCGGCCGCATACCCTTGAGCTAGGGGAGGCTGGAGGTCATATGTCGTATCGAGTCGATTTCGAGAGTGTGTCGACCATTGGGTTGGAGTCATCACCGGTTGCTGAAGCGCTTGCCGGGCTGCGAGCGAACGAAGCTCGTTATTTCAAGAACAAGTACAACTATGACTTTGTGGTAGAGCCGGCAAGCGCTGCACGCGAGACGATCAGTAGGGTACAGCGAATCCTCAAGGAGGAGCGCGACATCGTGATCGCCTCTGAGCCGTTAGAGGCCTGCACGTCGAATGTCGACAACATCAGATGGGACCACGTCTTCTACCAGAGCGGTCTGGCGATCAACGTGATGTACCCCATTGATGACCCGAAGAGGCGGGCGGTTGGCTTCAAACTGTCGGAGGGGATGGAAATCCCAGACGAACTCGTCTCTCGCTTCAAGTTCGCGCGACAGAGATCGAAACTCGCGGGCACCATTCGCGGTTCTTTCTTTGTGATCAAAGGCGAGTACTAAACTCGAGCAGACCCCGCCCCTTGAGTACCTCCGGGTCTCCCATCGCAACTGCGCCCGGGACAATGGTCAGTGCGCCCGGGACAATGGCCTGTTTTCCACGAGGACCGAACTGAGTCATTGCTCAGCCAATTACCTCAGGAGCCCACAGGGGCAAGGGGAACTGAGGCGCTGAAGCCCGAATGTCCTGGTGGCCGCCGATCCCACCTTGTACTCGTGGTCCCTGTTCGGGCAGGGTTGTGATGCCCGGTCCAGTCTAGGCCGGGAGATCTGCCTCAGTACCGTCATCCTCAGTTTGCGCTGGAGGAAAATCTTCCTGTCGACTCTCTGTCGGTCGAGCTGCGTTGGCCGATAGGCACGTCATTCGAGAGTGTATCGGTCTGTCTAGCTAAGGCAGCAGTTGGAAAATAGCGAGGCCGAACAGGCGACGGATCTAGGCGCTAAGGGCAATGCCCGACCGGCTGGAGTTTCGTCAACCGATCTAAAGGCCCTCGCTTACTCGGGTGTG
This sequence comes from Actinomycetes bacterium, assembly GCA_021822605.1. Classification (GTDB taxonomy): domain Bacteria; phylum Actinomycetota; class Acidimicrobiia; order Acidimicrobiales; family Acidimicrobiaceae; genus Ferrimicrobium. Next base: position 25,970 of record JAKAQL010000022.1, read on the forward strand.
TGCAACCCGACTGGTAACGTCCTTGCCTGCTGTCGACCGTGAATGCAGGTGCTATCTGTCATGAAATGACGAAGCGGATGGCCTGGCTAGTCTGCCATCGCAGCCGTAGTCTTCTAAGTGTTCTTTCAGTTTCGGGAGCCGTTAATACTGTAAGGGTTGCTACAGTGACGGTTGGGGGGACGACTTGGCTGATGATTTGTTAGCAGACGCATCCGACTGGGAGGCGGTCGTGGGCATCGATGAGTCTTGGTGCTGGAGGACCACCATCAAAATTCCTATGAGGGACGGTGTGGTACTTGTGGCGGACCGATATGCCGCTGATGTCTCATTGAGCAAACCCACCCCAGTCGTACTTGAGCGAACTCCCTATGGGCGCCGAGTGGCACGAGCATCCGAGCGATTCCCGGGGATTGACCGGCCCCTCACCCCTGTAGAGGTAGCTGTGCACCTAGCGAATCACCAGTTCGTGGTGATTATGCAGGATTGCCGTGGTCGCGGTGAGTCGGAGGGAGGTTTTACCAAATACCTAGGTGAGGGGCAAGACGGATTTGATACCGTGGAGTGGCTCGGATCTCAGGCCTGGTGTGACGGACGGGTTTTTACTATGGGACTCTCCTATGGTGCGCATGCCCAGGCTGCTCTAGCGTCGCTAGGTCCCAGATTTTTAGCCGGTATGTTCATGGACTGCGGAGGCTTTGCGAGTGCGTATGAGGCAGGCTGTCGACAGGGTGGCGCATTCGAGATGAAGCAAGTTACCTGGGCAATCAGGCATGCTGCAAAGAGCCCCGAGGCGTCGGCGGCAGGTGGAGAAGAGGCTCTCGTTGAGAGCGTAGATGTTCCCTCTTGGCTCAATCTTTGGCCGTGGCAACGGGGTAAGTCTCCCATAAGCTATGCTCCGAGCTACGAGAATTATCTTCTTGAGCAGTATCGCGAGACCTCGTTTTCGCCTTACTGGAGACAGGTCGGGTTGTATGCGCGAGGCTATTACTCACAGTTTCCTGACGTTCCTACCTTGCATATGTCTGGTTGGTATGACCCATACACGATGACGGCAATCGATAACTTTAGGGCACTCTCGGAGGGGAAGGCTAGTCGATCGTATCTTGTCCTTGGACCATGGACCCATGGTGCTCGCAGTTTGTCGTATGCCGGTGAGGTTGAGTTTGGCGAGGACGCCACACTCGAAGGTCACCTAGCTCCCAACTTCCTTGAGTTTCGGGACCGGTGGTTTTCCGAGCAGGCTGGTCGCTCTACAGTACCCGCACTTACCGAAGCCGTGACTTTCTTCTTGATGGGGGGAGGAGACGGGCACCTCGCCGAGACAGGACGCGTTTATCATGGAGGACGCTGGTTAACCAGTTCAGTCTGGCCCCCTGAGGGTGTTGGCGACGAAGCTTGGTTCCTATGCCCCGGAGGTTTGTTAGATCAGCGACTGCCCTCTGGGGTTGACGACTTCGTCGAATATGACCATGATCCTCGCGTGCCTGTTCCAACGGTGGGTGGATCGATCACCTCCGGTGAGCCGGTGATGCGTGGTGGTGCCTTTGATCAGCGTTGGTCATTTATGGGGTCCAACGGAGAACCCCAGTCTGTTCCACTCGAGTTACGCGATGATGTGGTGTGTTTTGACTCTGAACCTTTGGCGGAGGACCTAGCGGTGGTGGGGCGCCCAAAACTCAAGTTGATGGTCTCGTCCTCGGCTCTGGATACCGACTTCTGTTGGAAGCTGATCGATGTCTACCCGCCATCGTTGACGCACCCACAAGGCTTCGCCATGAACATTACTGATGCGATTCTCCGTTGCCGTTATAGAAACGGTTTCGAGGAGCCGGAGCCGATGCAGCCGGGCGCGACTTATTCCGTGGAAATCGTTGCACCTGATACTGCAAACCTGTTCAGCCGAGGCCACCGGATCCGTGTTGTGATCTCATCGAGTAATTTCCCAAGGTTTGATCTAAATCGTAACATTTGGCCCGACGATGGGAGGAGGAAGGGCACTAACGTGGCAAGGAACCGGATCCATCTTGGCGGTATCACACCGTCACACTTGGAGCTTCCGGTCTGGACTAGTTAAATGAGGCGTATCTGTGTATCTGAATTAGGAAAGTTCGAAGAGTTCAGTGCATTGGTAAAACGATTGGTGTAAACTAACTACAACTTTGGGGAAAGAGGGGGTAGGCGTGTCGAAGCGCGGTAGTCATTTCAAGAGAAATACTCGGAAATTCTTTACGGTGGCGATGACCGCCAGTTTGGGCGGCGCAGTGCTGGCAGCGTGCGGTTCGTCAAGCTCAACGAGCAAGACTACGACCTCGTCATCGACCAATGGAGACGTGATTACAATGGCTGAAGGGGCTCAAGGAACCCCTGACTCTATTCTCCCCTTCGTCGAGCCAGCGTATAATACTGTTGCAAACAAGGGAAGTTTCCAGAACTTTATGTGGCCGGAACTCTACACGATCGGGACCAGCAGCTCCGCTACGGCTTTGAATACCTCTTTGAGTCTCGCGTATGCGCCGGCGTATAGCCAAAATGACTCGGTTGTCACAATAAAACTGAAGCCATGGAAGTGGTCTAACGGTTCAGCCTTGACTAATGCAGATCTTATGTTCTTTCTCGATTTATTAAAGTTCGAGAAGAACGAGTTTGCCGACTATGTGCCAGGAGATATCCCGGATCTCATCAGTTCCATGAACACCGTTGGGTCCAATACTGTCGTATTACATCTGACCAAATCGGTCAATCCGATTTGGTTTACTGATGATCAGCTCGACGAGCTTGTCCCTATGCCACAGCAGTCTTGGGACAAGACTTCATCTGCGGGTCCTGTGGGAAATTATGCGGCTACAGCATCGGGGGCTGCTGCGGTTCTGAGCTATCTCAGTGCCCAGTCTAAGGATACATCCACGTATGCTACGAATCCCCTGTGGAAGGTGGTCGATGGACCATTCGAGCTGACCTCGTTCAACACTACCGGCGCGGCCTCCTTCAAGGTTAATCCAAGTTATTCGGGGCCCAAGGTGACGTACAAGGTATTCAAAGAGGTACCCTACACCTCTAGTGCCTCCGAATTCAGTTCTCTTCTCGCGGGTAATGAAATTCAGGTTGGCTATGTACCGGCAAATGACTTATCTACACTCGCGAGGGTAAAGGGCGCCGGATATACCATCGTGCCCACGCCATACTGGGAGATTAACTTCCTCTCGTTGAACTACGTGAACCCACAGGTTGAGAACATCTTCAAACAGTTATATATCCGTCAGGCATTGCAACATTTGATGGATCAACAGGCGGTGGTGAAGTCCCTTCTCCTTGGTACTGGGGGTTATCCAGATTACGGTCCGGTTCCACCGGAGCCCGCTAACCCGTACAAGGGATCGGCGGAGTCGGCCAGCACGTATCCCTACAGTATCAAGGATGCACGGGCTCTGCTGACATCACACGGTTGGAAGATCCCAGCTGCAGGTCCTGCAGTCTGTACCCGGCCGGGAACGGGTTCGAACCAATGCGGTGCGGGTATCAGTTCCGGAACGACGTTAACCTTTTCACTGGCGTATACAACTGGTTCCTCCTATCTGCCAGGTGAGATGGAGGATTTCAAGAGTTCGGCGGCCTCTGCAGGTATTGTGCTGAATCTGTCGTCGGCTCCATTCGATTCCATCATCGCGGAGTCGGGTAGTCCTCACGCCACAGGACCTGACATTGCGAACTGGGGAGCAGGATTTTCCTGGGACTTCGGTGAACCGTACCCGACGGGTGGTAGCATCTTTGCCTCTGGGCACTTTCTCTCTTATCCCGTACCTGCTGAACTCCGTACTCTGGTAGCGGCCACACATACGGCGTCGGGCTCGCAGGCTGACGCTGCGATGCAGGCATACTCGAACTATGTAGCCAAGCAAGCTCTCGTTATTTTCCAACCTGTTACCTACAATATCAACGCGGTATCGAGCCAGCTGAAGGGTGTTTACTTCCCCTCAACTGGAATTCTGTTTCCGCAGACGTGGTCGTATAAGTAGCGACCGCTGGTGACACAAGTGGGTCCCTGCAGGAGTTGTGACTGATGAGAGAAGTATTCGGAGGTTGTCAGTGACGGCTGGAGCGCTCCTCCTGGAGCATGGGACGCTAATCGAAGGACTTGGTTCGCCAGCGTCTGTTGATGGTGGGGTTCTTGTTGGCGCTGATGGGAGGATCCAGTGGGCAGGAGCAATGACTGAGCTCCCTCTCAACGCGTCGAGTGTTGATAGGATCGATGTGCAGGGGAACTGGATCCTACCAGGATTTATCGACACTCATGTGCATCTGTCCAATGCTGATGCTCAGCGAGATCCGTTTCAGCGGGCAACACTTCCAACGAGTTTCCTGAACCTGTCGCTGGTTACCTCTGCGCGGGCAACCCTCCATGCAGGGGTCACCACGGTTCGAGATTTAGGCGGTGCTGATCTTGGCATGAAGATGGCTATCGACCAGGGGATCATCGATGGTCCTCGAATGTTGATTGCGGTCACACCGATTAGCGCCACTGGGGGTCACGGTGACTCGCGCTACCCAAGTGGTTTGGATCTAGGCTTTCGATCCACCTATCCTGGTCTCGCCGATGGGGAAGTGGAGTGCCGAAAGAGAACCAGGGAGATGCTTCGGGCAGGTGCCGACGTTATCAAAATACATGCCACGGGTGGCGTCTGGAGTCCTCGTGATCAGCCTGATGACGAGGGTCTTACTATAGCAGAGATAGCCGCGGTGGTGGATGAGGCCAACAGGCATCGGGGCAAGCGAGTGGCAGCGCATGCCCAGGGTCGTGGCGGGATCTCCAACGCGGTGCTGGGCGGAGTCGCAAGTGTCGAACACGGGTACCAGATCGACTCAGTTACCGTAGAGGAGATGTTGAAGCGCGGTACCTATTTGGTGCCCACGCTCACTACTGCGACCACTGCGCCGGACCGCGCTGTGGTGCCGCTGGTCTCTTACGAGAAGAAGATGAAGTGGATGGAGATTGCCCAAGAGTGCCTTCCAACGGCGCTTACGTCTGGGGTGAAGATTGCGATGGGAACCGACAGTGGGGTAGTGGCCCATGGACGTAACTTAACGGAACTTAGGAGACTCGTGGAGTTTGGCGTAGACCCCATGGAGGCGCTTCTTGCGGGGACCCGGTATGCTGCGGACCTACTTGATCTGAGTGATGACGTGGGATCGCTATCCGTTGGGAAGTTCGGAGATGTTGTCGTTACTGACTGTGATCCGGTCGTAGACATCGCAAAGCTCGAGCAATCTGAGCATGTGGTGCTAGTCGTCAAAGGTGGTACCGTTTACAAGAATCTCTTGAGTGATGCCTGATGAGCGTTGCCTACTTGATTCGGAGGCTACTACAGGCGATCATTGTCGTCATCGGTGTCTCAATTATCGTCTTCGTAATGGTGCACTCGTTGCCTGGTGGTCCCGCCCGGGCAATCCTTGGCCCACAGGCCACCCCGATCCAGGTGAAGGATTTCATTGTCGCAAATGGCTATAACAAGCCGCTCATCGTTCAGTACTTCAATTATCTGGGTCAACTGCTCCACGGAAATCTTGGGTATTCTTACACCGAGAATGCGCCCGTAAGGACTCTTATTGGACAGGCACTCCCTAAGACAGCGCTCTTGGTGTTCCTAGCCTACGGCCTGGGCCTGATTGTCGGTGTGCCGCTTGGGATTTGGCAAGCTGTCCACCGCGATGGGGCACTGGATCACGCGCTCACCAGTGTGGAGTTGACCGGTTATTCCATGCCCTTGTTCTGGTTGGGACTTCTGCTGATCGATGGATTAGCGATTGGGCTCCACCTGTTTCCACCGCAGGGTCCCCAAGGTCCAACTATTAGTGCGTCCTTCAGCGATCCGGTGGCGTTGGTACTGCCGGTGGTGACACTGATGATCACTGTCTTTGGCTCGTTCGCCCGATTCGCTCGTTCGGCGGCGCTCGATAGCCTCGCACAGGATTACATTCGAACGGCAAGAGCGAAGGGCTTGACACGCCGCCAGGTTCTTACCCGTCATGTCCTGAGAAACTCTTTACTGCCGTTGATCAGCCTGATTGGGCTGATTCTGCCTCTGGTGATCGCTGGAGCACTAGTGGTTGAACAGGTCTTTAACTATCCAGGTATGGGGCTACTGTTCTGGAATTCTGCAATCGCGCGGGATTATCCAGTGGTGATGGGTGTAGCAATGGTGGTAGCGGTGGCGACGGTGCTTGGCTCGTTGCTGGCGGACATCCTGTATCGGTTTGCTGACCCGCGTGTCTCGTACTAGTCAAGGCTGTAGTTCTTTAGCGATTAGTGAGGAATCTGTGTGTTGCGATGGGTATAGAGGAAGGTTTGAATGGATTCTGAGGATGTGACGTTGCTCAAAGATCGGCCCAGCGCGTCGGCGGAGGTCAGGGCTCCCAAAGAGATCTCCGGTATTCGAAGGGGTCTGCGCAAGTTTGCTCGGCGGCGAAGCGCAGTTGTGGGAGCGATCATCGTACTCTTCCTGCTGCTGTTCAGTTTTGTGGGCCCGCTTGTCTATCGAACTAACCAAGTGACGACGGTGCTAGCAAATGCCAACCAGCCGCCAAGTGCGGCCCATCTGCTCGGGACGTCGGACGTAGGTTACGACATCCTAGGTCGCTTGATGGCTGGAGGTCAGTCGGCTCTAGAGGTTGGGATCGGTGCGGCGGTAGTCGCCATCATTATTGGCACCTGGTGGGGAGCGCTCGCAGGATACTTTGGCGGGTGGGTCGACGCGACGATGATGAGGATAGCAGACTCGGTGCTAGCGATTCCCGCCTTGCTGTTGGTCCTGCTCTTGGGGACAATTATTCAACCATCAGTCGTCCTGCTCGTGATCGAAATTGGAGCGATATCGTGGGCAGTACCGGCGCGGCTCGTTCGAGGTGAGACCCTATCGCTGCGGGTTCGGGAGTTTGTCGAAGCAGCTAAGGGTGCTGGTGCCAGTGGGAGGTGGATTGTCTTTCGCCATATGATTCCCAACGTCATTGGAGTAGTGATTGTTCAGACGACCTTGAGTATCGCGAATTCTATCGCGTTGTTTGCGGTCATCAGCTATTTAGGGCTGGGCCCACCAGCGCCTGCGACTAACTGGGGGGCCATGCTGAGCAACGGTCTCAACTATGTCTATGACGGATATTGGTGGGAGATCTATCCGGCCGGAATCGCGATTGTCTTGGCAGTCGTTGCCTTCAACTTCATCGGTGAAGGGCTGCGCGATACGCTTGAGAGCCGAGACTAGGGATTGTTGGGTTGGTGGCGGACACACAGGCGCTCAGTCTGGAACGGTTCGCTGGTCTTGGCAGCGCAAGTCCACCGACTCAGCGCTGGGTTGCGACGGTGGATGGGGGTGCGGCCATACCGACAGGTTTAGTGCACTGTCAGGCTTTGAGCTTTGTGATTGATCGTTTGCGTTAGTGGTTTGGATCCTGGGTTGCCTGAAGGAGTATTTGCTTTGCTAAAGAGGGGATCGAGCTAGTGGGCCTCCTTGAGATACGAGATCTGCGTGTGGTAATCAAGCTACAAAATTCGACGGTACACGCCTTGGATGGCGTGAACTTGTCGGTAGATGCTGGCGAGACAGTTGGGTTAGTGGGCGAGTCGGGTAGCGGAAAGACCATGACAGGCATGGCTGTGATGGGACTCCTTCCGAGGGGCGGATCGATTCAGACAGGTCAAATTCTTCTTGACGGGCGAGATCTCGCGCAGCTGTCCGAAAGGGAGCTGCAGGAGGTTCGAGGCAAGGATATCGGAATGGTTTTCAGATCG
>JAKAQL010000023.1 GCA_021822605.1 Actinomycetes bacterium
CCAATAGGTGGCAAGTTAACTCAAACAAGGAGGCAAAACAGAATGAATCTCCATCCCTTAGAGGATCGGATCGTGGTCCGTCCAGCAGAGTCCGAAGAGCGGACAGCGTCTGGACTGGTGATTCCTGATACCGCCAAAGAGAAGCCCCAGCAGGGTCAAGTCCTTGCTGTTGGCCCAGGCAAGCGTGCTGAGTCGACCGGTGAGATCATCGCCCTGGACATCAACGTTGGCGATACGGTGGTTTACTCAAAGTACGGAGGAACCGAGATCACGGTCGACGGTGAGGATCTGCTGATTCTGAACGGTCGCGATGTGCTTGCAAAGGTGGTGAAGTAATGCCGAAGATTTTGCAGTTTGATGAGACAGCTCGCCGCTCCTTGGAGGCCGGCGTTAATAAGCTCGCCGATGCGGTCAAGGTGACACTTGGGCCAAAAGGTCGCAACGTTGTGCTGGGAAAGTCCTTTGGGGCCCCCACCATCACCAACGACGGTGTCTCAATCGCTCGTGAGATCGAGCTTGAGGATCCTTACGAAAACATGGGTGCGCAGCTCGTCAAGGAGGTCGCTACCAAGACCAACGATGTAGCAGGCGATGGTACGACGACAGCAACAGTGCTCGCTCAGGCGATGATCCGAGAGGGACTCCGCAACGTCGCCGCTGGGGCTAACCCCATGGCGCTTAAGCGGGGCATCGAGCAGGGTGTTGCTGCGGCAGTGGCGGCGATCTCAGCACAGGCCAAACCGATCGAGGGCCAGAGTGACTTTACCCAAGTCGCCGCTATCTCGGCCGCCGATCAGGCCATTGGCGAGGTGCTCGCCGAGGCGATCAGCCGGGTTGGGAAGGACGGCACGGTCACAGTCGAGGAGTCGAATACCTTTGGTCTCGAACTCGAGTTCACTGAGGGTATGCAGTTCGATAAGGGCTACCTCTCCCCCTACTTTGTGACCAACCCTGATCGTCAAGAGGCGATTCTTGAGAATCCGTACATCGTGTACTACTCATCGAAGATCTCCTCGATTCAGCAGCTGCTACCTCTCCTTGAGAAGGTCATGCAGAGTGGTCGACAGTTGCTCATTATCGCTGAGGATCTTGAGGGTGAGGCTCTTGCAACACTGGTCGTGAATAAGATTCGCGGCACCTTTACCTCGGTGGCTGTCAAGGCTCCAGGGTTTGGTGAGCGACGTAAGGCAATGCTCCAGGATATGGCGGTCCTCACCGGTGGCCAGGTCATCGCCGAAGAGGTTGGGCTCAAACTCGAGAACGCGACCCTTGACCTTCTGGGTGAGGCTCGTCGAGTCGAGGTGACCAAGGATGCCACAAAGATCATCGGTGGTTCCGGTGAGAAGGCAGAGGTTGAGGGACGTATCGCTCAGATTCGTCGCGAGATCGATGACACCGACTCTGATTGGGATCGCGAGAAGCTCCAAGAGCGACTCGCGAAGCTGGCAGGTGGTGTCGCAGTTGTCAAAGTCGGCGCTGCGACGGAGGTCGAGCTCAAGGAGAAGAAGCACCGCATCGAGGATGCTCTTTCTGCGACTCGTGCAGCAATTGAGGAGGGGATCGTCGCCGGTGGCGGTACCGCTCTGCTGCGAGCACGGAGCTCAGTTATCGACGTTGCTGCCAAGCTTGAGGGTGACGAAGCGACCGGAGCTCGTCTGATCGCTAAATCGCTTGAGGAGCCGTTGAAGTGGATTGCGTTCAACGCAGGACTCGAGGGTCCCGTTGCCGTGCAAACGGTCGAGCGCGAGAGCGGTAACGTCGGTCTCAATGCACGAACGGGTGTCTATGAGGACCTGGTAAAGGCTGGAGTCATCGACCCGGCGAAGGTGACACGCTCAGCGTTGCAGAACGCCGCTTCGATCGCCGCGCTGTTGCTCACGACTGAGGCGCTGGTGGCTGATAAGCCTGAGCCCAAGGACGCCGGAGCCGCGGCGGCAGCTGCTGCCGCTGGCATGGGCGGAATGGGCGGCATGGGCGGGATGATGTAGTCATCTTCTCTTGCTCCTTTACGTAGAGGAACTACTCTGGCGGATATGGAAACATATTCGCCAGAGCTATTTTTAGTCTGTCGTTGAGATGGACTTTGTCGTCGGGACGAGTTGCGAGCGTTTGGTTCCCGCGGGGGCTAGACGTTTTTGATTATCCAGTAACAACGGATTGATACGAGACCTTCGCCTATGACGCTACAAGACCTTCAGCAATACCTCCAGGGATTACCGGTGCCTGCTCGTCGTGTCCCGGTTCTGTTGCAGTCCGGATCGAGGACCATACCCTCCCATCCTGAGGTTGTACAGCGGTTGAGAGGATCCCTCTCCCCACTGCCCAACGAGGTGGGTGGAAACGGTGCCGCAGTCCTTCTGCTTCTCTATCCCCTCGACGGCGAGACGATGGTGCTGATGACTAGGCGCTCTGCTTCCTTGCGAAACCATCCCCATGAGATCTCTTTCCCCGGAGGCGGGGTTGAGGCAGGCGAGACCATCCCGGAGGCTGCCCTGCGTGAGACCTTTGAGGAGGTTGGAATCGATTACTCAGCCATCGAGTTACTTGGTCTTCTCGGTTCTGGTGCTATCCGCGGAAACGGTAGGAGTTTCTCTGGTGTCGTGGGACACTGTCGCTCTCGGCCGGTTGTGCAGCTCAATGCTGACGAGGTCGAGACGGTGTTGGAGGTGCCATTGAGCCTGGTCTATACGCCTGACTATTTCTGCGAGCTCTGGTACAGTGATACCTTTGGCTGGGGCCTGTTTCATTTTTTCGTGATGGCACCCGACCTTATTTGGGGCGCCTCGGCGCGTATGCTGGTCGACCTGCTGGTGCTGCTGGAGTGACCGAAACCGGGCGCTATCTGCGATCGACGTAGAGAGTTTGGAGTAAGTAACCGTAGCTGTGATCACGGTCGAAGAGGGTGGCACGGGTGGTGCCAATCCCGTCGTGATCGATCGTGGTCCGAGCTGAGAGTCCGATCTCGGTACTGTGTGGGCGTGACCGGAAGGCGATCTCCATCGCCGTAGGGATGAAGAGAAACCGATTGAAGTCAAGCTCGGAGCTGATCCCATTTGCAGAGTCCGCGACCAAGAGCACCGCCTCGGTAGGCTGCATGGGTTCGCGATCGATGAGGCTGAGTCGTGGCTGCGCCCATACGGTTGCTGGACCGGGATCAGTGAAGCCGCCCTCTAGAAAAGACCATTCGATTGAGGCGCCATAAGGAAATGAGGTCATGGTACTGTCTGGATGGCCATTTGCTTGGCTTGGCATGGCAGTGGTCGGTTCCCTTTGAGGGGCACGTTGGGCTTCGATCGACATCCTCCAGCCGCGAGCTGAGAGCACGAGCCGTCCCTCGTCGGTACGAGCGTTGGTCTCGATCAGTTCGATGCGTCGTCCTGCCCGCAGTCGGTTTGTCTCCCAGGTAAGGGGTTTGAGAGGCACCTCGCCGAAGAAATCGACGTGGATTTGGGAGAGCCTGCGATGAGGGTCGGGTTCGTACGACTCAATTTCATGGACGGCAAGCGCCGAGGGTGGACCGCCATGGCAAGCCTCGGGATTCCAAGGGCCCTCACTGGGGGGAAGAGGTAGATATCGGTGTACATCTTGGCGGGCAAAGTAACTCACATGTTCGGAAGGGGTGGCCTCGGTGTTGCCCCTGTCTTGTTGATCCGTGAGCAAGGGAAGGTCGCCGTGTTGTCCGTCTGATGGCATACTGGCGCTCAGTCTAGTCTCGAGTGGATTTGGCAAGGTAGATCGCCTCTGAGGCGCCCCCGGTGATAAGCGTGGTTGGAGAGGGAGAGCGGGCAATGCTCCCCTTGAGCTGAACGGTGCGGTTCTTGGCTTGAGAGACGACAGGTGCAAGACGGTGAGCAGGAACGCGTACTCACAGGGACGACGTAGCCTAGCTCAGGGTGAATCGTTGCCGAGTTCGGTGTTGAGGGCTGATGCCTTGGCTTGTCAGAGCTCAGGAGGAGCTCTATCGCGGGTCTTTCAGGATCAGCGGTAGTTGAGTGGTATCGAGACTCTATCAGCAGGAACGATCAGCATGAACGCCATGATTTTGGTGACTCTTCATCGTCGATCCCAAAGCAGTTGCCGAAAGGATCGATTACTTGACAGATTCGACGACCGGATTCGATTTCAAGTGGTCCGCGATGAAGCGTGCAGCCGACGGCGAGGAGTTCCCGCAGTTGTCGGTCGATTCCCTGGGGTGAGCTCCAATATACCACTGGGGTACGACCCAGAGGATTGTGTTGGTCGTCAGCTGGGTGGAAGCCCACCTCGACGCCGTCGCTACTGTCAATCCACCAATACGGCCCTTCATGTCGAGGTTCACCGCCGACGACGTGTTGAGCCCACCAGCGGCACTGCGTCTCCGGGTCATGAGCAAAGAACATTACGGTTCGAATCGGGGGCACGTCGTTAGCGTAGCGGTTGCTCGTGCCCAGCGAGCTCCGGCTAGCCGATGTGGCCAATTGTGGCAGGGAGACGTAGGGTCGCTGCTATCACCCCAGCAGCAGTGAGGGCACCCAAAAATTGGCTGAGCGCATCGGAGGTCCCGGAGACACAGATGGCGACACCTTCGTCATCGGTCATCGAGAGGAGAGTCTGATGATGCAGCCGGTGATGATTCCCAAATCCATCGATGGCACGAAAAGCTGAGGCTCCAGCCAGTCCGGAATCGAGGGCTTGGCGGATGATGAAGTCCACCGCTGAGTGATGATGCACCCGGTCCGACTCGTTGATAAAGATGACGAGCAACTCAGTCTCCACGTCGTTCTCCTCTCGCGTAATCCCCTGGCGACGTTGCGATGCCGCTAGCTCATACAGCCCATCACGTATCTCCGGCGCTCGGGGTGTCCCCGACAATAGTAGCACCCGGTCCGGCGTCTACTGGCAAAACACCGGTAGGTGTGAGCAGGAGAGGCTGGCTACAGTTTTGAGTGCCGAGTAGCCGGATTCGTTCAGGCGCCTGGGCGAGAGCCCACATACTCGAGCGGTTGGGCCGCAGCGGATCCGAGACTGGCTTGAATCGATCACCGCCGCGTCTGACCTGAGATTTTTCGGTTCGTGGCTACGTCATCAACATGACGAAGGCTCAGGTTTGTGCTGGATCGTTAGCGTAGTGCTCGATCGTGAGCTGTTCGAGGATTTTGGATAGGCTAGCCTCTTCATTGGTACGAAGCGCAATAGGGAGGTTCGCTTCCTTTATCAGTGATTCGGTGATCTCAACAGCTGCGGCCTCCTCACTCGGATGGGCTGGATCATTGGTGATGACGGCGAGCTCATCGGTGGTGAGTGGGTAGAGAGCGCTGCTCGGAAGGCTCGCCTGCCCACTCGTGGAGTCGACAGCCAATGAAGGGATGGTGGGCTTGGTCAGTGAGACATTCAAGCAGCCTGGCGTTGTGGCGCACTGCGCAGTAAAGGTTGCCCCATAGCTGGTGGAGGGGATCGAGAGTTCTCGTTCCAAGATTGCCGACCGTTGTCCGGAAGTTGGGAGCGTACTGAGGGTGATACTCAGGTTCGGAAGCGCGAGATGCGGGTTTGCGGAGGCGATGAGAGGGTTGTTCCAGTGGGTGATTGACCCCTCGAGTATGCCGATCAGTATCGCGTCATTCAGGGTTACCGATGGTGCGGCTGGAAGATCAGCGGAGAGATACACCGTGCTGGTGGCGAATGGAAAACGCTCAGTACCGCCGAGCTGACCGAGGAGTGTGCGTCCAGGATTGACCGAGAAAATTCGCAGGGTCGCCGCATGCTCGAGGCTGGCGAGGTTCATGCTTGTGGGTTGCTCGTAGGCCACCCGTATCCGTATCTTTGGATACTTGTTTGTAAGGCTTGAGATTGCTGAGGTGAGGAGCTCCTGGGTTGGTAGTGCTGCCTCGGTATTGATGGTCACGCCGTCCAGTGAGACAGGCACAAACGTCTTCGTTGTGGAGCTTGGACTGGTCGTTGTGGTGGCCACCGTGGCTGAGCCACACGCTGCGAGCGCCAGAGAGTCTGTGATGAGTAACACAATCAGGCCGAGTCCTCGGATGCGCATCGACCGTAGAACCTCCAAACAAGTAGCAGCTACTAGACTAGAGGATTCTAACAGTTGAGAGGGTTCGCGGATCCTCTGGCTAAGCAGTAGTAGTTGTGAATTGGTCAATTGCACACACCGGGTCGGCAGTGAACAACAGGTTGGTAACGCAGGATGGTACCAGGGTGTTCTAAGCAGAGTGTTCTAAGCAGAGTTTGCCAGGATCAGTTGTACCTGTCGAGGCGGTGTCCCGGAATCGCACCATTGTACGATGGCGTTGTCGAGTGGTAGGAATGGCGTTCGATATGGCTGAGCTCGTCAAGGTGGGTAGCGTGTCGATGTTCTAGGTGTCGGCGACAGGTTTGGTGGCCGTGGAGATGATCTACGGATGTAGGTGTTTTTGTTAGCCCGTCGATTGGAGGAAGTTTTGGCTGAAATAGAGATCGGGATTGGTAAGTCGGGTCGACGTGCCTACGGCTTTGATGATATTGCAATTGTGCCATCTCGGAGGACGAGGGATCCCGAGGATGTCGATATCTCTTGGGAGATCGATGCGTTCCGCTTCGAACTCCCTTTTCTTGCATCGGCGATGGACGGTGTCGTCTCTCCTGCGACGGCCATTGAGATCGGTCGCCTGGGTGGGCTAGGTATCTTAAACCTCGAAGGCCTGTGGACCCGTTATGAGGATCCGGATCCGATCTTCTCCGAGATCGCATCATTGCCTGCCGAGAAGGCGACGGCACGGATGCAGGAGGTCTATCAGGAGCCGATCAAGGAGTCACTCGTCACTGAACGGATTCGCCAGATCAAAGCTGAGGGTGTGGTGGTCGCGGCCTCCGTTACCCCACAACGAACCCAACCACTGCTGAAATCCATTCTGGCAGGTGAGTTGGACATTCTTGTTATTCAGGGCACCGTCGTATCTGCTGAGCACGTGTCGCGATCTGAGGAACCGTTGAATTTGAAGAAGTTCATTCGTGAGCTCGAAATTCCGGTGATCGTCGGCGGTTGCGCGTCCTATCAGGCGGCGCTGCACCTTATGCGGACTGGCGCTGTCGGTGTGTTGGTAGGTGTAGGCCCGGGTAATGCGTGTACGACTCGAGCGGTGCTTGGTCTTGGAGTGCCGCAGGCGACGGCGATTGCCGACGCAGCGGCGGCGCGGATGCGCCATCTCGATGAGACCGGAGTGTATGTCCACGTCATCGCGGATGGTGGAATGTCAAAGGGGGGTGACGTCTCGAAAGCCATTGCGGTGGGCGCAGACGCGGTGATGATGGGATCTCCGCTTGCGTCAGCCTACGAGGCACCAGGCCGTGGTTTTCATTGGGGAATGGCGACGTTCCACCCAACTCTCCCTCGGGGTACTCGAGTGAGGACTGAGACGCGCGGATCACTCAAGGAGATTCTGGTCGGTCCGGCTCATGAGAACGATGGCCGCATGAACCTCTTTGGAGCGCTTCGTACCTCGATGGCAACCTGCGGGTATGAGACGATCAAGGAGTTTCAGAAGGCGGAGGTTATGGTCGCCCCAGCACTGCAGACGGAAGGGAAGGCTCTGCAACAAGCACAGCACGTCGGCATGGGACACTAGTGGAGAGTTCCCGCGAGGCTCCAGTCATCGTCATTGACTTTGGTGCACAGTACGCACAGTTGATTGCCCGTCGGGTTCGTGAACTGCATGTGTACTCCGAGATTGTGGGCCACGGCGTCACGGCCGCCGAGCTTCGCGAGAGAGGGGCCCGAGCAATCATTCTTTCGGGAGGCCCCAAGTCAGTCTGGGTCGAGGGTGCTCCGACGCTCGACCCAGAGATCTACGCCCTAGGCCTTCCGATGCTCGGTATCTGTTACGGTGCACAGTTGATGGCCCAGAGCCTTGGTGGGCGAGTGGAGCGTACGCCGGCAGGCGAGTATGGTCGCACCACCATTGACCAGATTGCGCCGGGCGCCAGCACCCTTTTGACAGAGCTTCCAGATGCTTTTGAGTCTTGGATGAGTCATCAAGACACGATGGTTCTTGCGCCGAGCGGTGCTGTGGTGACCGCATCAACGACGCTCTCATCGGTCGCGTGCTTTGAGGATGTTGAACGAGGCCGCTATGGTGTCCAGTTCCACCCAGAGGTCTCCCACGGAGAGTACGGGCGCGAGGTCCTCAGTAATTTTCTCTTTCGAGCGGCCAAACTTGAGCCAAAGTGGACCAATTTCTCGATTATCGAGGAGTCGATCTCCCAAATCCGAAGTCAGGTCGGGGATCGCAACGTACTCTGCGCCCTCTCAGGCGGCGTTGATTCAACCGTCGCAGCCGTGCTCACCCACGAGGCCGTCGGGGGTCAGCTGACATGTGTCTTTGTCGATACTGGGCTGCTTCGAGAGGGCGAGGCCGATCAGGTGGTCGCCCTCTTCTCCTCCCAATTCCACATCAAGCTCGTAGTGGTCGATGCCGCAAAACGCTTCCTGTCGGCACTGGCTGGGGTGTTGGACCCGGAGGTCAAGCGTAAAACGATCGGCAACCTCTTCATCCGCACCTTTGAGGAGGCGGCACTCGACATCGATGCTGGCGGTTTTCTCGTGCAGGGTACCCTCTATCCTGACGTCATCGAGTCCGGTAGTGGTTCGGCTGCGTTGATCAAGAGTCATCACAATGTCGGTGGCCTTCCCACCGATATGTCCTTTGCCCTTGTTGAACCGTTGCGGTTTCTCTTCAAGGATGAGGTGCGTGCTATCGGCATCGAGCTTGGCATTCCCGAAGAGGTAGTCTGGCGACAGCCCTTCCCTGGTCCAGGACTCGCGGTTCGAATCGTAGGAGAGGTCACCGAGGAGGCGGTCGCCCGGGTCCGTGCGGCCGACCGGATTGTCCGAGAGGAGATTCTACACGCAGGCCTTGGCCGTTCCATGTGGCAGTATTTCGCAGTCCTCGCTCCTTCGTTGCGGAGTGTGGGAGTCTCTGGTGATGAGCGAACCTATGACGCGCCGATTATCGTCCGCGCCGTCGACTCGGATGATGCGATGACGGCGGATTGGGCCCGACTGCCTTACGAGGTCTTGGATGCGATTGCGCATCGGATCGTCGGCGAGGTGGATGGGGTTAATCGAGTTGTCTATGACATCACATCGAAACCCCCGGGAACGATCGAGTGGGAGTAACTCGTGACGGTTGGGTCTAGCCAGGAGGTCTTGGACGGTCTGAACGACCGTCAAAGAGAGGCCGTCTCTGTGTTGGACGGTCCTGTGCTTGTCGTGGCCGGCGCCGGTTCTGGGAAGACACGAGTGCTGACACGTCGCGTAGTGTACCTCCTTGAACAGGGGGTTAGCCCCAGCGAGATCCTGGCGATCACCTTTACGAATAAGGCAGCCCGCGAGATGGCTGAGCGGGTCCATGAGCTGGTGAGCGTTGAGGCGTCCCAGTCGCTGTGGATATCGACCTTCCACTCTGCCTGTAGTCGGATTTTGCGTGTGCATCCAGAAATCGGCCGCCTGCGGTCAGGGTTCACCATCTATGATGCAGACGATGCGAGACGTCTCCTCGAACGGACTATTCGCACCTTGGAGCTCGACACCAAACGCTTCCCTGCGCGGGCCGTCATGGCCAAGATCAGTTCGGCGAAGGCCAACCTCCGTGGTCCGCGAGAGATGGCTTCTGATGCGGTGGGAGCCTATGATCGTCTCGTCGCGACCGTTTATCAGGCCTATGAGGATGCGCTGATCGCCAACAACGCGGTGGACTTCGATAATCTCGTCAACCTAGTCGTGAGTGGGCTTCGAGAACACACAGGGGTACGTGAGTACTATCAGCGCCGGTTTCGTTATCTGTTGGTCGATGAGTACCAAGATACCAATCGGGCCCAGAACGAGCTGATCTCGACCCTGGCTGAACCCGAGAAGAATATCTTTGTCGTCGGCGACTCGGATCAGTCGATCTATGGTTTCCGTGGAGCAGATCTTGGTAACATCATTGGTTTCTCTGAGCGTCTTCCCTCGACCCGCACGATCGCCCTCGAACAGAACTATCGATCGACCAACGCTATCCTCGAACTCGCTAACACCCTGATCACGCGCAATGCTCTTCGACATGAGAAGACCCTTTGGTCCGAGCTTGGGCAGGGCGAGTTGCCCCTCTATTTCGTGGCTCAAGATGATCGCCAAGAGGCGGAGTTTGTGGTATCACAACTCATGGCACTGCTGGCCGAAGGTCACAGCCTGCGTGACGTGGCAGTGATCTATCGTACGAATGCCCAGAGTAGAGTCCTTGAAGAGGAGCTGTCTAAAGGTGGCATTCCCTACCGAGTGGTAGGCGGAGTGCGGTTCTATGATCGCCGTGAGATTCGTGATATCCTGGCTTACCTTCGCATCCTGGTCAATCCAGATGACGATGTGGCGCTGTCGCGGATTATCAACACCCCGCATCGAGGCATCGGATCCGGTACCCAGGAACAGCTTGCAACCTCGGCACGGACGAGGAACGTCTCCATGCTCCATGCTTTGGAGCTTTTCTCGGCAGACGAGCTGGGTCTCTCTTCGAGGGCAGCGAAGGCCCTCACGCACTTTGTCGAGCTGGTTGCGTACCTCCGCCAGCAGGTACAAGACGGAGTTCCTGCGCCAGTCGTGGTTGACGAGGTGATTTCGCGTACCGAGTATGTCGACCTGATTAACGAGGAGGATCCACTCACGGCCGAAGGACGGCTCGAGAACCTAGCGGAACTACGCCGGGTAGCAGCGGAAGCTGACTCTTTGGAGGCTTTCCTTGAGCAGACCGCACTCTTTAGCGCCATCGATGCGGATCTCGATCAGTCGAGTATGACCCTGATGACCGTGCATATGGCCAAGGGTCTTGAGTTCCCGATCGTCTTCGTCGTCGGTCTTGAGGAGGGAATTTTCCCACATCTGCGCTCCCTAACCTCTGCAGATCAGATTGAGGAGGAACGACGTCTGCTCTATGTCGCGGTCACCCGGGCCAAAGAGCGTCTCATGATCTCCTCGGCACGTCGAAGGAGCTTCCAGGGGAACGTCATCTATAACCCAGAGAGTCGCTTTATCAGCGAACTGCCCGATGGGGTGTATCGACGGTTGGAGTCGCTTGAGTATTCGCCAGTGCCGACCCCGGAGCATCGACAGCCGCGACGCCAAGAACCGGCTCCTTATCGGGTGGGGGATAGAGTTTTCCATGTGCGCTACGGCGAGGGAGAGGTGCGAGCGATCCGCGAACGATCTGTCGATCGTGAGGTGGTTGTGTACTTCGATGCTGCTGGTGAACGCGTCTTTTTTGGATCAATGGCCAAGCTGAAGTTGGTCTAGGGTCAACCCCTGTCGTTTGAGGGGTACATCCCTGGCGAGAACGTAACTACCTCACAGAACTGGTTACGACGTGTTCGGCTGAAGCGGCGGTGATCCCGTTCGGTGGACGGTGCCGTCGGCGTACCCGTTCGGTTGTGGACTCCCTGTGTTCCCACCCACTTGACGCTAACCTCGTAGCCGCTTCAGTATTGCCAACTGCCGTCCGATAGATAGGTTACAGAGGATGGAGGCGAGCGGTCGATTTCGCCTGGTAATAGAGCCTACGTGCGGAGCTGTCTTTTCAATTGAGAGATGACGAGAAGACGCTTCGTTTGGGTGAGGTGTCGCCGCGAACCATGATCTGGTCTCATGCGGCCGGATGCAGGAGCAGAAAACAATGAGTGCAGGACGTACTTACCGCGTACTTGGGAGATTGTGCGGCGTTGATGTGAGCAACAACATTGCCCGAATCTCAACCGTCGCCGAGAGGGTCAACGAGTATCGAATTCGTAGCTTTCGGCGGCATCCGGGTGCAGTCAGCGCACTTGGAGTTTTGGCGGTCATATCGTCACTGTTGTGGGTCTACTGGATTGTCACACACCTGCTGCGTGGGACCAACATCATCTTGGCACTGGGTCTGGTGATTGTGCAGGTGTACGCAATCATCTCGCTCGTTCTCTCGTTGATCTATCGACTAGCGGCGAAAAAGCGTCGAGAGCCTGTCCTGCACCCACCCGCGCACTGGCCCACCATCGATGTCTTTATCACCACTTATGACGAGGAGCCGGAGCTGCTATTCCCGACCATTGTCAGTGCAAAGGAGTTGCTAGGGGAGCACAAGGTTTGGGTGCTCGATGATGGTAAACGTCAGAGTGTCTGTGACCTGGCACAATCGTTGGGGGTGGGATACCTGACGCGTCCCGACAACACGCATGCCAAGGCTGGTAATATCAATCACGCATTACAGGTCACAGATGGGGAGCTCATCCTGACGCTCGATGCTGATCATGTAGTGTTGCCGGCGATGCTCACCGACCTCGTGGGACTCTTTGACGATGACACCGTTGCGCTCGTGCAGACCCCACATGAGTTTGCCAACACCGACTCTGTGCAGCACTACTCACGCTTTCGTCATGAGCAGTCTCTCTTCTTTCGGGTGCTTATGGAGAGCAAGGATGAGATGCATGCCACATTCTGGTGCGGTTCTGCGGCGATTTTGCGCAGGTCAGCGCTTGACGACATCGGAGGTGTCGCCGTTGAGACAGTGGCGGAGGACTACCATACCTCGATCAAGCTGATCAAGAAGGGCTGGACAACTCGTTATGTAAACACCACGTACGTCTTGGGAATGGCGCCCGGTGACCTCAACTCCTATCTGATTCAACGAGATCGATGGGCGAGGGGGAACCTATCTGTTCTTCGCTCTGCCGACAATCCACTGATCGCGAGAGGGTTGTCTCTCAAGCAGCGAATTGCCTTCTCAGAGAGTCTCTTCGCCTATGGTTCCGGCGTGATGCGTTTGCTCATGCTGTTGGTACTGGTGCTGACCCTTACGACCGGTCAGATTCCGATCTCGGCGACACTTGCTGACCTTTTGTTGCTGTGGTTGCCGGCATTCTTTCTTAACGAGTTCGTCTTCTCCCTACTTGCTCAAGGCTATTCACTCAATCCTGAGTTCCTACATTTTGAAACCCTGACGATGGAGATCTTCACAAAAGCCTGGAAGGCTGCGATCCTTCGCAAGACCAACCGGTCCTTTAAGGTTACTCCAAAGACGGCTAATGATGCAGGCGGTATCTCGGCTCTGTATCAACTCAAGTGGGTCGTTGCCATCACGTTCTTGCTCATCCTTGGGGTGCTGGGACAGATCACCGGTCTCGTTCCTCGGCTACCAGGCCTAGCCGATTGGTTGGTGCCCTTGCTGGCGCTCATCGAGATTCGCCGCATGCTGCGTACGATGTTGTTGGTGAGCGGGCGTAGACAGCAACGCTTTCGTTACCGTGTTGATTGTTCAGTGCCTTGTCAACTCGTGATCGCTGAACCCCAGATCACTAAGGTCAGTGGAACGATGGTGAATGTGAGTTTGATGGGTGCTGGCATCGTAACGAGTACTGACCTGCCGCCGGCGGAGCGAGGTGCACGGGTGGAGCTGCTCATGGGCTTTGCCGGTGACCCAGTGCGCTGTGCGGGCGAAGTGCGCTCGGTGGAGGCCAGGCAAGTGGGGATCCTGTTCAGTGGTCTCTCCGCCAGTGTTCGGTACAAGATCGTCCAGCACACCTACGCTAATGAGTTTCGCTCGATGTTGATCGATACCTCTCAGGGTGGGGTTGGGAGGGTGATGTTCCCTGAACTCGATAGTGAACAGCCCGAACTGTACCTCTTGCCGCCCCAATCGAATCCAGTTAACTCTCAGGACGTTGCTGGCTAGTCGATCGTTACCATCAGAGCCTTACGGCAGGTGGACTTGTCGTCAACACGTCATGAAAGGCACCTGGCACCGCGTTCACCTCGTCGATGAGAGGGCTCCTGCCCAGATGGAAAGCTGGGTGCCAAGGGAATTGTCTTGGTCGGCATCGTCTATCGCGAACGGGTCTTTCGGCCCTAGCCAATCGTTTATCGTCGAACTACGATGATAGCTATGGAAAGCGTCGAATTCAGTGCTACTTTGCAATCGACAGAGGGATTGCCCGAGAAAAATTCGCGATGGCTTGCACGTTTGAGTCCAGGGTGGTTCGGAGCCGTCATGGGCACCGGCATTATCGCCGTGATCGCGGCAGCGGATCCCGGTCATTTTGCAAGCCTGAGTGCCAGCATGCGCGATACTGCCTACGGCGTTGCGGCGCTCGCAGCCCTCCTGGCAGTTCTATTGATCGTACCCTATGTACTTCGATGGATCATCTATCCAGGACGGTCATGGTCGAGCCTCCAGGACCCCCAGACTGGACCACTCCATGGGACAGTGCCTGGCGGAATCCTCGTTCTTTCGGTCGTCGCAGCTACGGTCGGCCCCAGAATACTGTCGTCGAGTGTGACGGCGAGTTTGATCGAGGTGCTCGATGGCATCGGCATTCCGCTTGCTCTTCTGATCAGCGTCCTCTTTGCCTATCTTCTGTTCACACTCGACCATCACGACCGTGAGGAGGTGAACGGAGGTTGGTTCATCCCTCCTGTTGTCACCATTATCGTGCCCGTGGTGCTCGTCCCACTTATGCGGCTTGTCAGTAGCTCAGCGGCTCGACTTCTTCTCTTCGCGGGTTACGCCTTCTTTGGCGTGGGGCTGATTCTGTTTGTCCTTGTTCTCGCAATGCTGCACGATCGAATGATCACACTGCCACTTCCAGCTGCGGCGATGGCACCGTCTCTTTGGATTGTGCTGGGACCGGCAGGTGTCGGAGCGGCTGCGCTGTTGGATTTAGCACAAGTTGCACCATTGGTGCTCGGCCCCTCCGCTCGCGCGATCGGCCCCCTTTCGGTGCTGGGGGCCACGCTCCTCTGGGGGTTCGGCGCCTGGTCACTTGTGGTGGCGCTGGCGTTACTCGGTCGGTATCTTCGCCAAGGAGGTATCCCCTATGGTGTAGGGTGGTGGGGTTTCACTTTTCCAGTTGGAGCATTGACTGTCGCCACCGTCTCGCTTGCAAAGACCTGGTCATTGCCGATCATCGGCGATGTGGCATTCGCCATGTTCATACTGTTGGCGGTGCTGTGGTTGGGGGTGAGTGCTTCAACGCTTGGCTCATTGCTTGGGCGTAAGAAGCTTTCCACCTCGCCCGCCGCGCCCGCAACAATGCAGTGATCAACCGATGAGTGCTTCTATGCCGCCAAAACGGCCATGCGGTGAATCGAGCACTCGCTAGGCTAGGACCTCTTTGCCGATTCATGTTTCCGGCGTTCGGGCGTTGTCATCGTTGACATCGAGCGTCGTGTCTTGAGCCCGTCAGCATGATTGAGAAGGCCGTTGGTGCCTGGCGTGCCATTGTTCATCGAAGACCCATCTTCGCGAGCTCCTGGGCAACTCGTTGCTCGGGGGCTCGTTTGCCGTAGCGTGCCTACCGGTCCAGGTAGGTGTCCATCCAGGGTCTCTCATTGTCGAAGTGCAACAGCCCCGTGTCGAAAAACACGTTCCACGTGATGTGCATGATCTTTCGTGTAGCGATCAGCCTATCCATCGGTGGCAAGAGGCGCGGGCGTCGTCATGGTTGGATCTCTCGTATTCCTAGTGGAATGCCGAGACCGGCAGTGTCAACCGAGCGACTATCGTCTCCAATTACAAGGGCAGGAGTAGGATTTGTGTCTACCCGATGGTGGCGGGTACTGAGTGTTCTGTCCACGATCGTCGATGACTGTGACCCATGGAAGGTGCCTGCTGGAGGTTGGCAACGGCGACCGCCGGTCAAGCCATCCCGTGATGGTTCACCCGCTTGCTGTACCTTTGGAGCACAGAGGCGGTTCCGTCTCTATTTCGTGGAGTCTGGCGCAACGGGTATGTGTTGATTCCTGCGCCGGCCGAGGACTACGCCCCCGATAACAAGCACGAAGACTACCACGATGACAATCACGCTGAGTGCTAAACCAGAAGAGCTGTGCGCGAGGCCGCGCATAGCAATCGAGACGATCATCGCTCCTTTGGTGTCCAGACCCAAACCAGCTAGGCATTTGGCCTGCGATGGGCAGGAGAGCGCAGCGATAGCACCCGATGGGTGGTTGATCAGCCCTAGCCCCGGAGGAAGAGTAACTCGGCTCCAGCTGGCACCACCGTTGGAGGAGCTGAGCAGTACAGCGGGGCCGGCACCAACTCCTGCAGCAAGACACTCACCTTGCGTGCATGCGAGCTTATACAGGACAACATGGTGGCTGATCAACCCCAGCCCCTTGGGAGGAGTAACCCGGCTCCAGCTCGCACCACTGTTGGAGGAACGAAGAATGAGAAGCCTAGGTTTGGCGCTATCGTAGCCCACCGCTAGGCACTGGTTAGTCGTTGGGCAGGCGATGCTCGCGAGATCACCCGTTGCGTGACCAACCGGCCCCTTGGGAGGAGTAACTCGGCTCCAGCTGGCACCACCGTTGGAGGAACGAAGAAGGACGGCACCCGTGGTGCCTTCGCCCACCGCTAGGCACTGGTTAGTCGTTGGGCAGGCGATGCTCGCGAGATCACCCGTTGCGTGACCAACCAGCCCCGTGGGAAGAGTAGCCTGGCTCCAGCTCGCACCACCGTTGGAGGAACGAAGAATGACGGCACCCCTTGTGCCTTCGCCCGCGACCAGGCAGTCTACCTTCGTTGGGCAGGTGGTTTCCCATACGTCGTTCAGGTTGTGACCAACCAGCCCCCGAGGAAGAGTAACTCGGCTCCAGCTCGCACCACCGTTGGAGGAACGAAGAATGACGGCACCCCTTGTGCCTTCGCCCGCGGCTAGGCAGTCGACCTTCGTGGGGCACGAGATGGTGGAGACGTCGTCCAGTTTGTGACCAACCAGCCCCAGCCCTAGGGGAAGAGTAACTCGGCTCCAGCTCGCACCACCGTTGGAGGAACGAAGAATGACGGCACCCCTTGTACCATCGCCCGCGGCTAGACAGTCGACCTTCGTTGGGCACGAGATGGTGGAGATGCCGCTCAGCGTCCCGACTAACCCTAACCCAGAGGGTAGCGATAGTCGATGGATGGGCGAGGCAGTGTTGGCAAAAGCTGGTATTGGCAGCAGGGTCAGCGACATACCAGTCGTGATGAGGATGATGAGTGCTGCAGCGGATAACAGTGGCAAACGTCGATAACGCCAGGGATGTGGCTTGTCACATGCGGTATCTTTTTGACGAGACCAGGTGATGTGTGTGACCAAACTCTCTCCTCTCCAGGTCCCGAGCCTCCAATCAGTCTGCTTAAGGATCGTCGATCGCCTTCGTTCCCCATGATCGCCTTCGAACGACTGAGTAGCAGCACTGCACCTTGGCGGCAATTGTAACGCACTTTGTTCTAGACGTCAATTCGATCAACAGTTGAAGCCTTCTGGTTACCGGAAGCAATGTCACAACATGGCATCTGATCGTATGCGCGATTACGTGGCCGGAGTATCCAATCAGCTGGACGGATGTAGTGGACCAGAAGGGTGGCGACTCTCTGGTGATGAGTGTGAGGATTCTGGAGATGACTGTGACATCGTTAGGCCACAATATTCTCGGGCCAGTGGTCTCCTCCTGCGATGGACCGAGCGGTCTTGCCTATGTGGTTGTCGATACTGAGAAGGCGCTTGCTAGTTGGTCAAGGCCGACAAAACCTAACGAAAGGGCCTGGTGATGGAATTGCTTGAGATTGAAATCTGGCCCTCGGAGTTGTCGAACCTGTTCACGAATGGCGAGCCATGCTCGTTCGCCGAGCTTGTAGCTGGTGGCTTGGGCGGGCCAGCCGAGGTAGCGGTCGATTTCGGAGGTTGCAAAGATTGAATCGATGCCTGTTACCGCACGGAGGAATTCGACTGCAGACTCACGTGTCCACCGCTTGGGCGCCTCGGCGAGCACGTTGCGTGGAATTGAATAACCATGATGTAGTCCGATGTCAATGACCACTCTGGCCGCTCGGAAGGCTTGTGATGCGAGCATGCCGAGGCGGTAGCTCGACTCCTCGAAGAAGCCCAATTCATCCATCAGCCTCTCGGCGTATAACGCCCAACCCTCGATATGGCCGGAGCTTCCGCCAAGGATCCTCTGGAACGGGTTCAGTCGTTCGCCAAGCCATGTCGTATAGCCGATCTGGAGGTGGTGGCCCGGTACACCCTCGTGGTAGACGGTAGTGAGCTCGTTCCAAAGGGGAAACGCAGTCCGTCCCTGGGTCGGATACCAGGTGCGGCCAGGTCGAGATAGATCCATCGACGGAGGTGTGTAGTACATGGCGGCTGCGCCGCCGGCGGGAGCCAGCATCGCTTCGACCCGTTGAATTGGAGCGGGAATGTCGAAGTGTACGCCGTTCAAGACTGCCACTGCTCCGTCGAGGACCTGTTGGTTCCAGAGCGCGAAAGCGTCAGCGCCGTGGATCACCAGTGCAGGATCGTGGTCAAGATGAGCGATCACCGCATCGATACCTGCGCCGGGAAGAATGTTGTTCGCTTCTATCTCCATGTCGCGCCGGATGCGATGTAGCTCCTCGAAGCCCCACCGGTAGGACTCCTGCGGGTCGAAGGTCGCCCCATTGAAGAGTTGGCAGTAAAGGCGCCAGCGCTCTGGACCGACTCCGTCAACGGCAATGGTTTGCGGCAGATACTCCTGCTCGAAGAAGGTGGCGAGACCTAAGTAGGCTGATGCAGCCTCCTGGCAGGCGGCCTCGAAGTCCATGTTGCTCTTCGGTTGTGAGCGGTGATAGGAGGCAAGGAGTTCTTCGAAGTAGGAGGGACCCCCGGGCGTTGCCGTTTGTCGAGCTAATCGAGCGGCTTCAAGCGCCTGGCGCTGTGACGCGATGAGCCCTCTTTGAAGACCGAGGCGCAGACTCTGCTCGTAGCTCTCCAACGATGCGGCTACCCTACGTAGCCGCTCAGCGACCGTCTCCCAGTCTTCCTGGGTGGTACGCGGCATGAGGTCGATTGCGTGCTTAATTTGGTGCTGAGGAGAGGCGATCACGTTGACCTCCGCCATCCACTCTCCGGCGTCATGGAGTGCGAGTCCCGTACTTAGGCGTTCGATCATCAGTTGTCCTGCGATGACCTCGGTGTCAGTCGCCTCGATAGCCTGTGCTTTGGCTAGCGTGGACCGGTCGAGTTCAGCTCTCGCTCCTACTCCATCGGCTGAATAGTCGGGGAGCCCTGCTGGATCATCCCCTGCGCCGAGCTCTGTGGCAAGAATTGGATCGAGCCGTACTCGCCGAGCGAGATACTCCTCGGCTAGCTCATTGATGGATCCTGTCATAGTGGCTCTCCCTCTGGGTAATGCCGTTAGCGTGACTTGCACGACGGGCGCAGCCGTCCATGCGAAGGATTCGATTTTTCTACCATGGTCGACCTATCACGTCGGTGCGCTTGCCCTATCCTAGCGCTTGGCCCAGCGAAGGGCGTGTCGATGATCTTGGGATCAACGCATTCGTGGGACTCTGTTTGTGGAGCCGGTGGTCGGGCTCGAACCGACGACCTGACGATTACAAATCGCCTGCGCTACCAGCTGCGCCACACCGGCTGACATCAGCTAGAGCCTATCGGGTTGTGTCGGTGGGTTAGGCGCTCTTGTATGGGCCTTCTTTGTCGCACTTTGTTTACCGTATCTTTCCCTTACGGCCAACTGGGCGGCATAACTTATTTCTGGAGCTTGGAGAATGGAGAGTTGTGGAGTCGTTCCGCTTTGTTGCTCAGCGCGAGTTAACGCCAGGATTGATGGGTGGTTTTCACAGTTTGCGAGCAGAGGGAGAGCCTTGCACGATCCCGCCGGGGAGGCGATTACTCAAACTTCTCCACCTCTCAGATATTCAATTGGCAGATGTAAAGTCACCAGCTCGCTACGAGTGGGTGAACTCTTTTTTTGGTGTTGCCGGCTTCGGGGAACTCATCCCTGGCTATCGAGCCCAGGAGTTTCTGGTCGCCCACGCGCTTGTCGCCATGTTGCGCCAGTTCAATGAGCTTACGAGTGGACAAGACAGAGTCTGCTGCATCGTTACTGGCGACTCGATCGATAACTCACAGCGCAATGAGCTAGATAATTTTGTTGCTGCGATCGGTGGCGGAGTCGTCAATCTGCAATCAGGTGACGAAGCGATGGCCATGGTCGCAGCTCATGGCTTTGGAGATACCTCCTACTGGCATCCAGAGCCAGGCGACGATGATTACAAGAAGCTTTGGGGTTTCCCCACGCTTGAAGGCTTGCTGGCGACCGCCTTTGGCCCGATTGTCTCTCCAGGTCTTAGCTGCGACTGGTATATCACCAATGGCAATCACGAATTGCTTGTCCAGGGTTTGGGAGTCACCGATGAAGCGGCCGGGTCGATAGTCGTAGGTGAGACGAAACAGGTAAGCCCTCCTCTCGAGTTGGACCCAACCGAAGCACTGCGCCTTGGGGTTGAATCGCCTGAAGCCCTTCTTGGAGGCGGCGCGACTCGCGAGGTTGCTCCAGACTTGGATCGGTGCTTCATCGACCGTAGAACACTCGTAAAGGCTATCCGGAACGCTGGAGGGACTCCTGCGGGTCATGGGCTTGCCGACGATGAACATCTCTACTATGCAGCCGAGCTCAACGACGAGGTGGTGTTGATCGGTCTTGACACCGCGTTCAGCTGGGGCGGGGCGGAAGGCGCCATCGATAGCATACAGGCACACTGGCTGGTCGAGATGTTGGAGCGTTACTCGTCAGTTCAGTTGACCGATGAGGGCGAGCAGACGCAGAGCGACGGTGAGGATCGACTCATCATCGTGGCGGCGCATCATCCGCTTGCGACGCTCACGAATGAGAGGGCGGCAAGGAGATCCGATTGCTACCTCGGCGACTGGCTGCTTGCCACCTTGCTTCGCTTCCCCAATGTGATCGCCTTTGTGAATGGCCATACGCATGAGAACCGCGTCCGTGTTCATCATGGCAACGGTCGCCAACTGCTCGAAGTCACTACCTCTGCGCTCATGGATTGGCCATGCGAGGCTCGATCGCTAGAGATCACGGTGAACCAGGAAGCCATCTGGGTGACGAGCGTTATGTTGAATGTTGATGGCGTCGCAATGCCGCGACCTGACGACTTGAGCCTGCCGGGCATCGCCGCTTGGCATCGCCTGCTCGCAGCGAACTCGCCGGCCCTCACTCTTGCCCCGCATTTGGATCCCGAGGGCCAGTCACAGGATAGGAATTTCAGTTTCCGCATCGAACGGCCCTCGTGGTTGCGGCCATAGTCCCTTCCGAGCCGCGGCTCCATGACAGAAACGGGCGTGGGTCTTTACGAAACTTGTCCAACGGATAGACAGCCTGACTCTTCGATCGGCGATCTCATGAACCAAGTGCCTATCCGTTGGACCGCATGGGTGGGTTAAGGTCGGTTGCTCAAGGTGAGGGCTGATCGGGCGTCCTTCGAACCAGGATTCGAGGCCCTCGCGCCCCCCTGGCCCGAAGTACTCTGGCCGCCGGGCATGATGCTCATGGGCACGCCACCTTGAGTCTCGCAGAGTACTGGGACTGTCTCTCCCTTGGCAGTTGCGAACTCAGCGAGTTCGATGAACGCTTGGGAGTGCGCCATCTGGGTCTGGGCGTCGAGGGTTGCCGCTCCACTTGTCATCAGATGGGCGCGATAGGCGACACAGAGTCCGCGAAGACTCGCACCGGACGCGATGCCTTGATTGATCGCAGGGGTCATGGGTGTTGTCCCGGATTGATGCTGGTTGGATTGAGACTGATTGGATTGATGCTGTGTCGCCGACGGTTGATGAACCGCGTTGGTTCTCGCGGACGCTACTGCAGGATTCGCCTTTACGGCGTGCGAATTCATGTGTGCTACCGCGATGGTACCAAGGCCACCGGAGGCGAGAAGTGTGGCCAAGACGAGGCTTTTCCCGGAGATAAAGTTGATGAGCATAGCGAATCGATATCCTTTCCAACTTGTACTGTCTTTTGTCTTTGGCTGCGACGACCGCGGCGTCTGAAGGTGACAGCGCACATTGTGATGGAGTCGTTACAGTTTGAGCAAAGTATTTTTGTTGAGTCTGTGGATTCGTGCTAGCAGTGTGCCGGTGGCGGGGCACTTCGGAGATCGCGGACGAGATGAGTAGACTCGTCAGCATGCAAGGAAAAGATAGATGGTTGCTTCGAGCGAGTGCGGCATGGAGTGTCTATGTGTGGTCGGTGCTAATCAAGAATATGGTAAAGGATCGAGAGCACTCGCTACGCTTTCGACTGGTGCACGTTGGTCTCGGGGTGATCTCAACCAGTTTCGCACTGCTGACCTGGCAGATTGCAGCGAGTAATCGCGGCTCCTCCGACTAGGTTGGCGAGGGTTTCGCCAGGTTGGTCCGGCCTGCGCTAGGACTGGTAAGCGTTCAGAGCGGCTGGCATAATCAGTGCCCTGGTGATCGTGCAGAGTGCGCCGGTGGCGATGCTGAGTACGTGTGAGGGCGTGCCAGCGCTGAGCCAGATTTGATCAAAGGCAAGGAGTTCAGAGTCGACGACGACGCGAATCTGTCCGCCGAGGGCAAGCGGCGTTACACCGCCTGGCTCCAGCCCGAGCCTCGCTCGTAGGTAGTCAGCGCCAACAGGGCGGAGCTTTGTTCCTATTGCCGCACCGACCAACCGCTTATCGACACGATTGGCTCCTCCCACAACGACGAGCATCGGACCATCGCTCGTATCGAAGACGATACTTTTAGCGATCTGGCTGACTTCACAGCCAACGGCTCGTGCCGCATCAATGGCGGTATGGGTGCCATCGTCGAATGCCCGTATCGTATCGGCGAGTCCCCAGAGGGAGAGTGTGTCTCGAACTTGCTGGAGTGGCTCCACTACCGTTGGCCATCCTCCGTGTGTGGACTACCAGGTGGAGAGAAGGTCTCGGCGTCAAGGCTGCCGATGAGCAAGACCTCAACGCCCTCACCGGAGGGAACTTGAGCCCCGTCGGGCAATAGGATGAACGCATTGGACTGCGCAAGCCCCGTGAGTACATGAGAACCCTGCTGTCCTTGTGGGGTAACCCGGAGCCCGCCAACACCGTCTTGCTCGACGAGGCCTCTGATGAGGTGGAGTTTCCCATCAGGCTTGTGATCGAGGGTGACGGTGGTGCGAGCCTGAAGCGTAGGTCGGAAGAGCTGTTTTGCCCCAAGCATCTGGAGAATCGACGGACGGACGAAGAGCTCAAAACTGACGAGAGCAGAAACTGGATTGCCGGGCAATCCGAAGACGGGGGTGTCACCAACGCGGCCAAATGCAAAGGGCTTTGCTGGCTTGATGGCCACCTGGAACCAGGTGATTTGATTGTCTGAGAGCTCTCTGAGCACCGCTTTGGTGTAGTCAAAGTCACCAACGCTCACGCCCCCAGAGGTGATCAGGGCATCACAGGTCTCAACTGCAGTCTCAAACGCGTAACGGATGGCCTCTGGATCGTCGCCTACGTTGCCAAGGTCGACGGCAACGGCTCCGAGCGCCGCTACGGAGTCGAGTAGGGCGGGGCGATTGGAGTCGTGAATTTTCCCTGGAGCGAGGATTTCGGCATCAGAGAGTTCGTCACCCGTTGAGATGACCCCGATGGTGGGCCTGGCGAAGGTGGTGACGTCGGTAGCTCCGAGCGAGGCGAGCACTCCCCTCACTGCGGGGGTAATCTTGGTGCCGGCTCCAAACACGTACTGGCCAGCGGGAATATCGCTGCCAGCTCTGCGAATATTCTCACCGGCCTGTGGTAGCCGGTGAATCCTGACCGCATCCCCTTCGCTCGTTGTATCTTCGACCATGACTACTGCATCGGTGCCGGGTGGGATCGGCGCGCCTGTCATGATGCGGATAGCCTCTCCGGGATTTACAACGAGCTCCGATGGGTCATCCCCAGCTGCTACCGTCCCAATGACGTGGAGAACTGTGCTGGTTCTGGTGAGTCCTGCATCCAGGCGTATGGCGTAGCCGTCGACCGCGGTGTTGTCAAAGGGGGGTATTGGGCTCTTGACGAGCGTTGGGCCAGCAAGATAGAGCCCGCCAGCCTCTCCAAGAGGTGTTTGCACCTCTGGTAGACGCGTGACGTTGGCGAGAGTATGGTTGATCACCTCTTCCAGGGGTCTCATGAGGTTTGGAACTCTCTCGCTAGGATACCTCGCAGTTCTGCAGCGAACGCCGGTCCGATGTCCTCTCGACCAAGTGCGATCTCGACGACAGCGCGGAGGTACTCAAGCTTGTCGCCGATATCGTAGCGACCCCGATCAAAGATAACACCGAGCACCGGCTGCGTCTGACTGAGGCGGGCGATGGCATCAGTGAGCTGGAACTCTCCGTTTTTACCAGAGGGTGTTGCTTCGATCGCCCCAAAGATCTCCGGGGTGAAAAGGTACCGACCCGTGATTGCCAGCGTTGATGGCGCCTCGCTCGGCTCAGGCTTTTCAACGACGGAGACGACCTGTACAGTACCGTCGCCCTTCTGGACTACCTCGGCGCAACCATAGAGGCGAATCTGTTCGCGCGGAACCTCCATGAGGGAGAGGACGCTGCAACCAGTCGTATCGTGGAGAGCGAGCATATTCGATAAAAGGTCTGAGTTTTCTGCCATGATGTCGTCAGCTAACATGGTGACGAAGGGTTCGCTACCGACATGAGCCTTCGCAGCGAGGACGGCATGTCCGAGACCAAGCGGCCGACCCTGGCGGATGTAGTGGATCGTGCCGAGCTTTGAGATGGCCCGGACGAGTTCGAGATCAGCGTCGCGACCTGATTCGATGAGGAGCTGTTCAAGCTCGAAGGATTGATCGAAGTGATCCTCGATGGAGCGCTTTCCACGTCCAGTGACGACGAGGATGTTGTTGAGGTCATTTCGGATCGCCTCTTCGATGACGTATTGAATGGCTGGCTTGTCGACGACGGGCAACATCTCTTTTGGTTGAGCCTTTGTGGCTGGGAGGAATCGTGTGCCAAGACCCGCAGCAGGGATCACCACCCTTGTAACCTTCGACATGCTTCGCTCCTCGATCGTTTCGCTCATTCTAACGCGCGGGGTCTCCCGGGTGACAGGCCGGTTACAATGGTATTAGCAGTCTAGCTATCCGAGTGCTAGAAGTCCGAGTCGTGAGTGGAGGAGCGATGCCGACGTATGAGTATGTCTGCAAGAAGTGTGGGAAGCATCTTGAGGTTGTACAGTCATTTTATGATGACCCCTTGACCGTTTGCGATACGTGCGGCGGCGAGCTCCGCAAGGTCTTTGGCAATATTGGCATTGTGTTCAAGGGTTCTGGCTTCTATAAGACTGACTCAAGGGGTACCGCCTCGGCGACGACGCCATCGACGAGCACTGCTCAAGAGTCGACCGCGAAGAGTGGAACCGATAATAGCAAGGCCCCATCGACTGAGCCCTCGGCGAGTACGACTCCAGCGAAGTCGACAACGCCGAAAGCTGAAAAGGGCGCTGACAAAAAGGGCTCTGACAAGAAGGGCTCTGACTCCGCAGCGTAGTCATCGACGAATTTGGCCGGCTCTCTCTCGATGCTGGCTGGTTTTGCGTCAGCCTTGTGAGGTAGAAGGTGAGGGTCGATCTGTTGAGGCGAGCGTTGCTGTGCCTGGAACGATGAAGGTGTCGCTCGTCTCTCGCGCTGGATCACAGGGTTGGTGGTGGAAGTGTCCTGTTGACAGGAGCTCGACGAGATCCGTCGCCTTCTCTGGCAGACGTGCGATGGTGCTATAGCTTGAGCCGATCGCCATGGCGGTATGGGCGTCTGATGCTGCGGCCACAGGAATCCCGAATGAGTTCGCGATGGATTCGGCGGTGTGATCCACCAGTTCGGACTTCGAGTTGCCAACCTCAATGATGTCGACGAGTCTAGCCTCGCAGATCCTGATGAGATTCTTAACACCGATCGCCTTTCGCAAGCTGTCCGTTGGGTGTGGCACGTAGACCAACCCATGCTGGTTGCGAATGTTGCGACATGTGTTTTCCAAGCCGAGGAGCCTCGGCACGAGACTGGTGAGATACAGGCCAATGATCTCCCCCTCCCCAGTATTGATCTCCTCCCCCTGTATCACCGCGAGATCAAAGCGCTCCCGGAGCGCTGTTGCAGCCCAGAAGTCGTGATGATCGGTGACGGCGACGAGGTCGAGTAGTGCTGCTCTCGCCGCAAACTCGCCCAAGGGGGTCTTGGCGTCGCCTGACCGATAGGTGTGGGTGTGAAGATCGATCCGTATACTAGCCACTTTACTGCGCTGTTTGGAACCTACCTCACTGCCGAGTGTGCGCACGCATGTTTCGTGACGAACCCAGCAGTGCTCCGCTGAGCTCGTATCGATTGTTGGTGCCTGTGGGGATGCGCAAGACCGAATTCGGGCTATTGGATCGTGGGTCGGTAGGCTAGAGGAGTCGGCAGTCTTCTGTCGACCTATGTTTGGACCTTCGCAGTAAAGACTAAAAACTGGGAAGAGGATACAGGTCTGGGGTGGTTGTAGTAGTCAGTGAACCTGGCGAAAGGGAGATGGTGTGCTAGAGGAGAACGATTCGTTGGCTCAGATGATGACTGAGGTGGCTGCACCCGCTTCTATCGTCGAGATCTCAAAGAGGGTCGAGTCCAAGCTCTTGCAATTCCTGACGACTGAGCATACCCGTTGGAGCCTCATCGATCCCGACTTCGCCCTTCCGATTGATGCGCTGCGTCGGTTTGTGATCTCTGGGGGTAAGCGGCTACGGCCCGCCTTCTGCTATTGGACTGCCGTTGGGATGGGCGCGGACTCTGAGGATCCTGGACTCATGAAGACACTCATGGGGCTTGAACTGCTTCATACTTTTGCACTCATACACGATGATCTGATGGATCGCTCCGACATCCGTCGTGGGGAGCCTTCGGTACACGCAGCCTTCGCGTCTCAGCACCGACAGGAGGCGCTCCGCGGATCATCGGTTCAGTATGGCGATTCGATGGCGATTCTTGTTGGTGATCTCGCCTTCGCCTATGCGGATCAGATGTTAGTCGATGCCAATCGAAGAGCTCGACAGCTCTATGCCGAGCTCAAGCTTGAGGTGAATCTCGGCCAGTCTCTCGATGTGTCGGGGAGCTTTGCCTCAAGCGCGACCCTCGCAAAAGCTGAGCGCATCGCCCTCTATAAATCAGGCAAATACACCGTGGAGCGGCCTATGCACATCGGTGCGGCACTCGCTGGTAAGTATTTCGCTTCAACTGAGGCGGTTACGCATTTTGCAGTTCCGCTCGGCATGGCGTTCCAGCTTCGGGATGATATCCTCGGCGTGTTCGGCCAAACCGAGCGGACGAAGAAGCCGGTGGGAGACGATCTGCGGGAGGGAAAGCAGACCCTGCTCATCGGGCTGGCTTGTCAGATGTGCTCATCCAGTGAGCGTGCGCTGTTTGAGGGACTTTTTGGTCGAGACGATCTCTCGCTCACAGAAGTTGATGCACTCCAGGAGATGATCGCGAGAACAGGCGCGTTACGAGCCATGGAGGATCGTATTGACCAGTTATTCTTGCGCTCGATGCAGGCGCTCGATGAACTATCGCTGAGCCCTGAAGCACGGGTGGCGCTTGGCGAGATGGCTGGGTTTGTGGTCGATAGGTTGCATTGATGTCATCATCAGTCGTGGTGGTTGGTGCTGGTTTTGCTGGCTTGACGGCTGCTATCGAACTCGCACAGCGAGGCGTTCACGTCACAGTGGTTGATCGGCTCCCATACCCTGGTGGTCGGTCTGGTCGCTACGATCGAGAAGGCTTTCAGATCGACACTGGACCGACGGTCTTCACAATGCCTGAGTTATTTCGGGATATCTTTCGGCGTGCTGGTCGGGATCCTGATGAGTATGTGACTTTTCGAAAGCTAGAGCCAGGGTATCACGCGTCATTCGCTGACCGCACGAGTGTCGATGGAGGAGGCCGACTTGCAACCTTTTCCGATCGTGATCAGATGTATGCAGAGATCGAAACCCAAGTGTCTCGCAAGGAAGCAGAGGGTTATCTGCAATTCCGCCGTTACCTCGAAGAGCTCTTCGCTGTCGAATTTCCCTCCTTCATTGATGCACAGCTCGATAGCGTGGGAGCACTTCTTGGAAATCCAAGAGCCCTGGTAAGGCTCGCAAGACTGCGAGGTTTTCAACGGCTCCCCAAGGTTGTGAGACACTATTTCGGTGATGAGAGACTCCAACAGCTGTTCAGTTTTCAAGCGCTCTATGCAGGTCTCTCCCCCCTACGAGCTCTGGGGATTTTCGCCATTATCAGCTACATGGACGTCGTTCTTGGTGTGGTCCAACCTGTCGGAGGCATGAGGGCTGCGGCGGACGGACTCGAGCGGCTTGCACGTGATCTTGGTGTCGAGTTTCGGTATGGTCGTGCAGTGGAGGCGTTTGTTCTCCAACACCAGAGGATCACGAGCGTAGTCACCGATGAGGGGTCTATCGCCAGTGACGCTGTCGTCACGTCCACGGACCCAGGTGACTTGGCTCAGATGCTCGGACGGCCCTTTCGCCGACTTGGAGGCTTGCGCTGGCGGATGTCTCCCTCGTGCTTCCTCTCCCTTCGTGGCGTACGCGGGGAGCTCCCGGCTAGCCTCGGACATCACAATATCTTCTTTGGTTCGGAGTGGACCCAAGCCTTTGAGGATCTCGTCGACAGTGGACGGATGATGAGTGAACCCTCCACGCTGGTCAGTGTACCCACCCGATCAGATCCGGAGCTTGCACCGCCAGACTCACACATCGTCTACGCTCTTGAGCCCGTGCCGAGTCTGGATGGGCGTTTCGATTGGGAGCGAATGGGGCCTGGGTTTGTTGATCGATTCGATCGCAGATTGGTGCGCTTCGGAGTGACCGAGGAACTCACCACCTCTGTGCGCCACGACATCGACCCGAGGGGCTGGGCTCAGCTCGGCATGGACGCAGGCACTCCATTCTCGCTCGCTCACACCTTCTTCCAGAGCGGTCCTTTTCGTCCAACCATGCAGGATCCACGGATCTCCAACCTCGTGCGTACCGGATCTGGAACGACTCCCGGGGTTGGTTTGCCATTGGTGATGGTCTCAGGCCGGCTATCGGCTGAGGTGGCACTGGGCCGATTGCAGTGACAGCTCGGGGACTATCAAAGGAGATCGTGGCGCCGTCGCGCGCGTTGAACCAGGCTCACGGTAAGACCTATTATCTTGCGACGCTGCTACTCCCGAGAGAGCTGCGTCCGTATGTCTTTGCACTCTATGGCTTTTGTCGTTACGTCGACGATATCGTCGACGTTGAGAGAGAAGATGACACTCGAAGGCTAGCTAAGGTAGCCTCCTTTGGCGAACGGTTTTTTGCGGAGGTCGCTCGCGGGACCTCTGACGAACCGATTTTGGCGGCGACTATTGCAACCATCGATCGATTTGATATGCCTCTGAGCTATTTCGAGCGCTTCCTTGGTTCGATGCGCCAGGACTTTCTCATCCGCAGTTACCGTCACATCGATGATCTGCTTGACTACATGGATGGTTCGGCTGCCGTTATTGGAGAGATGATGTTACCGATTCTTGGAGCTGACGATCCCGGTGCTCGCGCTCCAGCACGAGCACTGGGCAATGCCTTCCAGATGACTAACTTTCTTCGCGATATCAATGAGGATCTCGACCGCGGCCGTGTCTATGTACCGGAGGAGGATATCGATCGGTTTCGGGCGTGGGACGCATTTGAGCAGCGCAGGGTGACCGACGGCTTTCGGGAATTAATGGCTTTCGAGATCGCCCGCACCCGAAGGTGGTATGCTGCCTCCTTGGCTGGAGACGACTTCCTGCGGGGGCGTGCGCTGAGGTGTATTCGCGTCGCCCGCCGGGTGTATGGAGCCATTCTTGATGAGATCGAGGCTCTCGACTACGATGTCTTCTCCGCCCGTGCTTCAGTAGCCAGGACTCGTCGAGTGAGGTTACTGTTACAGGCAGCAGTGGCGGGATCCTAGTTCGCCGTGACACTTGGTTGTCTCGATGACGACAAGGGACTATCGATGGCTGTGATGCAGATCGGAGTCCTGAAGACACCGATGTAGGGAGTCGACCGATTCAACTCGACGCAAAGGGTCGGCGACTCACCGCGTCGAGTCTTTTACTCCAGTTCTCAGATTTATCTACGTCTGGTGTGAAATTGAACCCGTAGGTTTGGACGGGTTATGACGACCGTGCTCGCGCCGCTTGGATCCGATCAACCGGAGACCGAGATTCGCTCCACACGACCTCAACACCTCCCGAGGTTGAGTGCACTGCGGATTTTTGCTGCAGTCGGTGTGGTTCTGTGCCATGTCGGGTATTACTTCACAAGCGTTCGGGTGCTTCGTAAGGCCGAAGTCTATGGTTACGGTGGTGTCGAATTCTTTTTCCTCCTCTCAGGTTTTGTGTTGACTTGGGCGTGGCTCTATCGGCGACCCGCAGTTCGCCATTTTTGGTGGCGACGGGTCGCCAAGCTCTACCCGATCACCTTGGGGTTGACGGTCTTTGCCTACCTGGCACTTCCCCAGTACGAGCGTATTCCTGGTACCCGAGGTAAGGTGCTTGAACTGATGCTGCTGCAGGCCTGGTGGCCCAAGGAACGGGTGTACTTTGGCG
Organism: Actinomycetes bacterium; assembly: GCA_021822605.1. Classification (GTDB taxonomy): domain Bacteria; phylum Actinomycetota; class Acidimicrobiia; order Acidimicrobiales; family Acidimicrobiaceae; genus Ferrimicrobium. The sequence goes on from JAKAQL010000023.1 coordinate 30,443, forward strand.
GTAATGGCGTCAGCTGGTCCCTCTCCTGTGAGATCTTCTTCTATCTCGCCTTCCCGTTTGTGCTTGCAGGTGTTAAGCGGCTTCATGAGCGCGGGTTTTGGGTCCTTGCAGCGGTGACCGTAACGGTGCTCATTGTCGCGCCGACATTGGCGACTGGTGTAGGGGTCGCCGCAGCTACCCGGTACTGGCTCTTTTTCGTCTTCCCGCCGTACCAATTCGGATTCTTTTTGATTGGCATGCTGATCGCGCGCGCGGTTGGGATGGGTCTGAGAATGCCAAAACCGTCGCTCGTCTTTGTGGTTGCGTTGGTATGGCTTACGGCACTCGTGGGTTGGGGTGCTAGCTACTCCCTTGACCATGCCCATGGACTGTCACGGCCCTTGGTGCTCCTGGTCGCGTTGCCCGCCTTTATCAGTCTTTTGGCGGCGGCGGTGAGCAAGGATCTGCGGCACGAAGCCTCGTTCTTGGCGAATCCAAAACTCACCTATCTCGGTATCATCTCGTTCGAGCTCTATCTGGTTCATAAGCCACTGTTCTTGCTCGCTCGGCCCTTAGGCGTGTGGAAGAACAGCGGTGGGCTCGACGGTGCACTCACCTTTCTCGGTTTTCTTGCTGTTGCGCTCTTAGCTGCGAGTCTGATGCACCACCTGCTCCAGGTGCCGATTGAGCGTGTCCTAGTCCGACCTCACCACCCTCTACGATGCCTGCGGCGATTGTGTTGGCACTCATGGATAATGGTATATGCATGGGTGCTCGGTGTCGTGATTGCAAGGCAGTCTGGAAACCTGCAATCAAAGGAGCGTGGACCGCTCCTCTGGCAGGAGGGGGTGCCTCTTGATGGAGGGCCTGTCCAGGGTTGTCACGATGCGAGTCATTGAGTACAGCTGTGAAAGATATCGTTGATGGTGGAGGGGTTTCGATGAATGGGAAGCGCGGTGCCGTCTGGGATGATTGTGTGGTGGCGTTGGCGACCCGTCACGGCAAGGAGCGCCAGATCGCTCCCGCACTCTTGAAGGTGGGTCTTGTGACACAGGTGGTTCCTGTTGATACTGATCAGTTTGGCACCTTCACAGGAGAGATAGCTCGTCAGGGGTCGGCCCGCGATGTCGTGATCGCAAAGGCACGCGCTGGTCTCGAGGCCGCGGGATTCGCGCGCGGCGTGGCCTCGGAGGGGACGCTCGGGCCTTACCCCGAGCTCCCTGCATTGACGTATGACCTTGAACTCGTCGGCTTCGTCGACATCGAGAGGGGTTTGACGGTGATCGAGGAGGCCATGAGTTTTGAGACCATTGTGGCTTCTGTACGGGCTCGCACCGGTGACGACTTAAAGCAATTCCTGAATCGGGTCGGTTTTCCTGACCAGGGTCTCATTGTTCAGCGAGCGGATGGAGACCTGGACCAGATCGTTAAAGGGGTGGTCACCGCTGTGCAGCTCGAGAGTGCAATCGCACAGATGGCCAATAGCTCAGCCGATGGGCAGGCGCTTGTGGTTACAGATCAACGAGCCCATCTGTGTCCAACGCGCAGGAGAGTGATTCAAGAGGCTGCCGAGCGGCTCGCCTTGAGGCTCAGTCGCCGTTGCCCGAAGTGTTCATGCCCAGGCTTCGGTTTGATTGCGCATGAGCCTGGGCTGCCCTGTCGTGACTGCGGAACTCCAACCGATCTTGATCAAGCGATCGTCGAGGGCTGTTCCAGTTGTGGTGAACGTATCCGAACGCCATCTGTGGGGACGGCTGATCCGACAGAGTGTGAGTACTGCAACCCGTGATTTGGACTGTTAACCCGGATTTGGATGGCCAGTGTCGAGGACTTTGGGCTCGATTTGGTCAGAGAAAGCTGATCCTTTCGCCTGTTCGCTTACCTGGAGAGTCGCGACGGCGAGAAAGCATCTGCCAGATGCTCTCTCCGAACCTGAAGCTTCTATTGTCGACCGACCCTCATGATCAGCCATCTCTATCCAGGTGGTAGACCATCACCACGGCATGATGCTCGCATCGCTCGCGGCGACAGCGATGATGTCTGGAGCAAACAACAGTTGACACTTTTCTATCCAACACTTGCCATACTTAATCGTAGTGGCCAATACTTACAGCATTGGTGAGTTCGCAGAACGGATTGGGCGTAGTCCAAGTACGGTACGGCGATGGGAGCAAGAGGGAAAGATCACACCTAACAGGCTCCCTAGCGGGCATCGCTACTTCGATGAGTCCGATGTGCGAGCTATGCTTGGGGGTGCTCCTGTTAGTCGAGGCACTGTCGTCTACTGCCGAGTGAGTGGTTTAGGGCAAAAGAACGACCTAGTATCGCAGGTTAAGGCTATGGAGACTTACTGCCTTAACGCAGGTATAGCCGTAGACGAGTGGATTGAAGAGATCGGCGGGGGTATGAACTTCAAACGCAAGAAGTTCCTAGAGATCGTAGACCGTATACAGCACGGGGAGGTTGAACGACTAATAGTCGCTCATAAAGACAGACTCGTTAGGTTTGGATTCGATCTTATCGCCCACATAGCCGAAGAGCCGGGATGTGAGATAGTGGTAGTCAACCAACCATCGTGTTCGCCAGAGCAGGAGACGGTTGAGGATATGCTCGCTATTGTCCACACTTTTAGCTGTCGGCTTTCTGGTATGAGGAAGTACACACAACAGCTCCAGGCCGAGTATCCCAAGTCCAGGATTCAGGTACTGGAGTGACAACTAGTACTCGTACCATCTACGCCGACACACCTAAAGAGCTACTGCCGATCTGTAAGGTCGTTGGCTACATAAGATCGGACATCTGGCGTAGATACGGCGGGCTAA
>JAKAQL010000093.1 GCA_021822605.1 Actinomycetes bacterium
CACAGTAACGAGTGGCGTTGGTCGTCATAAAACTAACTACGCTCACTAAGTGGAGAGGTACGCGAGGAGGATGACGTTGAGTCGGTTTGTAGTGTCCGTAATACAGATGGCAATGTCAGCCAGGGAGTCTGAGAACATTGAGCAGGCCGTGTCGCTCGTTGAAGAGGCTGCCCAGCAGGGAGCGGAACTCGCGGTTCTCCCAGAGCTCTTCACCTCGCTGTACTTCTGTCAAGAGCAGGATGCGAACTGGTTTGCCAGTGCTCGCCGGTTTCCAGGCGATCCCTTGTTTGAACTCTTCCAAGCTTTGGCACGTCGTCGACGCATCGCCATAGTCCTGAGTTTCTTTGAACGTCAAGCCACCAACTACTTCAACTCTGCTACAGTTGTCGACCACACCGGGACCCTGCTTGGCCGTTATCGAAAAAGCCATATCCCCGATAGTCCTGGTTACCTTGAGAAATACTACTTCACTCCAGGCAATACCGGCTTTCAAGTGTTCGACCTTGGAGGGTTGCATGTCGGGGTGGGCATATGTTGGGACCAGTGGTTTCCTGAGCAAGCGCGTGCGCTCGTGCTGGCTGGAGCGGATCTCGTCGTTTACCCAACGGCAATCGGATCAGAACCCAGTGATCCCGATCTCGACAGCCGAGATCATTGGCGTCGAGTCATGGTAGGACACGCAGCAGCCAATCTCGTGCCGGTTGCTGCTGCTAATCGAGTGGGCATAGAGTCCAGCTCGACATCTACGATTCAGTTTTACGGGTCCTCATTTATCACCGACACTCGAGGAGGGCTCCTCATAAGCGCGGATACCAAGTCGGGTGTCTACCTGGCATCAATCGACCCCGAGCTAGCCCGACGCGAGCGCGATTCATGGGGAATCTTCCGGGACCGACGACCAGATCTCTACGGGTCCCTGAGCGACACATTCCCAATAGCTGGCACTTTCTAGGAACCAAGGAGCGATGATCTTGAACGACTTATCTCGAGCTACAGAAATTGCGAATGCGACAATCTGGCTGGGTTCTGGCCGTTGGATGCGAGGGGCAAGCGTAGTCTTTGTGGATGGAGTAATCATGTCTGTAGGGGCCCCTGCCAGGGATTTGGCGGTGGGCAGAAGGATCGACGCACATGGTGCGACCGTGCTACCCTCGTTCGGGGAGGGGCACGCTCATCCACAACATGCTGGGCTTCGCGAGCAATTTGCACCCGTCGCTACCGCAAAGTCAGTCCGCGAGGTCCTCACGAACCTTGGGACATACGCTGCGCTCCATCCCGAGCAACAATGGATCCAAGGCTGGGGTTATGATCCGGCGATTGCCCCCGGCGGTCGCTTCGACGCTAGGTGGATCGATGAAGTCATCGCCGACCGACCCGTACTGCTACGCGCCGCCGACTACCACACCGTTTGGTGTAACACACGGGCTCTAGAACTCGGAGGCGTGAATGACGTTGATGGCCAGCCATCCGACGGAGAAATAGTCCGTCGCGACGATGGCACCCCAATGGGTACTCTGCGCGAATGGGGTGCGACTCGTTATGTGCTCGACATTGCCCCACCGGCAACGCTCGCTCAACGCACCCAAGCATTAACGTGGGCAACCCAACAGTTCCTTGAGGGGGGAATCACTTGGATCCAAGATGCATGGGTGGAGCAGGATGAGTTTGCTGCCTATCTCGCCCTCGCTAATGGTGGTTTGAAAGCCCGCTTCAACCTTGGGCTACGAGCAGACCCCAATCAGTATCTAGACCAGGTTCACCAGTTCCGTGACCTACGAGCCCAGGTTGACAGCCTTGGAGACCCCTTTCTCACCGCTCGAACTGTCAAGATCTTCGCAGACGGCGTACTTGAGGCGGGGACCGCCGCTGTCCTTGAGCCATACCACGACTGCCCTCACTCTTGTGGTCTGTCCAACTGGACTCCCGGGCAGCTAACTGACGCTGTACGGAGATTTGACAGCGTTGGCTTTCAGGTTCACATCCATGCAATCGGGGACCGGGCCATTCGCATGGCGCTCGATGCCATTGAGTTGACCTCGAGGTCGAACCCCGCCTGGGATCGGCGCCCGACTATCGCGCACTCGCAGTTGATCGACCCTACAGACCTGGACCGATTTTACCAGCTAGGAGTCATTGCGAACTTCGAGCCCCTCTGGGCCCAACTCGACCCTCTACAGACCGAACTTACGATCCCGCGGATCGGCCAGGTTCGGGGTAATCGCCAATACCCGATTGCATCGCTGCTTGAGCGAAACACGACGATCTCCTTTGGAAGTGACTGGCCAGTGAGCGACTTCCACCCGCTTGCAGGTATCGCGGTGGCAATCACCCGTCAGAACGTGGACGGCGAGCCGCAGGCTGGATGGCAGCCACACGAACGCATTACGCTCGACCAAGCTATTACCGCTTACTGCTCCGGAGTGGCCTTCCAGGGATTCACTGAACGGTATCGCGGGTCGATCGCACCAGGGAAGGCTGCTGATCTCGTGCTCTTGGACACCGACCTATTGGCAATCGAGCCGTTAGAGATAGCGAGATCCAAAGTAATGAAGACCTTCCTTGCTGGCGAAGAGGTCTACGCAAGATAGCCAAGATCTCGTTCTCAGGCGCCTTTGGAGCAGTTGGGCCGACAGCCAATAACAGCCAGATTGGATCGACATTGAACCTAACGAGGCGGTATGAATCTACCGTTCAATGAGGCTCCTTGCGGCTGCATCAGGTGGATCCCTTCCCGCAGAAGCGTTACGGTGCATCCGTCGCTCCTGGCCCCTTACGGATCCGTGTAAGCTCCGTCGGCAACGCTAACCTCGCTGGAGTCGGCCCCTTGGGCGGGATGTAGGTTGGGCAGATAATCGCGCCAATGCCACTTTGGTTGAACCAAGCAGATGGAACTCTGGTAGCCTAAAAGGCGCACTGCCGCTCCAAGGTCCATATGTCCCTATCGCGGAGGGTTGCCCTTCGGGGGTTACCAATTAGCAAGGATGATACCTATGGGAAGACCACGAACCCCAATTCTTTCGCGTCAAGGGATTGCCAAAGCTGCCCTTGATATCATCGACATTTACGGTGAAGACGAGTTCACGATGGCTAGGATCGCTAGACGACTAGGCGTCACCACACCCTCTCTCTATAACCACGTCGAGTCAAAGGAGGATCTGGTTGAACTCGTCCGCGCCCTTGTCGTGGAGCCAATTGACACCACAGCCTTTCGATCAGCCGCGTGGGATCAGGCGCTCGCCGTTTGGGCCCGCTCCTATAGGAGTGCGTTCTCGGCGCATCCGAACGCGATCAAGCTACTGGCGACAAGACCGATACGGACACCGTTCGTCCTCTACATGTATCAGGATGTGATCAAGGGCCTGCTCGACGGTGGTTGGACGATCGAGCAGTGCTTGCCAATCATCACCGCCATAGAGAACTTCATCCTCGGTTCAGCTCTCGACTCGGTCGCGCCCGAGGTGATGATCGACGTTGAAGGGCTGCGGGAGGAGGTTCCGCTTCTCACAAAGGCCACTCAAATTGACGACCAATCCCGAGCCAACACCGCCTTCGAAATGGGACTCCATGCCCTCGTCGCAGGTCTTCGAAGGATATTAGAGGATGACCCTCCCCTAAACTCCTGATGGGTCAGTCCGGCTCGTCGGTCTCGGAAGATTTCTACGGTGTTACAAAGCACGAAATTCCTTGATTAGACCGATCGGCTCTCAGAAAAACGTATATAGTTAGTTTTACTGGTGCCAGGATCGCTCTGGGCATGGACAAGTGGGGGTTGGCTATGAAACTGCAGTTCGGCAATCGGCGGGGCGGCTCAAAACTCTTGGCTCTTGGAGCCCTTGGGCTCGCGTCGCTCGCGCTCGCGGCGTGCGGTTCGAGTGGATCTTCATCAGCGACACCCATCACCGGCGGGGTGGTCACCTACGCCTATGCGGCTAACAATTTCAAGTGGATTCTCCCGCTCCCCAACGAAGTGAGCTGGACGCAGTACCAACAGGCTGTTGAGTACAGCCTGTGGAATCCTCTCTACGCAGCGGGTAATGGGGCGGACCCGGTAGTGAACGAAGGCCTAAGCCTTGCATATCCCCCAACCTTCTCCCAGAACAACTCCGTGGTGACGATCAAACTCAAGCCGGGACGTACCTGGTCAGATGGCACTCCGGTCACCACCAAGGACATTCAGTTCTTCTTCCAGATCTACGACGCCAACAAGACCGATGTCGCTTCCTACGTTCCAGGCGACTTCCCTGATAACATCAGTTCGATCGACTACGTCAGCCCGACTAAGTTCGTCATCCACCTTACGGGAAGCTACAGCCAGCAATGGGTGCTCGACAACGAGCTAACTTCCATCATTCCTCTTCCTCAGCAGGCATGGGACCGGACCAGCCCCAATGGAGCTGATGGCACCGCGGCGAATACTCCGGCCGGCGCAAAGGCAGTTTTTGCCTTTCTCTCCAAGCAGTCCGGCTCCCTCTCGACTTACGCAACTAATCCACTCTGGAAGGTGGTTGATGGTGCCTGGACGCTCACAAATTACGACCCGACGACGTCACGGGTCGTCCTTACGGCCAATGCACACTACGACGGCCCAGACAAGCCCAAAATTCATCAGGTGGTGATTCAGAGCTATGCGAGCGACACCGCGGAGGTGGACGCGCTCCGCAATGGTCAACTCGACTACGGCTTCCTACCATATAGCGACTACGAAGGCTTGAAGGGCTACTTCGCCTCGAAGGGGTATACGGTGAGCCCTTGGATACCAAGTTTTGTCGAATGGGGGGAGCTTAACTACACTGGCCCCTACGCCGCTCTCAATAAGCAGCTTTACATACGCCAGGCAATGCAGCATCTCATCAACCAAAAGCTCTACATCAACACGGTGCTCCACGGCATCGGTGTCCAGACCTATGGTCCGGTACCGAACGCCCCCGGATCACCCTACGTCTCGCCTCAAGAGAAAACCGATCCTGATCCCTACTCGCTCACCGCAGCTCGTTCCCTACTAACAAGCCATGGCTGGCACGCTGGAGCAAACGGAGTGATGGTCTGCACTCGTCCGGGTACGGGCACCAGCAATTGTGGCGCTGGTATCACACAAGGTCAGTCCCTGACGGAGTCGTTGCTCTATGTGGACTCTTCCCCTACGCTCGCTGCCGAAGTTCAGTCCTTTCAGACAACGGCCAAGTCGGTTGGGATCGACATCACTTTGAACCCTCAAAGTGAGACAAGCGTGTATTCGCTCGGCGGCGTGTGCCCAACGGCTGCTCCCTGCAATTGGGGCATAAAGCTGTTCCCGAACTGGCTCTGGAATTACGGTGATACCGATGTCCTGCCCACAGGCGGCCAGGCCTTTGCCACCGGCAACTACTGGGCAGGGGGCTACTCATCTCGGACAGCCAATACTCTGATCGCAGCGACTCACAGCGACAGCGGCCTTAGCCATCTCTACGCCTATCAGAACTACATCTCCCGCCAGGTTGTCGCCCTGTGGTTCCCTACCTGGGCAACCCAAATCTCGGTGGTGAAGAACTCACTGCATGGTTGGCAACCACAACAAGCCTTCGGCTTCCCAGAGTGGTCCAACTGGTACTTGAACTAGCGTCCATTAAGGAAAGCTAGACCGATGTCATTGGCCCTCGACGAATACCGCCAATACGACGCCGCCGGACTCGCGGAGCTGGTAGCCAGCAACCAGGTCACAGGTGAGGAGTTAGTAGCTGCCGCAGCAGAGGCCGCCGAGCGTGTGAACCCCTCAATTAACGCAATCGTCGAACTCTACCCAGAGACTGAACGAACACCAGTGCCAACATCCGGTTTGTGGCGCGGTGTACCCTACGTGGTCAAGGACATCGCCCACCTTGATGTGGGCCGCAAGGTCGAGTACGGGTCCCGCCTTGGTCTCGGTTTACGTTCGACACGCACCACTCACCTTCTGTCGCGGCTCCAGCACTTAGGGCTTGTTCCTGTCGGGCGCTCCGCAACCTCTGAACTCGCTGTTGCTGGTGTGACGGAGACTGTTGCGTTCGGCCCGACTCGCACCCCATGGCAACTTGCACGCAATGCAGGCGGTTCAAGTGGCGGATCTGCCGCTGCGATCGCGGCGGGAATTGTACCGGTCGCCGTGGGCAGCGATGGCGGTGGTTCTATTCGCATTCCAGCCTCGTGCTGTGGTATCATCGGTCTCAAACCAACTCGTGGTCGAATCTCCTCTGCCCCCTGGGGAGATCCGCTTGCAGGGTTCGCCTCTTCCTTTCTACTAACACGTTCGGTTCGTGACACCGAGACCGCTTTGCTTCTCCTGAGTGGGTCTTGTCCTGGCGATCAGTACCCGCTACCGCCACTGGTCATCACTCGCGCAAAGCCTTTCCCTCGTCGTCGAATTCGACTCATGACTGAATCGCCAGCGGGCCTAGCGGTGGATCACCAGGTCGTCAAGTCAACCCGACAGGTGGCTCAACACCTTGAATCTTTGGGGCACGAGGTGGATGAGGGATCGCCAACAATCGAGTGGCACTCCTTCGTTGACGCGATGGGGCGCATGTGGGCCTCCGATGTCGCACGCATGGCCCATGACCTAGCCGAACGATCTGGCAGAAAGATCGATGACGAAACTCTCGAACCTCAGACCTTAGCGATCTATCGACAGGGGAGGTCGTTGAGTGCCCAGGCACTCCTGGACGCGGGCCAAGTATTCAACCAAGTCAATCGGAGTATCGGCGCGTTCTTTCAAGACTTCGACATCTTGATAACTCCAACGCTAGGTCAACTCCCACCGCCGGTTGGCCGATACAACCCTAACGAGGACCGCACAGCGTCCAGCTTTTTCCAGTCATGGGCAGATGTGGAGGCATTTCTCCCACTTTTTAACTGCTCGGGCCAACCGGCGATGAGTCTGCCGCTCGGGTGGTCATCCGAGGGTCTCCCCATCGGTGTTCAGCTCGTAGCAGATCACGGCCATGAAGAGATGCTGCTGCAGATCGCTTACGAACTTGAGGACTCATTCGGCCCCTTTCCTATCGCGCCAGTGCCTCAACTGTCACCTGCCATTCGGGTAGAGAGACAATCATGAAAGCCACTCTCGCCATTTTCGATGCCAACGTCTACACTCTCGATCCATCTCGTCCCACTGCCCAGGCGATCGCATGTGCAAAGGACCTCATCATCGCGGTTGGGAGCAATGACGCTGTCCGAGATGTCTGCGATAGGCATACAACGCGGATCGTTGGCACCGGATGGACAGTCACGCCGGGGTTGACTGACGGGCATCAGCACCTGTTGGTGGGCGCTGAGTTGGGCCGTGGGGTCAATTTTGATCGGGTCGATGACCTCCAGGGTGTCAGGGTAGCCGTTGCCCGCGAGCGCAGGCGAGTCGGCCCCGGTGCCTGGGTTCTCGGTTATGCACTCGAGTATCGCTCATTAGGCGATCGGCCATACAACTGCGAACTGTTGGCGGACGCTGCAGGAGATGGACCTATGTTGATCTATGCCTTTGATCTCCACACTGCGTTTGCCAACCAACATGCACTGACGCTCGCCGGGATCACAGGCCCGCGCCGGTTTAGCGACGAGAGTGTCGTCGTCTGCGACCAGCAGGGTATGCCGACGGGCGAACTCAGAGAACGATCAGCGATGGATCTCGTGGTAAAGGTGCTCCCAACTCCGACGGCCGAGCTGCGCGAACAGTGGTATCGAGAAGCAATCCAACAACAGAACGCCCATGGCATCACCGGTATCCACCAGATGGATGGATCGCCTGCAACCATTGCGACC
>JAKAQL010000024.1 GCA_021822605.1 Actinomycetes bacterium
GTGAGTGTCGGTTCCGTGCCGACGGCTTTGTGCGCGAGGACGACTCTCGGGAGTCGTGCGGCCAGGTTCATGTCGTTGGTCTTGGTGATCGGTTATCTTTTGGATATGAGACCCCCGACCTTCGAGGATACGCCTTTGAGTATCGCTGTTGTGCTGTCGAGACGTGGCTAGTCAGGTAACGCCATGGCAGGGGTCCTCGTTCTGAATGCAAGCTACGAGGCTCTCTGTGTTGTTTCGACCCACCGAGCGATTGGTCTTGTCGTCGTGGGCAAGGCTGATGTGGTACTCGAGACCGCTACCTTTTTGCATTCGGCCCGTTTGACGATGGCCGAGCCATCGGTGATACGGCTGCGCTACTTTGTGCGAGTTCCGCATCTGCGAAGGGTCGCCCCTACGAAGCGTGCCATCTTTGCCCGCGATCAGTATCGATGCCAGTACTGTGGAGCACCGGCCGAGAACGTCGATCATGTCATCCCTCGCAGTCGTGGGGGGCCGCACCGCTGGGACAACGTGGTAGCCTCCTGTCGATCGTGTAACTCAAGAAAACGTGATCGTCTGCTGTCTGAGACGAACTTTGTGCTCCATCGACAACCACAGGTTCCGCGTGGCCGCACCTCGGCCATCATCCTGCTCGGTCTTGTTCGAGATGAGTGGATGCCCTTTCTCGATTATGAGTTCTCCTCAACCGAGCGTCCTTTCCAGGAGCTGAGCGGTTAGTCGCTTTGTCAGCGTGATCATGTGATGGGCACGGCGTTGTGTGCCGTGTCTGCCAGCGCGGTGGGTTATTTGGGCGGCTTAAGGTCGGTGGCGGCAAGCGCGCGAATTGTCGTCGTGTCCTTGCTAGCGAAGATAGGGGTGATGGAGTAGCGTACCTCGGACGGGGATGGTTGAGCGTGGCGATCGATGATGATGAGGCCGTTGGTGTTGGGGAGTCGAAGTCCGTAGGGAGTGGTCGCTGGGGAGATCAGGACCCTGTCGGGTGCACTCGTCGTGGTCGCAAGTGTGACCGGTGTGAGACCGAACTTCGGTCCGAGGTGTGTCACGACGATGTCACTTAAGCTGGGTGTCACAAGGGTTGGGTAGCCGGCTAGCGTACAGACGGTACCTTTTCGAGGGGTGATGGCCAGAATCGCGAAGGATGCATGTTGCCTGTTAGCCTGAACGACGTTCGATACGGCGACGCTGACGTCGTCTGCGCGACACTCGTCACGTTGGTTTACCAGCCGTTCGTGGGCCCCGAGAGTCTGTCCGAGTATGAGACCGACCAGGACGAACACAACCGCGAGTGCGACAGGAACAGTGAATGCACGACGATATGGTGGACGATAGGTTGCCACGTGGCTCCTTACTGGATCAACGGCGAACTCGGTGTCAGGCTTGACAGGGCTACTCACTCCACGCCAGCGCCCACACGCATCGCCTGCAATGAATCAGGCGAGCCCTTACTGAACGCCCCAAGGGTCTCTCTTGCTTGCGTAGAGAACTAACCCGAAGCTCAGGCCTCTGGTTGGGCTTCACTATCGTCAGGCGTGGTATCGCCTGGCGTTGTTGTATCGCCAGTAGCCGCTGGCTTCATTTGGTCTTCCTGCGCTCGAATAGCACTCACGAGGCGTTCGGTCTCAGATTTTTGAACTTCAGGAGTGACCTCCTCAATTGCTCCGCGATAGGTGATGGAACCGAGCTCACGGTAGAGTGAATCGAGCTGACGTTTGGCTTGGAGCTGATCGAGCTTCTCTTGACCCTTCTGTGCGGCATCGGTAGCGGTTTGGGTGAGCGTCTGAGCCTGCTCCTTAACTTTGTCGAATAGTCCCATACTCTTCCTCCTCTTGGTCGCGAGATCTCTTCGGTGTACTCGCGCTCAGTCTAGCGCGCTGGCTAGATCGCTCGTAGGGCCCTGGTTAAGAGTGCGTTTCGTTAGCGATAAGCCGTCTCAGTGCCGATAGCCCGTCGGGTCGAGTGGTGCGCCCTCGAGGTTGCGCACGGCGCGATCGACGAGGATCGTACCAATGGCGGTCGGTCTTGCTAATCCTGCCTCGGCGAATTCGGCATAGATGAGGTCGGGATCAGGGGCAGTGAAGAGCAACTCATAGTCCTCGCCTCCACCAAGAGCATCCGCGAGACTCGCACCCTGAGCGACGGGCACGCTGGTCAAATGGAAGCCAACGCCGGAGGCATTGGCCAGTCGGTGAAGGTCGAGAGCTAGCCCGTCTGAGATATCGATGGCTGCGCTCGCACCCGCTCGAGCGGCGGCAAAGCCCTCCTCGATACGCGCAGTAGGGTCTAGGAGTGCCCTTCGGGTGCGATCATCAATCTCGTTGGACTGCGAGAGCTGTGCAAGGGCGACCGATGCGAGACCAAGGGGGCCAGTGACAAAAATCGTGTCCCCTGGCCGCGCACCTCCCCGACGTAGCGGGGGAAGCAACTGGATCCCGATGGCAGTGACCGAGACGACTACTGTGTCAGATCTCGTGAGGTCGCCTCCGATCAGGTGCGCCCCATAGTCTTGGACTCGCCGCTCGATGCCAAGGAGGAGTGCCTCGACATCGAAGTGTTTTGGAGCGGCGATCGTCGAGAGGATCCATAGGGGTTTCGCGGCCATCGCCGCGAGATCAGAGATATTGACGGTCACTGCCTTCGCACCTACCTCAGCCGGGGTCCAGTAGGCGAGATCGAAATGGACCCCCTGGGCCAAAGCATCGGCACAGAGTGTCAGGCGCGCATGCTGAACTGGCATAACAGCGGCATCATCGCCGAGAATCTCTCGAGTGAGATCCCATGTGGATCGCCGGGAGATACCCTCAATGAGAGCGAGTTCGTCCCACTCTTGACCCGTCACTCTCCTCCGATCACGGATTGAAAACTTGTTGTGGCCGCCCTAAGTTTGGCATAATCAATCTACTGTGTTGGGCACGCAGCAGAGTTAGCGTACCGTTTGTTCCTCCCGTGGAGGCCGGCCGTGCGTAGCGAGGGAGGAGTGAGGAGCTGATGAAGTTTACAAATCCAAAGGTAGTGGCTTGGCTCGACGATTGGATATCATTGATGCAGCCCGAGCGCAGCTTGGTGGTGAACTCAGATCCAGAGACCAAGGAGGCGCTCGTATCCACGCTGGTTGCACTCGGTACTATTGAACCGCTTAACCAGCAGTTGCGACCCGGAAGTTATCTGGCGCGTTCGGACCCCCGAGATGTAGCTCGTCTCGAGAGCCGTACGCTGATCTGTTCAGAGCGTGAAGAGGATGCAGGTCCGACCAACAACTGGCGCGCACCAGGTGAGATGAAGGACATGATGCGTGCTCTGTATGCTGGCGCCATGCGGGGACGGACGATGTATGTTATCCCGTTCTCAATGGGTGAGGTCGGTTCGCCGTTTACGATCTACGGGATCGAGATCACCGACTCTGCCTATGTTGCCCTTTCGATGATGACGATGGCTACGGTTGATGAGCGGGTTTTAGCAGCGATCGATGCCTCTGGTTCCTTCGTTCCCGCGGTGCATTCGGTTGGCTATCCGCTGGTTGGACGTGCTGATGTTGCCTGGCCGTGCAATCCCGAGGACACCTATATCGCCCATTTTCCTGAGAGCCGCGAGATCTGGTCCTATGGTTCGGGTTACGGTGGCAATGCCCTGCTAGGCAAGAAGTGTCTTGCGTTGCGGATCGCATCTGTGGCGGCGCGAGATGAGGGATGGCTGGCTGAGCACATGCTGATTCTGAAGCTGACGTCACCGAGGAATGAAACCTATTACGTGACTGGAGCCTTTCCTAGTGCGTGCGGAAAAACGAATCTGGCGATGCTGGTGCCAGCCCGACCTGGCTGGCGAGCCGAGACAGTAGGTGATGATATCGCCTGGCTACGGCGCGGCGAGGATGGGCGACTCTGGGCTATCAACCCTGAGATGGGTTTCTTTGGTGTTGCTCCGGGCACCTCTGTCAAGACCAATCCGGTTGCGATGGAGACGGTGGCAAGAAACACGATCTTTACCAACTGTGCTCGGACTGCAGATGGTGATGTTTGGTGGGAGGGAATGACCAAAGAGCCACCTGAGGGATTGATCGACTGGCAGGGCAAGCCCTACACCGGCGAGGGTCCCGCGGCGCATCCAAATGCGCGTTTTACCGTCTCGATCCACGAAGCGCCCAACCTGGCGAGCGAACGTGATGGAGTGCCAATAGCAGCGATGCTCTTCGGTGGGCGGCGCTCCAGCCTCGTTCCACTGGTGACAGAGGCGCGTACGTGGGGGCACGGGGTGTTCCTTGGTTCGATTATGGCCTCTGAGACGACCGCGGCGGCTGAAGGAGCCGTCGGTAGGGTGCGACGCGATCCATTTGCCATGTTGCCATTCTGTGGCTATCACATGGGGGATTACTTCGCACACTGGCTGAGCATGGCTGAGACCGATGCGCAGGCATTGCCGAAGATCTACCTCGTGAACTGGTTCCGCCGAGACGCCGATGGAGGATTTGTTTGGCCAGGATATGGAGACAATGTTCGTGTTCTCGCCTGGATCATCGATCGTCTCGAAGGGCGAGCTGACGGCATCGATAGCCCGTTGGGCTTGATCCCCACTGAAAAGGACCTCGATGTCGAAGGTTTAGAGCTCGGACCAGATGGCTATGACCACCTCTTTGCCATGAACACCGAGGAGTTGGAGACGGAGGTGGAACTGATTCGGGAACACTACGCCCGGTTTGGAGAGCATCTACCCAAGCAGCTGGCGGTTCAACTGGAGGAGTTCGAACAAGCCGTTAAGGCCCAATCGGAGGTGTAGCGCCCTGTCGCGCTCCTACCCTAGGCCCCTGGTAGGTCAATTGTTGTACATGAAGTCGGCTGGCCAAACTGTACTAGCTCGCCTGTGATTGTCCGCATCTCCATCGCGAGGACGACATAGGGCTGTGGCATAGTAGTCGGCCAAGTCGAGTCCTGCGTTGAGCACTTTGTTGCATCAAAGGGACTTGGTCTGCTCTGAACCCACGACTGCCAAGCGAGGCATGAAGCGGTGAGTGGGCCGTTGTCTCCAGACTGACGGACGACCTCACCAGGCTCAGCTGGCAGGATTAGCGTGTTGTGCGGCCTACCGGTCAGCTAGGCGCCCGGAAGGCAGCAGGCCGAGTGGCACAGTTGATCAGCGCCGGGGATCTCGTCGTTAGGGTCATCTCCGCTGAGCCATCTCATGACCAACTGCGTCAGCATCTCGACGAACTGTGGCGTGGTGCCTACCGTTGGCAGTCGATCAAAGGCGAGGCCATGACTGGTCGCCACATCGCGAGCAAGGATATCGAGATCGTAGAGCACCTCTTGGTGATCGCTAATAAACCCAATGGGGATCACGACGATGTGGCGAAGACGTGTGTTATTGTTGTAAGCATCATGAATCGCATCTCCGATGTCGGGAACCAACCAAGGGGTTCTTGGGTTTCCTGACCGACTCTGGTAGGCCAGTTCGATCTTGACACCATCCGGAAGAAGGGTCTCAAGTTTGTCGCGGACGCTGGCAAGCTGTTGTTGGTAGTCGCACGTCTCTGCCATGGTGGTCGGGATCGAGTGTGCCGTGGCAAAGATTTTGGTCAGTCCGGAATCGTCCAATGGGTGAGTAGCTAGGTAATCCGCAAAGAGAGCGGTTTCTCCGGCGATGAAGAGCGGGTGCTGAGAGAACGGCTTGAGCGTGTGGGTTGCAAATGTACATCGACAACCCTCGAGATCCTCGCGGTACTGGCGACAACCTGAGTACGAGCTGTAGGCCGAAGTAGGGATGATGAGCGCCTCTTCAACCCCGTCGTTCGACATCTGCCCGATAGTGTCAGCGAGGTACGGGTGCCAGTTGCGGTTGCCAAAATAGATCGGGAGTTCAACTGCGTGCTCGCTCAGCGAATCAGCCAAACGCTGAATCAGATCGCGATTCAGAGCGTTGAGGGGGCTGGCACCTCCGGTCGCGAGGTACTGTTGGGCAACGACGCGCAAACGCTCCTCAGGAACACTGCGTCCACGGGTGACGTTCTGGAGGTAAGGCCAGATGTCGTCAGATCTATCCGGCGATCCAAATGATTCCCAGAGGATGGCTGGCTTGGCTCTTGCCATCGTCAGATTAAGGCTTTACCAATCTGTTGGTCCGGATGCAGGAGGTGCATACGTTCCTTCGCCGTGAGGTTCCATTCTCAAGCACACGGATACGCTGGATATTTGGATTGAAACGACGTTTGTTGCGCCTGTGAGAGTGCGAGAGACTCATTCCAAAGCCTGGCTTCTTGCCACAAATTTCGCACACGCTTGCCACGATGGGGCTCCCTTCGGAAACGGTTTTAAACAACTGGACTCAATAGTCGACCCTCTAGGCTATCATGCCCTGAGTGGAGTCAGGGCAGTTTCGGCGTTCCAATCAGGTTGCAGCAGGTTTACGCGCGGCGCGTGCCGGCCTGCAACGACACTATGCCGCCATTGACCGGCTGAACGTTTTCCCGGTCCCCGATGGCGACACCGGCTCCAATATGCTCGCAACGGTGACCGCGGGCGTCAAGGCACTCGATGAACTCGGCGATGAGCTCGACACTGATTGGTATCGTGTTGTAGCCAAGGCGAGCCTGCTCGGTGCGCGCGGCAACTCCGGAGTTATCCTCTCCCAGATACTCCAGGCGATGTTACGAACACTGTCTGGCGATGGACCTCTTACGGAGGTCTGGCATGCCGGACTGGTCGAGGGCTCGGATGCGGCGACAAGTGCAGTCTTGAATCCGAAGGCGGGCACCATCTTGAGCGTGATCGCTGCCGGTGCCGATTCGCCAATGGGATCGATCGGTGAGAGCCTGGTGCGGATGCGAGAGGCGCTGGTCAGGACACCTGAGCAGTTAGAGGTATTGAGGCGCGCCGGTGTTGTCGACTCTGGCGGCGCAGGGCTGATCATCGTGGTGGAGGAGTTCGCTGATGCACTCGGTGTGGAGTTCGCTGATGCCCGGGTATACCCATGGCTCGAACATGCCGGTGATCTCACCGATCCAGTCCTGCCCGATCTCTCGTCGGTCGAGCTCGACAGTGCCGGAGACGCAGAGATGCGTTTTGAGGTGATGTTCTCGCTCGAGTCCGCAAATCAGCAGGTAGAGGCCATGAAGACAGTGTGGTCTGGTATCGGTGATTCGATTGTTGTCGTTGGTGCCGAGGGGGTATATCGGTGTCACATCCACACCAATGAGATAGGTCCCGCGATTGAGGCGGGCATCCAAGCGGGCAGGGTCTCAGACATCAGCGTCACCGATCTCATCCACCAGGTCGACGAGTTGACCTGGGTGCGTGAAGGGCTTGAGTCGCCTGCCTCTGCACAGCTAGACCAACGGACGGCAGTGGTCGCGGTGGCGGCTGGTGCTGGAGTGGCGCGGCTCTTCAAATCCTTCGGTGTTCAGTCGGTGGTGATGGGAGGACAGGGGAGGAATCCATCCATCAAGGAGCTCCTGGACGCAGTGCAATCGGCGAACTCCAATTCGGTACTGCTCCTGCCCAATAACTCAAATATCCAGGCAGCGGCCCAGTCGGTGGTCTCGCTGGTCGACAAGGAGGTGTCGATCATCCCGACAGTGAATGTGTTAGAGGGATTTGCCGCTTTGATGGCTTTTGATCCCGAGTCCGATAGTACGGTGAACCTGGACCGCATGACCCAAGCCGCGCGTCAGGTGGCCTGGGGCGAGGTGACGAACGCGGTGCGGGCTGGAACCTACGAACGCGGCACCTTCTCGGTGGGTTCCTTCATCGCCTTGAGCGCTGATGGGATCGTCGCAGCTGGGGATGACTTGGGGAAAGTAGTCCTGGCCCTCGTATCGTCACTTGTGCATGAGGGGTCAGAGATCATCACCTTGCTCATCGGGGAGGGTGTGGACCCTCAGGTCACTAGCACGATAGCCAGGAGCGTTCAAGAGGCCCACAGCGGATTGACGGTGGAGGTACTCCACGGTGACCAGCCGCTTTATCCATTCTTAGTAGGCGTCGAGTGACTTCGGGGTCTTTGTCAGGAGTCTGAAGGCGTACGGCACCCTGCTGGCGTTGACGTTGCTCGTCAGCGTTGTACAGTTGGGACGCTGGTCAAACCACGAAGGCGAGAGTGATCTACGGCGCGCAGCCACTGTTGGCCGTGGATCTGTCAAGGCTCACGTGTCAGGGCGGTCACGGTTGGGTCCACATGAGCAAACTCTCTTGCCGAGCCCACCCTTCTTTGGGGTGGCGTACCCATGCTAACCTGTGATAAACGGAAATGTGGAGGTTGTGGTCCTCGTGAGTGCGGTAGTGCGGCTAGACGAGTTGACTCGACTGAGCGTGCAAGAGCTCCCGGGGATTGGCCCTGCTCGCGCTCGCGCCCTAGAGGCCCTTGGGGTCGCGAGCATCTACGATCTCGTGACCTATTTTCCTCGGCGCTACATCGATCGTTCGCGGCAGGTCGCAATCGGAGAGGCAGTCCCCGGAGAACAGGTACTTCTTGTTGGCAGGGTAGTGGATGCCCGGCGAATACCCACGCGGGGTGGTCGGGTGCTCGTCGAGGCGCAGTTGGTGGATGCGTCCGGCAAGGTGACTCTGACATTTTTTGGCCAACCATATAGGGCCAAGCAGCTTAGTTCAATCGCCGGTGAGGTTGCCGTATTCGGGCGGGTGGAGCTGTTTCGGCGTCGTCGACAGATGACAAATCCACTTGTCGATCCTATTGGGGATAAGACAGGCGCAATTGTTGGGTTGTATTCACTCAAGGAGGCTTCGGGACTCACATCTGCCGATATCGCCCGTGCAGTAGCGCAAGTCTTCTCAAGCTACTCGGAGTTTGTGGATGTTCTGCCGCCGTCGTTGCGCGGTTATCTCGGCATGTACGACAGTTACCAGGCCCTCTGGCAGCTGCACTTTCCCTCGAACGAGGCAGCCCGGCAGGCAGCTCGCAGACGGGTAGCCTTCGACGAACTCTTTCTGCTCCAGGTGAAGTTAGCCCAGCTGCGCGCCGAGCGTGAAGCGGCGGCGGTAGCGATGGTACATGATACGAATCCGTTGCTGCCAGGCAAGGCTCGCCTTGTCCAGGAGTTCCTCGCAGGTCTTCCCTACGACCCGACACAGGGTCAGCTTGCTGCTCTCGAAGAGATCGCGAAGGATATGAGTTCTGACCGGGCCATGCATCGTCTGCTGCAAGGAGATGTGGGGTCAGGGAAGACGTTGGTCTCGGTAGTTGCCATGCTCTTTGCGGTCCAAAGCGGTCACCAAGCGGTGCTTGTGGCGCCCACAGAGGTGCTCGCTGAGCAACATTTTCGTTCGATCACCGCGCTCGTCGCCGAGACCAAGACTTCAGACGCCTCGACTGGGCGCCTCTTTGAAGGGGAGCCACGCCCAGTCACGATTGATCTATTGACCGGTTCCACCCCTGCTGCTCGCCGACGCAAACTCCTTTCCGAGCTTCGTGACGGCTATCTCGATATCGTGATCGGCACCCATGCTCTCTTCAACGATGAGCTCGAGTTCACATCGTTGGGGCTGGTTGTCGTCGATGAACAGCATCGCTTCGGTGTTGAGCAGCGTTCAGCCTTGACCGATCGAGTCACGGCTCAACAGGGGAGTTCACCCGACACCCTCGTCATGACGGCGACGCCTATTCCTCGTACCGCAGCCATGACGGTCTATGGCGATCTAGACGTCTCCATCATCGAGGGGCTGCCTCCGGGGCGTCATCCAATCGAGACGCAGTGGGCGCGATCACCACTTGAGGTGGCCGAGGCGTTCGCGTTGCTGCGTGAACAGGTGGACCTTGGCCACCAGGGCTACGTGGTCTGTCCAGTGGTGGACGAGAGCACGAAGTTGCAGGTCAGGGCCGTGACTGACGAGTTTGAGCGCTTGCAGGAGGCCGAACTCGCCGGTTTGCGGTTGGGATTGATCCATGGCAAGATGCCCTCCAAGGCCAAGGAGGAGGTCATGACAGCCTTTCGGGGTCAGGCGATCGATGTGTTGGTGGCGACGACGGTGATCGAGGTGGGTGTGGATGTCCCGAATGCTACCGTCATGATCATCGAGGATGCAGATCGGTTTGGGATCGCTCAGCTTCATCAACTTCGGGGTCGTGTCGGGCGTGGGGCTGAGCGGTCCTTCTGTTGTCTCCTCTCAGAGGCCGACAGCGACGTGGCCAGGTCGAGACTGGAGGCCTTAGTGGCGACTGAGGATGGTTTCGCACTTGCAGAGGTCGACCTTGAGCTCCGCGGAGAGGGAACGGTACTCGGCGGACGGCAGGCCGGGCGGACGGATCTCAAGGTAGCCTCGCTGAGTCAGGATCGGGAACTGGTACTTGAGGCGCGACAGCACGCTAGGGCGATCGTCGCCGAGGATAGATCGCTTGAGAGGCATCCGAGGCTGCGGGCGATGATGCAGGCACTCTTTGGAGAGGACGAGGCAGATTTTCTATTGCGCAGCTGATCGGCGTGCCTCCGTGGAGGAGCGGCATTCGTACGTGGTCACATCAGCGGCGAAAACTCGGGCGGAGCTGTCGGAGATTTTTGATTCCCTCAGTTTGGCTGTGGAGGAAAGCCAAGTTGGGGGCCATCAACGCCTTGAGCGTCACGGTGTTCCGCGAGGTGGCCCGGCAAGTAGGGTGGGTAATCGTCCGACACCCCCGTGCCGGTATGGCCATGATCGAGGAAGACCCCATGCTCTCATCGCTCGACATGATCGATTGAGGCGAGAGGTGATCGTCTAGTGAGGATAGTCGCAGGTACGCTCGGTGGACGAAGGTTGAACCTTCGGGTCCCCGCTGGAGTTCGTCCGACCACCGAACGGCTACGAGAGGCGTTGTTCTCGATTTTGGAGAGCAAGATCGGCCTTCAAGGGAGCACCTGGCTCGATCTCTTTGGAGGATCAGGGGCGATCGGCTTTGAGGCGATCTCTCGCGGTGCCTCCTCTGTCGTCTACAACGACGTCAATGTTGGCCTAGCAAACCAGGTACGCAGAGAGGCACTCGTCCTTGGAGTGGCCGACCGGATGAGTTTCCATACCTTCGAGGCTACACAATACCTTGATCGTATTCAGGCGGACGAGTTCGAGTTTATCTTCCTCGACCCGCCGTATCGTTACTCAGGGTTCCAAGAGCTCGGTCAGAGGTTACCCTCCGCTCGGTTCGTAGTGGTAGAGTCTACTAGCGAAGTGACGCTTGGTCCACGTTGGAAGGCGCGTTGGTGGCGTCGCTTCGGGGATACGCGTCTGGGGCTTTTTGAGCCGGCTGAGCATGAGGGGCAAGAGAGCTGATGAACACAGGCTTGCGTTGCGAACGACGCAACGAGGATGGAATGAAGGTGTACAGGGTCAGCCAAGGCATCAGCGGTACTGGTGGATGGAGGCAAGGCGCGAGAGTTGTTCATGTGCGAGCGCTTTGCACACGGCAGGCCGGGCTTCAGGGTGCGGTCGGTCGAGACATCGGTACTGCACCACGAGTCGGTGCCATGGCACTAGGCCCGAATATGGCGCGAGCAGAGAGTGGGGTGATGACGTTCTCATGAGACGTGCGCTTTTCCCAGGATCCTTTGATCCTTTTCATAACGGTCATCTTGAAGTCGTCGAGCGAGCGAGCCAGCTCTTTGATGAAGTAGTGGTGGCCGCGATGCGCAACCCCCAAAAAGCGGGACCCCTCTTCTCCCTTGAGGAGCGGATGGATCTGGTGCGGCTTGCGGTTGAGGGCATGCAGAACGTCACCGTTGTCGCGTTGGCATCGCTGGTGGTAAATCTCGCACGTGAAGTGGAGGCGACCGTGATTGTCCGCGGGTTGCGGGCAGTCTCAGACTTCGAGATTGAACTGCAGATGGCACAGATGAACAGGGAGCTCTCGGGGATCGATACGTTATTCGTCCCGACCTCCTCCGAGTACTCATACCTCTCATCCAAGTTGATCAGGGAGGTGGCAGCCTACGGAGGCAACGTTGCGTCTTTGGTTCCAAAGCCGGTCGATGCGGCGCTCAGAGAGCGGAATCGATTGCCGTGACCGTGGCACCTGAGCGTGAGTCGATCACGGAACTGCTCCGGACGCTGCGAGCGTTAGTCGCCGACGGCAAAGGGGTCCCGCTCTCGGCATCGGTGATGATTCCCCGTGATCGGGCGCTTGAACTTATCGATCGCTGTCTTGACGCCTCTCCTCGTGAGGTCACCGAGGCCCGAGAAATTCTGGCCGAGCGGACCCAGGTGCTTGAGCGTACGAAGGCTGAAGCCCAACAGTTGTTGGAAGAGGCACGCCGTCGTGCACAGGTGCTGGTGGAGCAGAGTGAGGTCGTTCAGGCGGCCCAGGCTGGAGCGAACAGTATTCGCGTGCAAGCCAACGAACAGGCCAACCACTTGAAGCGCCAGACTGAGGATTACATCGATCGAAGGTTGGCTAACTTTGAAATCATTCTGTCGGATCTGTTAGACCAAACACGTCGCGGACGGCAACGGCTCGCCGACAGCTCGGAGCCCAAGGCTCCGGAGACCCAGTCTCCAGGTGTCCAGTCTCCAGATGATTTTTTTCAAACCGATGAGCCTGGATCACCTTCCGGGAAGAATGCGGGAGACGACGAGAGCGGTGCATGACTTTGAGATCTCCGTCGCCCATCTGCTCAGGGGAAGCGAGCGCGCCAGTGACGTTGTGCTGCAAGGCAACATCCCGGGGTTGTTCGTTACCTCTTCTCGGATCCTCGACGATGCGGTGATTCGGGTCGATGGACGTGTTGAGGCGGTTGGCGAGGGCCTCCTCGTCTCGCTTGAGGTACACGCGGAGTATGTGGGGGAGTGTGTGCGCTGCCTCGGAGAGATGCATGGAGAGTTGGCCGGTCGCTCCCGGGAGCTCTTCATCGAGGGTGAGGATACGGAAGAGCACTATGGTTTTCGAGGAGAGACCCTTGATCTCCGGGCTGCGGTAAGCGACCTCTGCGTGCTGGGTTTGCCGCCGGTGCCACTCTGCCGCGAGGATTGTAAAGGTCTCTGCCAGTACTGTGGGGCTGATCTCAACGAGGGACCCTGCGGATGTACCGACGATAGCGGCGATCCGCGATGGGCTGCGCTCGATCAGCTCTAGGCAATCGAAACAAGCGCAGAGTTCCCTGTCGTCCCACTCGTGGGCCCACCAGAGAGGTCCGAGAGGTGTGTTGGGGGCAAGTACCGAGACGATGCTCCGGCGCGCCGAGGATGACCCTGTTCCCCGAGCACTGGCGGACATGGTTTGGGACCGGAGCGATTAGAGTTACTTGGTCAATTTGAATTCTCGAGGTCAAGCGCTGACACGTGCGCTTGTTCAATCGGTGTACATGGTAACAATAGAGGAGTGAGTGGTCATGGCGGTTCCTAAGCGATCTACGTCGAAGGCAAAGACGAGGAGTCGAAGAGCTTCCTCGTGGAAGCTGATGGCGCCAGCTGCTAGCCTGTGCCCGACCTGCTCGAGTCCCAAACGACCGCATTATGTCTGCCCAAGCTGTGGCTACTATAAGGGCCGCCCAGCGCTTGAGGTGGAAGCGTAAGCACGTGAAGCCTGTTGCCATCGACCTCATGGGGGGTGACAGCGGCCCAGCCGTGATTGTCGAGGGTGTCCTCGAGGCACTCGAGTCCTCCGATGGCGATATTGTCGTTGTCGGAACCAAAGAGGCATGCCGTCCGCTGGAGGGGAATGCCCGTGTTCGGGTCGTGCACGCGAGTGAGGAGATCCTCATGAGTGATGATCCTGCGACTGCACCTCGACGGAAACGTGATGCCTCCATGGTAGTAGGAGCGACCCTGCTTAAGGAACAACAGGTCAGCGCCTTGATCACCTTTGGTAACTCGGGGGCAGCGATGGCGACCGCCCTCGTGAAGGTCGGTCGCATTCGAGGGGTTGCTCGTCCGGCGATCACCGTGGAGATCCCGGTTCCAGGGACCACGTCAACGATCTTGCTTGATTCTGGAGCCAACACCGAGGTCACACCCGCTTGGCTTCACCAGTTCGCGGTGATGGGCTCAGTTTTTTGCGCTGCGCGACTCAACATCGATCGACCCCGTGTTGGACTGCTCTCCATCGGCGAGGAGCCGGGAAAAGGCAACACGTTGGTGAAGGAGACCTATCAGCTGCTCGTCGATGAGCCAGCGATTCACTTCATCGGAAATGTCGAGGGTCGCGACGTGATGAGTGATCGTGTCGATGTCGTCGTGACTGATGGCTTTACTGGTAACGTCGTCCTCAAGTCTTTGGAGGGCGCCGCCCGTCTGTTTGCCCACGCGGTCCTCGATGCCCTGTCCGCTGGGGACGATGGGGTCATTGATCTTGCACTGCCGAAGCTGTTGCCGCTTTGGAATCAGATGACGCCTGATGACACCGGAGCTGCCGCGCTTTTAGGGGTGAATGGTTTGTTTTTGATTGGTCATGGTGCATCCAACGCCCGCGCGGTCGCAAGCGCGGTTCGCAATGCGCGTCAACTTGACCAGGCCGACGTGGTCGAAACGATTCGAAGATTAGAGGGGAGTACAGGTGAGTAGCCCACTGACACGGGATGAGATTTTTCAAGTCATTCGCCATCAACTTGCAGAGATACTAGAGATCAACGAGGATCGTATCAGTGAGGGTTCATCGTTTGTGGATGATCTCGATGCAGACTCGCTTGCCTTGATTGAGCTGGTCGAGGCGATAGAGGGTGAGTTCTCCAAGGGCGAGCATCAGTTTCGCATTGAGGACGACGATCTTGAGGATCTTCGAACCATGCGTGATGCCGTCGACTACGTCGTACAGGTACTCGGAGTTAGCCAGTAACGTTGGCCGACCGGCGTGCTTGGCGTCCTGAACCGGGGATTTTCTCGATCCTTCCGGTTGGTTTTGTCGATCACCCACTCTTTGCCCAGGCGCTTACTCACCGATCCGGTACCGATGGATCCCATGATTCGAATGAACGTCTCGAGCTACTTGGCGATGCGGTCTTAGAGCTCGTCATCACCGATCAGCTCTATCATCGATTCCCCGATGCCACTGAGGGCAGGTTGACCAAGCTCCGGGCTGCACTCGTGAGTCGAGCCACCCTAGCAGAGCGAGCCGAGGAGTTGGGACTTGGCGAGCTGTTGGTCGTTGGTCAGGCGGATGCCAAGAGTGCCAACGCGCTGTCAAACGCCCTTGAGGCCATCGTCGGGGCGGTCTATGAGACTGACGGGCTCCTGGGCGCACGTCACTTTGTCGCCGCGCTTCTCGATCCGCTGTTGGCAGCCGCCGGTGACGACGAGATTCTTGGTGATTATAAGTCCCATCTTCATGAGCTGCTGGCACAACTTCGGCAACGTGGACCCCACTACGAAGTGGATTGGACGGGGCCCGATCACGATCGTGTGTTTCGGGTGCGACTCTCCATCGAGGGTTTGGGGAGTTTCGAGGGGGTGGGACACTCGCGCAAGGAGGCTGAGCAGGTCGCTTGTCGAGAGGCCCTCGATGAGATTGGTGTCTCTGGCTTTGCCGACTCCACCTCCAGTCGAGACCCGGAGGAGCACCATTCCAACAAGTCAAGGCGGCAGGCAAGAGTGAAAAAGGCATCACCGCCCGGTGCCTGAGTTGCCGGAGGTTGAGACGATCCGGCGTCAGCTCACGGCCGGGATCGTCGGTGATGTTGCCAAGGCTGTTTCACTCCCTGGACGGAGGGTTGTGCGTCGTGGCGATATGGAGTCGCTGTTGCATTGGAGACCAGCGCGAGTGGTTCGCATCGATAGAGTTGGAAAATTTCTTGCTCTTTGTCTGGAGAATGGGTCAGCTCTGGTGATCCACTTCGGCATGTCAGGTCATCTGCGCCTCAGCGAAGGGGGCGAACTGGAGCGTCACACGCAATGTGTTGTGACATTCGCAAGTGGCCGAACGCTCTCTCTTGTCGATCCGAGAACCTTCGGCGAGGTGTTTCTGGTTGAGGCGTGGAGTTCGAGATGGCCATATTCACCCGAGCTTGCTGGGCTAGGGATCGATCTACTCTGTGATCGCGAGCGGGTCGTCGAACACGTCAGAGATCGTTTTGGCCACACGCAGCGCTCCGTGAAGGCCTTTATCATGGACCAGAAGATGATGGCGGGACTGGGCAACATGTATGCAGACGAGGCTCTCTACCGTGTCGGCGTTCACCCTGAAGAGACTTGTACCACGATGGGCGCGGACCGGCTGGATTCGTTGATCAGCAGTATTCGCAGGGTGCTCGACGAGGCGATCAATGCAGATGGTTCGACGTTCTTGGATCGTAGCTATCGGAACCTCGAGGGAGAGGGCCGATACTACCCTTGTCTTCTGGTCTATCAGCGCCAGTTACGACGCTGCCTGTTGTGCTACTCGGTGATCGAACGTCTACGGTATCAGGGTCGGTATTCGCATTTTTGCCCCAAGTGTCAGCGGAGGTTGTGATGAGGCTACAGCGACTCAAGATGGTGGGGTTTAAGTCCTTTGCCGACCCGGTGACGATCGAGTTTGACGCTGGAGTGACCGCGATTGTTGGGCCGAACGGATCCGGTAAGTCCAATGTAGTCGATGCGCTGGCGTGGGTACTTGGTGCGCAGAGTCCCAGGTTGCTGCGGCTGACGAAGATGGAGGAGCTGATCTACGCCGGCGGGGACGGACGCCAGCCGCTGGGTCGAGCCGAGGTGACGATCGAGTTTGACAACGGGGACCAACAGGTCGCGCTGCCCATGGCTGAGATCGCCATGAGCCGCGCGATCACCCGTGCGGGTGACACACAGTATCGACTCAACGGTGCACAGTGTCGATTGGTGGATCTTGTCGATACCCTCAGTGCGGCGAATCTGGGAAAGACGCAGCACGTGATCATCTCTCAGGGAGAGATCGAGTCTCTCGCCAACGCGAAGGGGGATGAGCTACGCGGGGTGCTCGAGGATGCTGCACAGGTAACCACTCTTCGGCGGCGATTGAACCAGTCCGAGCGACACGTCGAAAGCGTGACGCAGAGTTTGCACGAGGTCTCGGTCAAGGAGAGGGAGCTGCGACGCCGTATCAAGCCTTTGCGCGCCCAGGTCTCACTCTACGAACAGCGAGCCGAACTCACCAGGCGGCGTGACGCGGTCGCACTATGGGTGCTCCGACGGAGGCTTGAGAACTATCGCGAACAGGCACAGGAGGCCGAGGACGCGTTGGCCAAGGTGACTGCTCGGCTGGGTGAGCTCCAGGAACCTCAGGATGGGGCGGAGCAGCGACCCTCGACCCTGGAACCCCTGCTCCTTCGGCTGCGAGCGACAAGACAGGAGGTGGCTGATCTGCGTGGTGAGGTGCTCGCGGCGATGACACCGCTCACCGAGCTTGAGGCCAGGATTGCACGAAGTGATGCCGAGCTGGCCATGATGAGCGATGAACTCGATCGGGTCAACGAGTCAAAGCTTGAGGTGATGCGACGAATCGACGCGCTTGAACACGAGGGGGAGGCCCTGCAGGCGCAACGGGCGGCACTCGGAGTGGAGCGGCATCGCTTTGATCAGCAGGTGCCTACTCGTCCTGTCGAACTTGAATCACAGGTAGCTGATCTGCGCGGTCAACGATCACATCTGTTCGCTGAGCAACGTCGGCGGTCCGCTGACGCGCAACGCCGTCGTAGCGAGGAGGAGTCGCGCCAGCAGCGTTGGGTGCGAGCGAGTGCTCGCTTCGCCGAGATTGAGACTGAGCAAGGGGAGCGAGAGGCGGAGCTCGCTCGTGTTGTACCCCAGCGTCAGAAACTCGCCGCAGATCTCGAGGGGCGACGATTCGAGGTCGCACGGGCACAGGAGGAGGTGTCAGAGGCGAGTGGTCGGGAACGAGAGTTGCAAGGGCAACTACGAGTGCTTAACAACCAGGTCAATTCGCTGGCCAAGCTTGCCGGAAGTGACGCGGCTACTTCGCTGGGTCAGACCCTCTTACCTCGTGAGGGTCTTGCACAGGCCGTCGCTGGGGTGCTAGGAGATCTCAGTGAGGCGCATGTGTATGACACGGTTGCAGAACTGCTTGCAGCCTTGGATGCTGGGTCGGTCGACTCCTTTGTCGGCTACGTGCCCATGAGTGATGTCTCCGATGACGCGCTTGCCTTTCTGGAACAGGCACCGGGGTGGCTTGGCCCTCGCTTTCGGGGTGTTCGCCTTGTGGAGAGCGTGCTTGAGCGCCTCCGCCAGGGCGATTGCGAGGGTATCATGGTTGATAGAAGCGGGACTATCTATCGTGAAGGTCTTCTTCGTGTAGGCGCCTCTCAGCGCGTAGTCGCACAGTTGCAGCTCGCTACCCATCAGCGTGAGCTCGCTGAGTTGACGCGTGAGGTTCACGAGACGGGGGAGCGGTTAGGCGCAGCACGGTCGAGAGCAAAGGCACTCCAGGAGGCCTCGGCTACCGCTGAGACCGAGTTGAGTACCTTGGTTCGACGCGAAGGACAGATCACCAGCGAGCTCGCTCACTTGAGCGCAGAGGCGGCAACGCTCTCCGTCGAACTGGAGTTTTTACAGGCTGCCCCCCAGGGTGTCGATGAGGACCTCGGTGATCTAGACGAAGAGCTCACCAACATCGATGCTCAACTCGAGGTGACCACCAGGGAACTTGAGGAGCGCCGACAGTCGCTGCAAGAGTATGAAAGGGAGCGAGGAGAACTCGAGCGCCGCGATGTGACTATTCGTCTGCAGGCGGCTGACCTCGCTGCGCAGTTTAAAGCTGCGACTGACCGTCTCGCGGAGCTTGAAGCACGAGAGGTGGCTCTTCAGCAGCGGATCGATGGTGCTGGCCACCATCGGGTGGCACCGTTGGCTGGAGTTCGTGCGCTCCTTTCGCGACTGGGTGCACTCGCTGATCAGCTTCGTGAACAGGGCAACCTTCTCAGGCCACTTGAGGACCAGGTAGCCAAGGCTCGGGCCGAGGAGGAGCGCGCGCAGGCGCTCGCGAAAGAGCGACAGGCTGCCCGGGCTCTGGAGCGTGAAAACCTCGCCAATCAACGGCTCCACTATGCCACTGAGGAGAGTCGATTGCGGAGTCGGCTACTCACTGAGGAGGAGGCTGCACAACGGGCGACGGGAATGCCGTTAGCCCATATCCGGCAAGCTGTTTTACCAGAGGGTGTAGCGCCAACGGTCGCCGAGGCGATTTTGTCCGACCTCGAGGGTCAGATTGCCCAGGTGGGCCAAGTGAACCCGTTGGCAGCTCTCGAGCTCGCAGAGCTTGAGGAGGAGCTGGAGCGTTTCCGGGTTGAGACCGCCGATGTACGCGAGGCCCATCAACAGGCTCAACGAGCGTTCGTGTTGCTTGAGAACGAGATGTCAGCTCGAATCTTGGCGATCGTCGCCGAGGTGACGGTTGAGTTTGATCGACTGATGGAACGGTTGTTTCGCGGCGGAACCGGGGCGGTAGTGCTTGATGATCCAGAGGCGCCGTTGACGAGCTCCATTAGCCTCGACATCAAAATCCCGGCCAAGCGCGTGCGTCGACTTGGACTTCTCTCTGGGGGAGAGCGATCCCTTGTGTCGCTTGCCTTCCTCTTCGCAGTGCTGAAGGTGCGGCCGGTACCCTTTGTGGTGCTCGACGAGGTCGAGGCTGCCCTCGACGACAAGAACCTCTCCGCCTTCGCGACTCTGATAGAGGACGTCAGTAGGGATTGCCAGGTGATCGTGGTGACCCATCAACGCAGGACGATGGAGGTTGCAGCGGTTCTGATAGGAATATCGATGTCGCCGCGAGGATCCTCAACGGTCGTTCGCCATGTGCTCACCGATGCACCTCAGGACTATATCGGCAGCGAAGTTCCAGAGGTGGGCTGAGAAGATCGACCGGCCGTGCTGTCTTTGTGGTGGCGACCGACGGTGACCCTGGTGGGTGAGACATCTCGTCTGTTACCAGACGCCGATGAGCGGGCATGTGAGACGCCCGTGAGAGATTGGTGGCCGGACAACAAGAGGTACTGGCACTCCTACACGGCGCTACTCTGACAAGATACCAGTGTGACTGGGTACCAGTCTGACAAGACGCTTAGCAGTCAGACGAAGGGCCCCAGCCATCCCGACTTTCGCCGACCCAGACACAAGTGGCTGGATGCAGGCGGGTGGATAGGGAACATCGCCAGGCGGCCAGTTTGCAACTGTTGCTATGGCGTTCAGGGCTGGTGCATGGTGTCACCAGGGTTCAGTCCGTGGCGGCGAGTAGGTACCGGCGCGGTGTGGTCGAGCTATGCCAACCTTGCTATTCACACCTCTAGCCCTCGCACACGGCCAAGATGCGATGACTTCGGGTCTACGATGAGTAACAATGGAATCGTTGCTCATCCTTGTCGTCCTTTTTATCATCCTTGCGTTTGGGTTGGCCCTTGTACGCACCCGTTCGAATTCGAACCGGCGTCAGATCGATCGAACTGGCAGAACAGAGGTCGAGGCGAAGACCGCCGAGATCGACAGGCAGGCCGACGACGGGGAGTCCGCGACAGTAGCTGAGATCGCCCCAGCCGATGGGCCTCTCACTGAAGAGGACGATGGAGTCCGAGATGGGCACTCCGAGGTTGGCGTCCTTGAGCCAGAACCCAACTCCATCGCTACCTCACTCAGTCGCTCGCGGGGGCCATTCGCCTCTCTATTCTCTCGCTTGCGCTCAAACAACGATGGCATCGATGCCGAAGAGTGGACCCGCCTGGAGGAGACCCTGATCCTATCGGACATGGGCCCATCGTTAGCGACGGAGATCGTTGCTGAGCTGCGGAATCAGCTTGGCAAGAGCCCTTCAGCAAGCGCACTTCGCCAAGCGTTGATCGAGTTGCTCACGTCGAAGTTTTTGGCTACGACGAGGGAACTCCAGTTCTCCAAGGATACCAAGCCAAGCGTTGTTTTGGTGGTCGGGGTTAATGGCACCGGTAAGACCACCACGATCGGCAAGATCGCCAGCCTTCTGACCGTTGCGGGGCGTTCGGTTATGATCGCTGCGGGTGACACTTTCCGGGCGGCCGCTACCGAGCAGGTCGGTGTATGGGCGGCGCTGACCGGCGTGGAGGTGGTCTCTGGCCAGCCGGGAGCGGACCCAGCCTCGGTCATCTTCGATGCGATTGAGCATGCGAGGGCGGTCGGCAGCGATGTGGTGCTATGCGATACCGCTGGTCGGCTACAGACAAAGACGAACTTGATGGAGGAGTTGAAGAAGATCCGGCGAGTCGCGGCGAAGTCCTCCGGCGAGGTCACGGAGGTGCTTCTGGTCATCGACGCCACCACGGGTCAGAACGGACTCCGCCAAGCTGAGGTCTTCCATGGTGCCGCTGAGGTTACTGGCATCGTTCTTACCAAGCTTGATGGGAGCGCCAAAGGGGGAGTAGCGCTCGCTATTGAGTCCCAGTTTGGTATCCCGATTAAGCTGGTGGGACTCGGAGAGGGGTTAGCGGATCTCGCCCCCTTTGATCCCGAGGCCTTCGTTGCAGCATTATTAGGAGAAGAGTCGGATGTTTGAGACACTCGGAGAACGCCTCGAGGGGGCGTTGTCACGTATTCGAGGGAAGACGCGACTCACGCAAGCAGATGTGGACGAGGCGCTCGCTGAGATCCGCCGGGCGCTCCTTGAGGCTGATGTCAATGTCGGCGTCGTGAACCTCATCAGCGAGCGGGTTGGTCAGGCAGCTGTTGGTGCCATGAGCTCGCCCTCACTCACGCCCGGGCAGCAGGTGGTGAAGGCGGTCCACAATGAGCTGATCGACGTGCTTGGGCAGGACACCTACCGCATACGTTTCGCCTCGACACCTCCTACGATACTGCTCCTCGCTGGCCTTCAGGGGTCAGGTAAGACAACCGCAGCTGCGAAGCTAGCGCTACTGCTTCGACGACAGGGTCGTTCGCCCTACCTGGTCGCCGCTGATCTCGCCCGACCAGGCGCAGTCCGCCAACTGGAGATTCTGGGGGAGCAGGCGGGTGTCCCAGTCTTTAGCGAGCCGACGACCCCGGTCGAGGTTGCAATCAAGGGTGTGGCTGAGGCCAAACGGCTCGCCCGCGATGTCGTGATCATCGACACGGCCGGTCGTCTTGCGATCGATGATGCGCTGATGAACGAGGTAAGCGAGATCCAGAAGGCCACCCAGGCACACCTGCGTTTCTTAGTAGTTGATGCGATGATTGGGCAGGATGCGGTGGTGACCGCCCGGGCTTTTGACGAGCGACTTGAACTCTCCGCGGTCATACTCACCAAGCTCGATGGTGATGCACGAGGTGGTGCTGCCCTGTCGGTCAAGGAGGTGGTGGGCAAGCCGATTGCCTTTGCCTCGGTTGGGGAGAAGCTTGAAGACTTTGAACCGTTCTACCCAGATCGGATGGCTTCGAGAATCCTTGGGATGGGTGATGTGCTCAGCCTGATCGAGCGCGCTCAGGACACGATGGACGAGGATGTCGCCAAGAAGGGTGCTGATCGCCTTCGCTCTGGCCACTTTGATCTCGAGGACTTTCTTGAGCAGCTCCGTCAGGTTCGCAGGATGGGCCCGCTCAAGGGTGTGCTCTCAATGTTGCCTGGAGTGCCCAAGGAGTTGAAGAACCAGGAGATTGATGAGGGTGAGATCAGCCGAATTGAGGCGATTGTCTCTTCGATGACTAAGGCAGAGCGCAAGAATCCCACGATGATTGACACCTCTCGGCGGGCACGTATCGCTGCGGGTTCTGGGACGACTCAGCTCCAGGTGAACACGTTGCTCAAACAGTTTCGTGATATGAATAAGATGATGCGCCAGATGGGGGTTGGTCCTCCATCGGCGACGCGTAGCCGGGCCAAGAGCAAGCGTAAGAAGCGCAGGTAGACGTCGGCGAGCGCCTACACTTTAGAGGTTGACCGTTTCCGACGTTGACTAAGTTTGTTGAGGAGAAGTTCTGTGGCAGTCAAGTTGCGCCTAGCTCGCACCGGTAAGAAGAAACAACCCCACTATCGGATCGTCGTCGCGGATTCGCGAGTCGCTCGCGATGGCCGCTTTCTCGAGATCATCGGTTGGTATTCCCCGCGGAATGAACCATCCAAGTTCCACGTCGACGTTGACGCTGCAAAGCGCTGGATCGACAAGGGTGCAACGGCGACCGAGCGTGTCTCGAAGATTCTAGAGTTAGCGAGTAAAGAGGGTGAACAGTGACCGATCACGAAGGGGTCATGAACGAGGAGACGGTAACGTCAAACCAAGAGGTTGAGGCTGCAGAGACTCACAACGCTTCGGAGCCGAGTGGTTCGGTGACCCAGTCGGGTGAGTACATCAGCTCGCTCGTTGGGTATCTGTCGCGCTCGTTGGTGCGAGGAGGCCAGGATCAGATCACCGTACGCCACACAGAGGGTGCCCATGAGGGTGAGGTCAAAGTGACCGTCACCGTGCCCCAGGGCGAGCTTGGCAAGGTTATCGGACGTGGTGGACGCACAGCGACCGCTATTCGTACTATCGTCGGTGCTGCTGCCCAACGTTCAGGTTTGAGCGCACAGGTTGAGTTCTCCGACGGACGCCCAGGCGGGGGCCGTGGACGACCCTCCAGGGGTGGTAACAGTGGTGGCAGGCGTGGCGGACCACGACGAGACGACCGACCCCGTCGACAGGGTTGAGGTAGCTCAACTCGGACGAAGCCATGGACTGGGTGGGGAGCTATACCTCCGGCTTTTGAGTGACGTCCCTGGTCGTGTTCACACTGGCCTACGGGTCGTTACTAAATTCGGGCAAGAGCTTCTTGTGTCTGAGGTGCGCCCGCTTGGAGATCGGCTCTTGGTGCGACTCGATGGCGTGAACTCTATGGAGGAGGCCAAGCGCTTGTCCGGTCTCACCCTGTACGCAGATCCGCTTGATGAGCCACCGGTTACGCTGGTGAGCCAGCTCATCGGGAAGTCAGTCTTCGATCAGCACCACCTCGATCATGGACCTGTGGTTGCAGTCCAGGCCAATCCAGCGAGCGAGCTGATGGTACTTGAGAGTGGAGCCCTGGTACCCACTCTTTTTATTCTTGAAGTCGCAGATGATCGTGTGCTTATCGAGGCACCCGAGGGGCTCTTCGAGCTATGACGTTGCGGGTCACGGTGGTGACCATCTTCCCGAAGCTGATCGAACAGTACCTTAACTCCTCGGTGTTGGGGAGGGCGACCCAGCGAGCGTTGCTCGATGTCACCGTGCTCGATCTTCGGTCCTACACCGACGATCCACGGCGATCCATTGATGATTCTCCCTACGGTGGTGGCCCGGGGATGCTGATGATGCCCGAGCCGGTGTTTCGGGCGTTGGCTGATCCACACGTTGTTCGGCCGACTATTGGGCTCAGTCCCATCGGTGCAACGTTCCGTCAGTCAGATGCAGTTGCGTTGAGTCAGCTGGATGGATTCACGCTGCTCTGTGGCCGGTACGAGGGATTCGATGCGCGCATCGAAGAGGCCTGTGATCGACTGATCTCTATCGGTGACTTTGTCTTAGCCGGTGGAGAGTTGGCGGCGCTCGTGGTCATTGAGGCGACAGCGCGCTTGCTAAACGGCGTGCTTGGTAATGAGGAGAGCGCAAGGGAGGAGTCCTTTGCGATGGACAGACTTCTTGAACACCCCCAGTACACGCGTCCTCGAGTCTTGGGGGGGCATGAGGTTCCCGAGGTCCTGCTCTCTGGAGATCATGAGGAGGTAGACCGTTGGCGCTATGCACAACGCCTCTTGCGGACCTTGGAGCGACGCCCTGACTTGATCGAGGCACGTGGGGGGATCTCCCGCGAAGAGGTCGAGCTGCTTCATCGCTACGGGTATGATGAAGTGTTGCAAACTATGAACAAGGAGCGTTTCGAGCGATGAAGCCGACCGACATGCTAGACCAGGAGTCCCTCAAGACGGACATCCCCGATTTTGCCCCAGGCGATACGCTTAAGGTGCATGTTCGCGTGGTCGAGGGCTCAAGAGAGCGTATTCAGGTGTTCCAGGGGGCGGTCATCGCGAGGAACGGATCCGGGCTTGGAGAGACCTTTACCGTGCGTAAAGTCAGTTTCAGCGTTGGTGTTGAGCGAATCTTTCCTATACACTCACCGATCATCGCCAAGATCGAGGTTGTCACCCGAGGCGATGTCCGTCGAGCCAAGCTGTATTACCTTCGGGACCGTATCGGTAAGGCGGCGAAGATCAAAGAGAAGCGATGACGCCTTCGCTGCTCAGGTTCTGGTTGGCATGAGTTCCGAGGATCTCGAGCGCTTTGAGACCGAGGTGGAGCTCGCGCTCTATCAGGAATATAAGGCCGTACTTCCTCTGTTTAAGTTCGTAGTAGAGACGGAGCGCCGTTTTTACTTGGCGAATGAAGTACAGGTCGAGCCAAAACAGCAAGAGGGTGTCAATTTCGTCGATGTAGTGCTTGAGGATGCATGGGTCTGGGATATGTATCGTCCAGTCCGATTTGTTGAACGAGTCCGTGTCATCTCTTTTAAGGATGTCAACATCGAGGAGATAGCCAAACCTACTGTCTAGGCTCCAAAATGATGGGGATAGATGGATACCTTTACGAAGTTACAGCTTCCGGTGGTGGAGGATCGGCTACACGGTCCTAATCCCGCGGTATCGTTGAACGCAACCTACTATGAGGGTCAGCGAGTTGTCTATGGCCGGCATTCGAACTCTACCTGGGAGGCTCTTGAGACCTTGATTGGGGAGTTAGAGGGTGGCATCGGAGTCTCCTTCGCCTCGGGGCAGGCTGCGATGTTTGCCTCCTCACTCCTGGCGACATCTCGGCTGGTGATCTCCGAGGATACCTATGTTGGCTCACGCGATCTAGCGGATTTTATGAATCAGCGCGCCTTAATTCCCTGTACTTACGTCGCAGAGTCTTCCCTGCGGCATCCAAGTGGGCTCACAACTCTGCAGGAGGGGGATGTGTTGATGATCGAGTCACCCTCGAACCCCCTCTTGGTCACGTACGACATCGCGGCACTCGCCGCGGTCTGTCACCAGCAGGGTGCTCTACTCGCGGTTGACAACACTGTCGCTACCCCGATCTTACAGAACCCACTGGGACTCGGTGCAGACATCGTCGTCCATTCTGCCACGAAGTTTATCTCTGGTCACTCCGACGTCCTAGCTGGCTTGGTGATCGTCGCGGATGAGGAGCTCGCCCGTCGACTCTTCGAGGTTCGTGCGGTGGTCGGTTCGATCATCGGCCCCGTTGAGGCCTATCTCTGCTTTCGTGGTGCCAAGACTCTCGGGGTGCGGGTTCGTCACGCCTCTGCATCGGCAGCCTGGCTTGCAGATGCACTCGCTGACCGGCTCGGTCGTAACGCGGTGTTCTATCCCGGTTTTGATGAGAAGCTCGTCGGAGAGGGTCGCCAGCAGAGCTCTGGCGGTGCGCTGTTGTCCTTGGTGCTCGACGGCGCCGAGCGTGCGGACCGCTTCGTGGATGCGTTACAGGTCTTTCATCATGCCACCTCGTTGGGCGGTGTGGAGAGCCTCGCTGAACGGCGTTCCAAGTATAGCGGTGAGGAGCGCCTTCCCGTTGGGCTGGTCCGTCTCAGTGTTGGACTTGAGGCGACTGAGGATCTCTGGGCCGATATCGATCAGGCTTTGCGCATTGTGGGGGTCGAGCGGGTCAACTGAGGACCGACGGTGTTGCCGATTGTCGTTGGATCTGATCCTGGGGACCGCTTGGGTCTAACGGTTCGTGCTCCATCGTTCAGCTGGCGATCGTTCAGCTCGCGATCGTTCAGTGGGCGTATGGATGGTGGATGAGGGGAAGAACCCTCTTTCCTCACTGGGGCTCCCACTTGGTACCTGAGTAGGACGGGTCGGGTCGAGCGTTTCGACATGGCTGAGTGACCCGTAGCAGGTATCGGCCGTTCGCGGGGATCAAATTTCTAGATCTGCCCATGGTTCACTTCCCAGGTGAGGCAGCGTCGGTGCCAATGGCGGCGGAGCTCTACGTTGTCGATGGGTACGACGACAAAGTGACCTGTTCCCGGTGGAATCTCGGTGTTGCAACCCGGACAGAGGTACCACTTGGTCGCTTGGTAGGGTTGCACGAATCGGATCTCGGCAACCGCCTTGGTGATGGGATCGATCCCTTCCTCCGCCAACTCAGGGTGCCTCAGCTCAGAAGTTTGTCAGAGTCGAGTCGATGCTCGGGTCCGACAGGGCAGCCACCTGGGCGATGATCTCGAGATCGATGGCCTGGGTGAGTGAAGCAGCCGCACGGTTGAGTAACGACTTGGTGAGGGCCAGAGCAGTAGGCGAGCGGTCCACGAGCCGATCAGCCCAGTCAAGCGCGGTGGGAAGGACTTGGTCATCTTCGACGACAGAGTTGACGAGCCCCCATGCAAGCAACTCCTCACCGACGAGCCTTGAGGCGAAAAAGGCGAGCTCCTTGGCTCGGTGCAGCCCGATGCGCTGGACAAGGAGTGCTGAGCCACCGTAGTCGAGGGTGAGGCCACGATCGAGGAAGATCTCACTCACCATCACCGATTGACCAGCGATGGCTAGGTCACAGGCGAGTGCAAGGTTGAGTCCGGCCCCCACCGCTACGCCGTTCATGGCTGCAATGGTTGGCTTCGCAACGGCAGCCAAAGTTCGGGCACAGCGATGTACCCGGGCGAGATGGGCCAGGGGGTTGCGCTCGTAGTTGGCCAGAGACTTGAGGTCAGCTCCTGCAGAGAAGCTATCCTCGCTACCGGTTACGACGATCACCCGCACCGCGTGGTCGTGATCGGCGGTGACGAGCGCATCTGAGAGTTCGTCGAAGTCCTCAAGCCTGAGTGCATTCTTCTTTTGAGGCCGACAGATCCGCAGTATCGCTGTCGCACCATGGTCGGAGCGCTCGATTACCCCCATGGGTTAGCTCTTGCGAATTGAGATGGGCACATAGGCGCCAGTGCCAAGACGGGCGCTCTCCTCGAAGTCAATTGACGTATCGAGGTCGCCCTCGACATCGGTGACCCACGGGAGTTTCGCTTTGAGAATGCGCTCGACACCGAGTTTGACCGTGGTCGTCGAGATTGCACAGCTCGAGCACGCCCCTGAGAGCCCGACGACGACCTTGCCGGTCTCGGTATCGACGGAGGCAAGGTAGAGGTCCCCACCGTCTGCCTGCACGGCAGGCCGGAGCTTGGCGATCAACGCTTCGAGTTGGGCGCGGCGCTCCTGGTCGACGGTGCTCATCAGTGCTGATACCTCTTGATAGAGGCCTCGATCTCGTCGTGCGCCTGGGCGAGTTCACGCCAACCTTCAATGGTGACTGACTTACCAGGCTCAAGATCCTTGTAGTGGCTAAAGAAATGCTCAACTTCGTCCCGGACATGTGTTGGTACGTCGCTCAACTCCTGGTAGCGCTCGTAGCGAACATCCTTGGCGGGGACACCAAGTATCTTCACGTCACGCCCACTCTCGTCCGACATCACAAAGCATGCCACCGGACGAACCTTGACGTGGCACCCTGGGAAAGTCGGGACATCCACGAGAAGCAGGATGTCGAGAGGGTCGCCATCCTCGCCAAGGGTGTTATCAATGAAGCCATAGTCGAGTGGATAGCTCATCGGTGTGAAGAGAGTACGATCGAGCCAGACAGCACCGGTCTCGTGGTCGACTTCGTACTTGTTCTTGGATCCTCGTGGGATCTCGATGATCGCGGTAATCGGGTCCATTGGGTCGTGCTCCTTAGTTAGAGGTACCCCATAAGTCTATCTGCCCTGATAGGCTGGTGCACAAAGTTCTTCTATGACTCACAAGCGTTTACCTACACTGTTGCTCGCGATTGTGGCTGGTGTCGGTGTGGCGAATACCTACTATCTGCAGCCGTTGCTGCATCTAGTGTCGGTAGCACTGCATCTCTCCGGCGGCAATGCGGGCTTTTTGATCACCGTCACCCAAGCTGGGTTCGTCGTCGGTCTCGGCGTGCTGCTCCCGCTAGGTGATCGTTTTGAC
This sequence comes from Actinomycetes bacterium, assembly GCA_021822605.1. GTDB lineage: Bacteria > Actinomycetota > Acidimicrobiia > Acidimicrobiales > Acidimicrobiaceae > Ferrimicrobium. The sequence goes on from JAKAQL010000024.1 coordinate 28,789, forward strand.
CGACGGTTCTTGATCGTAGTGTCGTTGTTGTTAGCTGGACTATTCGACGTAGGTGCGGGACTTGTCACCGGTACCATCCCGTTGGGTGTCTCACTGATCGGGGTTGGGATCTTCTCGGTCGTGGCGCAGTTGGCCGTCACCTATGTGGCGGCGGCAGCGCCGCTCGAGACTCGTTCTTCCGAGATCGCGAAGGTGATGGCTGGCCTCTTGGCGGGTATCGTGCTCGCGCGCACCTATTCGGGGGCGCTCGCTGATCTCGCTGGCTATCACAGCGTCTTTCTCGTCGCGGCGGTCGCTTCCGCCATTCTTGCGCTGATCGTCTGGCTGCGTCTCCCTGCTGAGGGAGACAAGCACACGATTGCCTTTGTTGACATGTGGCGCGATGGTTTCCGTCTATTGCAAAGAGAACCGATCCTCCGGCTCCGATCCTTCCTTGGGATGCTGAGCTTTGGAGCGTTCTCAATCTTTTGGACGACGATGGCCTTTGCGCTGTCGGCGCATCCGTACCATCTCAGCTCTGGCCTGATCGGGCTCTTTGGATTCGCAGGGCTCGCAGGCGTGCTCTCGGCTCGGGTCGTCGGTGCCTTGGCGGACAGGGGGCATACTGCACTGACAACCATCACCTCCTTTTCGCTCATTGCTCTGTCGTACTTTGCCTTCTTTCTGACCCACGACTCGATCGTGCTCTTCATCATCTTGACGGCCACCTTGGACGCAGGGATCCAAGGGGCACAACTATCGAATCAAAGTCTGATCTATCAGCTCGCACCAGGGGCTCAGGGCCGGATCACGATGGTCTACATGGTCTTCTATTTTCTTGGGGGAGTCCTTGGCTCTAGCCTTGCCTCAATACTTTATGGGATCGGTGGTTGGGCGGACGTTACGATGGCTGGTACCATTGCGGGAGTGCTGGGCATCGTGGTGTGGGGCATGCTGGCGCTGCGTGAGCGCCGTTGGATTCGCCAGATCGATCATGCGGACGTAACCGGTGGGATGGAGTATAAAAGTGAGTGATGCGGTATCGAGCGCAGGTCTTGCCACGATCGGTCGTCGAATCGAGGCTTTCCTCTTTGATGCACTTGTTGTCTTCTTCGGTAGTTTGATTCTCGAACTACTCTTGGGGGGGATGGGTGGACTTGAGAACCCGATCTTTTCGGTCGTTCGCCTTGAGATGGGTCCGTTTGTCTATACCGTAAACATCATTCTCGTTATTGGGTACTTTGTCGTCATGCGAGTTATGGCCAACGGTCAGACACTTGGGGCGCGCGCCGCTCACGTCCGAGTCGTCGCGGTGGAAGGGCATGAGCTTGGAGGCGTCACCGCCTTCATTCGGCTTCTTGTCGCCTTCGTCTCGATGATCGTGATTTTCCTAGGATATCTCCCAGCGCTCTTTGATCCAGAGCGACGAACGCTCCAAGATCGTATTGCCCATACCATCGTCGTCAAGGAGTCTGCGACCGTCACTCCCTAGACGATAACCTGGTCGACTACGGGTGCTGCATGAGTCCATTGACTCCAAATGGCCCGCAGCGTCTGGAGAAGGACGCAGCGGTGATCGACGAGACAAAGGACAGCCTTGGGGACGGACAAAATGTGGTGCGTCAGGATGCTGCGATACAACCTGCAGCGTTGCCTTGACCGGGATCACCCGATCAAGGCCGCTCATGGCTCCGATTGTAGGCGCGGTGGAAGATCCGATGGACGGTGGGCTACCATTGTGCTGGCGCTGACGGTGTATCTGCAACTTTGGCGACGTTGGTTTCTGCGGCAATACTTGCTCCGATGATCTCACTGGCATGAACGGGTCTCACCCCTCTGTGCCCCGATCGTTGGTATTGCCGGATAGACCTCCCACAGGGTCTTTCGAATGACTGCCGATGATTTCAAAATGGCGGCGCCATATCGAAGCCGGAGCTCCCTCTCCATGGCGGTTCCGCTCCAGGTGAGGGGGCTATTCCGCATGCCTACTCCAGACGGGTATTTTGTGCTAAGTCATACTAGAAGGGCTCCAAAAATCCCTTTGCTCTAGGCATATTCTTTGAGGTGACCTCCTATGCTCGGCGACGATCGTTTCGATGGCTATCGCTTTAGCGAACGGCTTGTTATCGGTGCGATGGCTGAGGTCCTATCATGTGCGCCAGCCGACAAGGCATTACAAAGGTCCAGGAGCACAGAGTAACGACATCAGTTGCTACCAACGGTTGCACCATTGAAACGGTTGGTGAGCCGACCAGGAAGATGAGAAGGCCACCCGTTATTCGCTGGTGATACTGGCCGAAAGCCTGGGTGGGTGATGGTAAGTAAATACTGGCAAGGTTTGCCAGTTCCGTCGCGACTGAGGCGCTTGTCTTGGTGTTCCGGTTAAGTTTTTTCAGGTGCTCGATTGACGGTTGACTGAGGTGGGTAGAGTGCGAAGCATTGTTCACCATCAAGAAGCGGGCGAGGCGATGGGTCTACCCAAGACATGTTCCTCTAACCCCTCGGAACCTAACGCTGCCTGATTTATTGAGAGGGGAGTCTGTCCTGGTCGTCGTGACCCGTTCCCCGCGAGTGGCGGGTCATTTGCATCAGTGTTCTTGGTTTGGCTCTACTATCAGAGTAAGAGACAGGTAGTGCCCCAGGCTCAGGCCTCGTTGGGTGCGCCAATCGATATTACGCTAGGTTGACAATATCCGCGACAAGACCATGGTCTTGTAGCCGGGGGAGCGGTCGTGGTGCCCACTTCCAGGCATGGTGGTGTGAGGTGTTCCGTGAGTTTATGAGTTGTCCCGGCCGGATTCGAGAGGGTGTGATGAAGAGGGATTCAATTTGACGACAACGATAGCCTCGAGGAGGCCGTCCCATCGTGGGCAGGATTCGCGGAGCCAGCGCCTACTCCTGTTAGGCAGTGTCGGGTTTGTTGTCGGCGTCCTGGTGTGCCTACCGTGGTTTGGTAGGGGATGGGTCATCTTCTTGGATTGGGTTCCTGCTCCTCGCGGTGCCATTTTGCCGAATCAAATGTTCGGACTCTCGGGTGGACTGATTGCAGCGCTGCCCCTTGGTCTGCTCGATACCACCTTGTCACATTTCGTCGGCGCTTGGGCAAATGAGGTCGAGATCATCGCCTTCTTCGTGGTCGCGTCGATGGGTATCGGACGGTTGGTAGACACCACTGCGATAGGCAGTCAGGCAGGATGGATCAAGGTCATCGTGGCCGAGATTTTCTTTTGCGTTAATCCGTTTGTATTCGATCGACTCTATGTCGGACAGATCGGGATTCTCTTCGGTTATGCCATTCTGCCATTCGGGGTCAGGGCACTCATTGAGGCGAGGGACGGTGGTTGGGGAGAGTGGCTAAGAGTAGGACTCTGGTGGGTTGTCCTAATCTCCTGCGCCCCTCACTTTGTCTGGATTTTTGCCCTCCCTGTTGCGGTGGTAGGGCTTATGAACCTGCTACAACGGCGTGTCGTTCTAGGGGTCGGCCTGAGTGCCCTTGTCGCCTTTCTCGCCACCTCGTATGTGCTAGTTGCTGGTGGGATCGGCGGTGTCGGACTGCGGATCGGACTGAAGAATCTTGAGGCATTTCGGACCATGAGCGATCCCCAGATGGGACTTGTGGTCAATGTGGCCGGTTTGTATGGCTTTTGGCGGCTTGGACCAACCCTTGCCAAGCAGGTCATCACGGGTTGGCCTATTCTTCTCCTCCTCCTGCTGCTGGTTGTTGGATACGGATACGTGCATAGTTACAGAAGGGCGAAAGGATCATCACTGGATCGACAGATGGTCGTGTTACTTGTGGTCGTCGGCGTAGGAGGAGCGATACTAGCAATGGGATCTCAAGGCCCCTTCGGGTGGCTCTTTACCTGGATGTATCTCCACGTTCCCTATTTCAATATCATGCGCGAACCCGAGAAGTTTTCAATGTTGCTGGCGCTAAGCTACGCGATTGGTTTGGGTTGGGGAGTCGAGGCACTCTATGAGAACGCTCAAGGGAGAGCTGCAAAAATCAGCGTGCTGGTGGTGGCACTGGTAGTCATACTCGCCTATGAGCCCCTCCTTAGATCG
>JAKAQL010000094.1 GCA_021822605.1 Actinomycetes bacterium
CCTTGACGCTTCACATCCAGGAACAGGGTGAGAGTAACGACAACCCGATCATCGTGCTGCCCTCCTTCGGTTTTGATCACGCTTCCATGGCAGCTGCGATAGAGCCCGTCTTCGCCGAACTTTCCGGATGGCGCCGCCTCTATGTCGATCTACCAGGAACTGGGGACTCGCCAGCTCATTGCCCTCCCCTATCAGATGCTGTTCTCGACGCGGTCGTCACCACTGTTCAAGCAGAGCTTGGCGACAGGCGGTTCGCTTTGCTCGGATGGTCCTATGGGGGCTATCTCGCTACGGGTGTGCCACGTCGACTCCCCGACCAAGTGGGTGGCCTCATGTTGGTTTGCACTGGTTTCAAGATCCGCACTCAAGACCGTGATCTCTCCGGCGTGTTAGCATCGGATCCCCAGGTGGGATGGTTGGATCAAGTACCATCTCACCTTCGCGAACACTTCGCGCACGCCGTTGGCCTCCAGACTGGCGAGGTTGCCCGCAGGATTATATCGGCGCTTCATACGACGGGCCCCATGGAAGAGACCTATCTCGCATCGCTACGAGCAGAGGGCTTCGCTCTGTCTGACGAGAACGAACCTACTGCGTGCAACGCCCCTGTCTGCTTCGTAGTCGGTAAACGAGACCGTGTCGTCGGCTACGCTAGCCTCCTCGATTCTCTCGGCAAATACGACTTCGCCAGCTACACCTGCATCAGCGGTGCTGGTCACTACCTTCCTCTTGAACAACCCGATGTTTTCACAGTTATCACGAAGGGCTGGCTCGAACAGTGCGAGTCTACCGTGAACTCCTCCTCCGGGTAAACACTTCACTCCTGCTCGATATGCAAGGACTCGTCGGGACGAATCTCAGTCGGGTACAACTCCATGCTGCACCAGGAGTCTACCAGTTGGACGCTGAACTCAATAGCCTGTGTGCAGATCGTTGGAACGACCTGCACAAGCAGAAGCTACCGAAAGGAAACCGACCCTATCCCTCAGAGCGCGAACTCGCGCTCATCCGTTCCAGCTGACGGAGCCCAAGACTACGATCTTTGGCGCTATGAGCGACGCCAAGGCTGCACCGTCTGGGTGGATACGAAAGTTGGGCTCACTCAGACCAACTTCGGGTAGTCGATAGGTCCCGCATCCACAACTTTGTGGCTGTCGCACTTGTTGCCTCTCGGTCAGGATCGCTCGATCGATGCGGTGCTCTCTGGTACCGCAGAGGCTGGTGTCGCGTCTGACGAGTGACACAAGTATCTCTGTCAGTTCTCACTCGAGCCTGCCGGCTGTGTTTCGGGTCATGGTGAGATCGACCAGTAACCTTAGAGTTGAAGACGAAAAGGCCCAGTTGATCATCGATCATCTGTGGAGTAGCGATTAGGTTCTTGACCTGGCTTTTGAGGTCGCATAGCCCGGGGTTGTTTGAGGACTGTGGTTGTCTAGATCAGAGATGAAAATAATCGATAGAATATCTGTTACATGAAGGTCTCTGGCCACCAGAGGTCTCGAGGAGAAAAGGTCAGTAGATTGATGCGACACCGACGAAGCCTGGTCATCGGGTTGGTGATTCTCGTATTCGCTCTTGGCGTGGTGGTCACTCGATCCCGGATAAAGACGCCGAGGGGTTTCACGCCTTCGAACCTCGAGGTGAAGGCCATCCACGGCACGGTGGCGCGAGCGGCAATGTCAACATCACCGAGTCAGCTCGTCTGTGCCGTGACGACCTGCCTTGCGATCACCTACGGGGATCACGATGCCTCCGAGCTTTGGGTCCGGCGAAACACTCAACGAGGGTTTTCTCCAGTATCCCCATTGGCTGGGCAGGATCAACTCATCGAAGGTATTGCTTGCGCGAACGCAGAGTCGTGCTTGGTGATCGCTGGACAGGGTCCTGCCGCAGTAAACCCGCAGCCCTTCGTGACCACCAACGCTGGCCAATCATGGGCAGCTACAGCCATTGCGGTTGGCATGCGGCCAGCATCGGTCGGCTGCCTTCCCGGTGGGCCGTGCTGGGTGACCGGGGAGATCAACAGCCAACCAGTGGCGTTTGTCTCCAAAGACCCTACGTTGGCGACGTGGTCTCACCTGAGACTGCCCGCTGAGCCAGCAAACGGGAACAATCAGATCAGCTGCGCTACGGTCTCGACCTGCGTCGATGTCGTTGGCATCCCCTATGCCATGAATTCGGGTGAGGAGATCCTCTATGGAGGGTTGACCCAGGGCCTCGAAGGAGTGCTCCAGCCGACACAAGTCGGTCCCGACGACAAAGCAGGTTGTGATGAGAGCGCATGCTACGCGATTAACGCATTCGAGTCTCAGGATGAGAAAAAGATTGTCGTTTCCGAGATCCAGCCCAGTGGAGACATCAACACGGTGCAGATGGTTACTCGTCCTTGGACCTTCGTGGACCAGTTAACCTGCAACCTCACCAGCTGCGTCATTGAGACCGAGGTGAACGGAACTGTTGATAACTTCTACACACTCGGATCACACCTTTCGCTGCTCACAACACCTCGGGATCTCTACCTTGACAGCCCTGGGCTTCAGTGTGTTCGCACCTCACCGACGTGCCTGTTGCAGGTTGGGGTGACTGGATTCGGTACCAGCTACCAGATGACACTCCACAACGGGGACTTCAAGTTAGGCAAAGCGTTGTCGTTCCCGGTGGGGCAAACCTCGACCTCCCTGGCCCGAAACGTCCCACTCGCGTCGTGTGTTGCAGGTTCTTGTTATGAGCTACGGGACTCAGCTGGTCAGCTCGTGTTATTGACATTGAACCCGGAGAGAGACCACGTCCTACGCATCGCATCGATTCGCACAAACACGATTGGGATAACCCTTTTACAACCCGTAGCAATGGCGTGTCCTACTGCTGGTCTCTGCCAAGTCATCGTTGAGGAGGGCAATGGCCCGTATCAGGTGCTCTCAGTGGATCCCCAAACAGATCACGTGGTCGTTCGATCACTTCCTGGAGCTGTGAGTCCAGAGTCGCTCGCATGTGCGTCAAACACCACGTGCGTCATGGCAGTGAGTGGAATCAGTCACCACCATAGCTTTCCGGTCCTCTGGAGTGACAACGCTGGGTTAACTTGGCATCCATCGCGTGCTCTCAATGCGCTCAATGATCTCTCAACCGATGCGGTTGCATGTAGCGCAAATGATACTTGCTTGGCAATTGGCCAGCACGATTTTGTCGATGGATATGGCACGTTGCGTCCGTTTGTGGCCAGGAGCACTGACGGCGGCGCAACCTGGCGCCTGGTGAAACTGTCCGGCCCCGTTCCCTACAGCCTGCCTGGTCCCGGTATTGGCACTGTCGCCTGCTTGACAGACACGAACTGTGTTGGAGTTCTCGCGACCGGTCCCTCCACCGTGGTGCTAGCGGGCAATGCTCGCTCCGGTGCGTGGAGGATCCGAACCTTACACCTGCATCCCGTAAGTAAAAACCCTTCACCAGAAGACGCATCGATCGCGTGTGGGAGCACTCAGTGTGTGGTAACGCTGACCATTAACCCTGAGACGGCTACCGGAGACAGCACACCCGTCTATTCGGTGCAGAGTCTGATTGTTACCTCCGGGTTCAGAATCGGTCACGTGATTATGGGTAAGCTTCTTGTCAACGGGATCCTGGCCCCTTCAAGTGCGTCTCACAAATATCTCGAGACAAATGCCTATGGCGCTGTTTGGGTAAGCGCGGTAGCGAATGGTCACGCGTGACATGATCTGCATTTTTCAGCGTGTAACGATAGCTACCCGCGGGCAACGATCGCGACCACACGCCATTTTGGCGGATGCGTCGAATCGAACGGCGGCGTGGTCTGCGCATGGAGGGACTGACGAGTGCCTCCGGAACCTACCAGCCAGAGGGTAAGTGCGAGCGCCGCGCAACCGGCAGGCTGGCCCGTCAATCAAAGATCACTATTGATCTCCTAGGCACTTCATCCCTCACTTGGCAATGGCCGTTCCGGAAGGGACACCTCGGGCCGAGGGAGGAAGGTGGTCAACGATTGAGACAGCTGAAAGAAGTAGCCGTAGTTATTAAGAAACAGTGGCTGAAAGCTGTCACACTTCTGGACCGGTCCTGGAACGCTCACGGGTCCTGATGGCATTGGTATCGAGAAGACCTCGACACAGGAGACCAAGTCGGTGAAAGGCGTAGTCGCAGAGTTGCTATGCCCGACTGGGTTCGGTTTCACAGAGGCCGACGCGTACCAGATCACAGCCTTCGCCGATAGTGCCAGCCTTCGCTGTTGGTGCCAGGGTAAAGACTGGACCCACTGGAGGCTGGCCCTCGACATTGATGATTACACCATCTGGCAGAGGCGGCGACGTTGCCGGCAGCGTCTCGGACTGGTAACCAGTGACAACAATGCGTTCCATCCTGGGTACACCATCACCCAATGAACAGCTCGCTCCTGAGGTGTTCTCGAGCATCTTGGCGTGGAACTCCTGGTTCATGCCGATCGCCTGGATGTAGTCGCTGTAGAGAGGGGCGCAAGAGCCGCTATCGGTTGGGGTCGTAACCGTCAGTTGCCCCGAGGGGTAGGATGGGCATTCGTCCTCGCGGTGTGCCGTCGTTGTCTTCGACTTGCGTTGGAACAGACCGCCACGATACAGGTGTGAAAGGCAGCGAGCTCCCGTTACCCAGCGCTTGAGCTTGGAAACTCCAACGTGCCCAGCCTAGACTTACGTCATGGCAGAACACGAACTCATCGCGCGGCTTAGCAAGCTCCTCACTCTTGACTCCCCACCCATTGGCATCACGTTTTCCTCAACCCTGCCCGACTCCCCACCGGCATTTAATGCCCCGATGCCGACGCCGTTGGAGGACGGTCGAACCGGCCGCGTTCCAGCAGGTTGTGTCTTTTGGATGAAAGCGGTAGATCGCCCCTTCAGCACCGTCGCAGCCGATCACGCAAACTGCAGCGTAGGAAGCGTCACCCACGGCCTCCTATCACCCTCAGAGGTTGCCGAGCGTGAAGACATTTCAGCGATCGTCGAATCAGGTTGGGTCGGTCCGGACGTTCTCAGTCAACTCCCGAGTGTCAGCCCCACGCCCGAAGCCATTGTCTATCAACCGCTTGACGGTCGGGAACTCTCCGTTGAACCGACGGTGATTCTGATTCGAGTAACCGGACGGGCACTCATGGTGCTATCCGATGCCCTCGAAGACCTCTCCATTCAGGGAAAACCTCAATGCCACATCGTCGCGCTAGCAACCAAGGGGAAGATCACTGCGTCGGTGGGTTGTGCGCTCAGCCGAGCACGTACCGGAATGCCGCCAGCAGAGATGACCGTGGCCTTTCCTGCGGATCGTCTCCAAGAAGTCGTTGACAAGATTGGCGCCGCGACCGAGGTTGACACGACGGTGGCGAGGTATGCCTCACAAGACGCCAAGCGGTTCGCTCGGTAGGACTCTCGAGACAGCTCGCGAGGTGCATCGTGAGCGGCCGGAGTGCCATGAGGGCTGCATTGCCACGTCAGAGCACCAACAAGATGAGTTCGACATCCAGATCAGTCGGGCAAAGCCGAACCACACCCTTGCTAGGCCGGTTCGGATACAGTGGAGATCGAAAGGTCTCCCACTCCCTCGACCACCATCTCCGACCCTCCAGATCTTTGAACCTCCTGTTCAACGGTCAGCCTCCATGTGGATAGCGGAGTACAACCTAGCCGTGAACTTGACTCGCCTACATAAGGGGTAGCTCATCTCAAGGCACTCCTAGATCGCGATGTGATCGGGGTCGGGGGTCATGGAAGAGGCATGGTGATGGACCTTTCGAAATCCCGCCGGCCAAGGCAAACTGTGGCTCCTGAACCAGTCAGAAGGCGCCTGCATTGCGTCAGAGGCCACTTAGGGCATTCCATTGGGCCGATGGAGCTCCGGACCAACTAGAATCCCTCACCGCTCCTAAGTGCATACGATCTCGAAGCTATTCGTTTGAGGGAATGAAAGGCACACGACAGGGATCTCCAACCCCATCGGAGCTACTCAATCCTCCCGAGTAGGTTCCTTACCTATTGTTCGGCCACCAGAGACGCCTGGTGGTCACCTTGGGACTCCAAAATTCGGCGTTTGGAGAGCCAGTTGTACGGACTATCTTCTTTCAGCGCAAGCCTCTCATCCACCAGTCGTGTGGCGAGCCTTGGGTCCGGCAGGCGGATCGCAGCCTCCAACAGCGTTCGATGGAACGCATCTCGCTGTGCGTGGCTCCCGCCAAAGCGATAGAAGATCTTTCGAATCGGATAGAGCAGATCGATGACTCGCTGATACTCTCCGCGACCGAAGGCAACCAGGGACTCTGCAATTGGCAGTCCAACCTCCTTGGTCATGGTCGAGTTCGTCGCCTCTGGGTCGGACGAACCAACACTCTCCTTGAGTACTTTCAGTCGACACTCTGCAAGGTCGTAGCGATCGGCCCCAACGAATGCCATGATCGCGTGACAATCGTTGAAGACATAAAATGGCACATCTAACCATTCGCCCCAGCTCGACGCCAACTCGACAAACCGACTCCCGACATCGATGTCATCAAGATACAGACGCCAGAGGATGGCAGACGCATCGAGCATCTCTAGTGCTGAGAGTCCAGAGCCTGGGTGATGGATAACGTTGTCGTAGATGTCCAGAATCCCAGCAATCTCCCCCTCTTCCAGAAGATACAGACACTTATGCCAGTAGTTGTGCACATTGAAGAAGTTTCCTTGCACCCAGAAAGGCTCCAGCTTCGCCATCAATGCCAGGCCGGGTCCGAACTCCGCTCGCATCTCATGAGTGTGAACCACGGCATGTAACGCCCATACATCCTTGGGTGATCGTTCCAGTGCCTCCAACCCAACGTCTTGGGCTCGCTCATACCATCCACTTTCCTCGAGCCCAAAGGAGAACATGCCTAGGAGAAAGCCATAGATTGGATCATCCCTGTCCCACTCCTGGACAGCGGCACCAATTCGATCACGCAAACTCTGTGCGTCACCCAAGAAAAAGTCAAGCTGGTGTCCGGCAAACAGCGCAAGCTGATCAGTGGGGAACTGCAACAGAAGCTCATCTAGCAGCCTTTGAGCTCGATAGAACTCCCCGTTGCCCCACGCCTCGATCACATCCAGATGCGCGCGCTCTTTATCGCGGAGCCTTGCCACCCCTTCTCGCACCCGCACCGCAGTACCGACCGCAGACCTACTAGGCGCATATTCGCTGCCAAGGAGACTAAGATAGGCGCCAAAGATACTGGCCGGCACGTAGCCTGACCGCTCGGTGAGGAGCTGGTTCGACCTCTCCTCAACATCGTCGCGAAATTCGAACAGTGCAACCATAGCCTGTTGGTAGAGCGGCTCCTCTCTCACAAACTCATCACGAACCACCATCTCGCCAGCACCTTCTTCCGTTACATCTGAGTGATAAATGGTGAGTCTACTCACTAGATGCACCTTTTACAAGGTTCTCCCCTCGGGCTTCATTCTCACTCGCCCGAGGGTCGTTCTTGCCTCTCCGAGTACGGCCAGCATTGCTACTGGTCTTACATACTCTCTTCAGGTGATGAGTCAACCCATCATCTGAACTGCCGCCTGTACCGGATGGCCTGGGAACGGGCAGGGCAGTGGACCCAACTGGCCCACAACTGATAACCGACCAGTCACGGATATTTAATGAAGCATTCTCATCTCGATCCACCTCAACAT
>JAKAQL010000025.1 GCA_021822605.1 Actinomycetes bacterium
TGGGCCCAGGATTACTTCTCCTTCGGGTCAGGCTCGGGTTCCACGGTCAACTTGGACCCATTGATCGTTGCCCCGGGATTCTTTGGCGGTGCTGCCCAGTTTGGTCTGACACACGCGAATAACTTTGATTCCTATCTGGGAGTAGACCGGTTGCTTCAGATGCCGCTCGATCCCGCTGTGGTGAACATCCGTAACTATCGCAGTACCGGAGCAGTGGTCCAACACTATGCCCAACTGGTGGCCACTCACGATGATGCAAGTGCGAGTTCGGGTCTCTTTGGTGTCATTCTTTCGATCATCGCCTCACAGAATTCGATGACGACGCTGGTGACCGTCATTATCTTGGAGCTGGTGCTGTTGGGGCTTATCGTCTTTGGCACCCTCATTTGGCGCATGGTGCAGTCGAGGATGGGAGAGTTTCGACTCGCCCAGCTCCGTGGGGTCCGTTCGCGCAGTATCGTTCTGCGCGCTATCGGTGAGCCGCTGGTGGTGTTGGTGGTCGCGAGTCCGCTCGGGTTTCTTGGGGCCTACTTGACGGTGCTGATCGCAGGCCATGCGTATTTTGCCACCGGGACGCAGCTCTATATCTTGCCGACAACCTATGTCGCGGGTCTTGCCGTCATCATCGCAGCGTTGGTCGTCACCGTCGTTGCGGCGGCGACTGCATTACGTCGAGGAGTGCTCGAGGCGAGCCGATCCGCACTGCGTAACCGAGGGCGATTCCGAGCCCTTGTCGACGTGTTGATCGTCGTGGTTGCTGGGGTGTTGACGGCTCAGTTGGTGATCGCACCGACGAGTGGGAGCAGTGTGGATCCTCTCGCTGGCGCGGCACCTGCTTTCCTGGGAGCCGGCATCGCGATCGTTGTAATCGCGCTGACGTCGTTGGCACTGCGGCTTGCTCGTCGCTTTACTCGCGGCGGGCGTCATATCGCTTGGTATCTGAGCGTCCGACAGCTGCGCGCACGTTCTGGTATGCTGCGCCAGATCATCCCTTTTGGTATTGCACTCGCCCTGGTCGTCTTTGGTTTCGGGGCACAGTCAGTCATCGCTCGTCATCGAAGCGCTGTTGCTGGTTACGAGGTAGGTGCCGGGAAGGTGCTCACGGTCTCCTTGCCCAAGCACCTCGGACTCATCGCGGCCGTTGATCGGGCAGACCCAACCGGCGATGAAGCGATGGCAGCTCAACTCTATCGAGCCCCAAGTGGCACCACATTGGCGGTGCAGGCAAGCCGTTTTGGACGGGTTGCTAGTTGGCCAGCGGCGGTCGGGACCGCACCAGTCGCGAGGGTCGCTGCCGAACTCCAGCCCTTTGGAACTAAGGCATACCAAACCACCTCGAATACACTTACCATTCGCGCCCGCACCCAGGGAACGGTACCTCCCGGTGCCCAGGTCGACCTCGAGATCACTTTGCTCGATGCGGCACAGGATGCTCCGGACAGCATCTATATGCCGTTGACCGCGAAGGATCAGACCCAGCGGATCGCTACTGGTTGTTCGCGCGATGGATGCCTCTTCTCCGGTATTGGCTACTCGGTGATCACCAACGGTGGCTACACAAATCCAAATGCGCACTTTACGATTCAGATCTCTGCACTCGATGGTGTTGAGCCCGGGGCTGCCGACCGCTCCGCGAGCGCTCTTGGGATGCCGTGGAGGGGAGCGGCTGGCGTGCAGACGAGCATCAGCTCCTCACCAGGCGAGCTTAACTTCACCGCCTACCCAGCCTCTGGCGGCTCTACCATCGCCATCGTACCCAAGAGCTACCCTACCTATCTACCGGCGATCGTGAGCCAAAGCGTTCGAGCCACTCTGTCGGCCAATGTGGTCTCGGCTGTTGGCACTGGTGTCATCAACGGGCTCGATGGTAATCAGCTCAATATCCGGCCCTTCCTCACCCTCCCGTCGCTGCCTTCCGTCGGGGATGATGCGAGTATCGTCGACCTGACCCAGGCGCAGTTGGTCCAGGAGTCGGCTTCCTTGGCGAGTGATGAGGTATGGCTCGCCAAAGGAGCGCCTTCTAGCGTGGTGCATCGCCTTGAACGTGAGGGAGTGGTGATCGAAAGTGAGCTATCCGCCAGGGCGCTTGCAGCTTCCTACGCAAACCAGCCGCTTGGGCTCGCGGAGCGCCTTTTCCCGATCGCCGCAGCCGCAGGGATTGTCGTGGTCCTGTTGGGGTTGGCCTTCGAACTCTTGGTTGAGGGGCGTGGGAGAATCCCTGAGTTTGCTGCCATGCGAGTCTTGGGGCTTCACCGGCCGCGCCTGATTCTCGCCTACATTCTCGAGGCGACGATTCTGGTGGTCGCAGCCGCCGTTGCCGGGGTGGTGGCAGGTGTTCTCGGTGCTCGCTTGGCGTTGCCGGCGCTCCCTGAGATCGATTCGGGTCTCGATCATCTGCACTTTGGATACGCGTTGCCGATTGGAGGCGAGATCTTGGTGGTCGCGGTCGTGGTCATCGCTGCTATTGCTGTCGGCGCGCTTGCGGCCACACGAGTCGTCGGGCGAGCGAGTTTTGATGAGCTGAGGGCGGGAGATCGATGACGGGGACGGCGCATCAACTCGGTATCAGGGTGACGGGGCTCGTCCATCTCTACCCAATCCCAGAGGGTGACGTCGTGGCACTGCGGGGGGTCGATCTAGAGATCAGCCCTGGTGAGGTAGTCGCCCTCCTTGGGCCATCTGGGATGGGGAAGTCCACGCTGCTGCGACTCATCGCTGGACTCTTCAACCCCTCCGCTGGTCGGATTTTCCTGGGTGACAGAGACATCAGTCAGTATCGGGCCCGTGAACTGGCTCGCCTGCGCGGCCGAGAGGTCTCGTTGGTACTCCAGGGCGCGGCGAATAATCTGCTTGGTTATGGCACGGTTCGGGAGAATCTTGTCTTTGCCGCCGACACTAAGGAGTCGCGCGCAAGGGCGGAGGAGTTGTTGGAGACGTTGGGTCTCGCACCTCTTGCTCAACGGGTGGTGCGCTCCCTGTCGGGCGGTCAGCAGCAGATGTGCGCCTTGGCAGTTGGCATGGTTCATGACCCGAGCGTCTTGTTGGTCGACGAACCGACGAGCCAGCTCGATCATGCGAGCCGTGATCTGGTGGTGGATCTGCTCATGCGGATCAACGCCGAGTATCGGACCACTGTCGTGATTGTCACCCATGATCCTCACATCGCGCAAGCTATGCCGCGTACCATCACGATTCGTGATGGTAGAGTGGGCGCTGAGGGGCGCTTTGGAGAGGAGTTCGCCGTTGTGGGTCAAGATGGTACCCTCCAGCTGCCACCACACCTTCGCCATGTCTTGCCCCCTGACTCGCTCGTCAAGGTGAATCAGATCGAGGGAGGGCTGGAGCTGTTACTGGTCGAAGAGGATCCTCATGGGTGAAGTGATGACGGTTGAGGTCACGGACCTGGTGGTGCGGCGGGATTCGATGCAGATTCTTTCGGTTCCAGAGCTCCGCCTCGAAGCCGGTGAGCTCGTCGCGATGATTGGGCCGTCAGGTTCTGGGAAGACGACGCTGCTGCACACGATCTGTGGACTGGTACGACCAGATGAGGGTCGCGTGGAGCTCGTCGAGTCCGATGCGCATCGCCGAAGTGCCGATCTCCATGACACGGCGCTGGTACCACAGGCCTTTGGGTTAGTAGCGGCTCTGACAGTAGCTGAGAACGTCGAACTTGGACGGAAGTTGTGGAGAGGTGGGGGAGACCTCCACCCCGTGGAGGAGTTGCTAGCGGTGGTTGGACTCGATGGACTTGCACACCGGCTGGTACGTGAGTTGTCTGGAGGTCAGCAGCAGCGGGTTGCGATCGCGCGAGCACTGGCGGTCGCTCCGCGGATTCTCGTCGCTGACGAACCTACCTCTGAGCTAGATGCTGGCAACCGGGAGCGGGTGATGGAGTTACTGGTGGCGCATGCGCAGGCGGGCAACCTGGTGATCGTTGCTGCTCATGACCAGACGATCACCGAGTACGCGACGAGGAGCCTGACCCTCGCCGATGGTGAGATCGTCGGTACTGAGATCGCTCGCTAATCCTCCGAGCTGGCCTTGGGGTAAGGATTGACTTGGGTGATGAGACTAGCCGTTGTCCGAGCAAGGTTGACGGCGTGATCTCCAAAGCGTTCAAGGAATCGGCCAACGAGGGCGAGTTCCATCGCGACCGCGATTGGGGGTGCCGATGATGCAACCTCAGTCATGAAGGACACATGTAGGTCGTCCAGGCTTTCGTCGAGCTGATCGAGGTGGGTGGCGACTGTCGGATCCTGGGTGTCAAAGGCAAGCGATGCCTGCGTCCACATCGAGGCGCCGAGTTCAGCCATCTGTTCCATGATTCCACGGCAACGAGGTCGGAGATCTCGAGTGAGGTCGAGAGCTGCCTTGCGAGCAATGTGTTCGGCGAGATCACCACTGCGCTCAAGCTCGGGGATAATGCGAACGATCCCAACGAGGTAGTGCAGTTCACCTGGATGATGGTCCTCATCCATGAGGCGTTGGCTGACTTCGCCCTGAAGTATGCCGTAGAGCTCATCAATGCGGCGCTCTCGGTCAACCAAACGGGTGGCGATGGAGGTGTCGCTGTGAAGCAGCGCCTCCTTCGCGCCAACGAAACTATCCCCGACGAGAGCAAAAAGCTCAAGGACACGCTGATCTATCGATGTACTACGATAGTGATGCGCGATTACCATGATGGGGCCATTCTAGGGGGTGATCGCTGTGTTCCACGTGGGGTTCCGGAGGAGCGTTGCGCGGGCGAAGTGAGGAGCCGGAACGTCAACAGCGTCGACCGTTGGTTCATCTGGCCAGAGCCGGAGGGTTAGCAGCCGAGAAGGCGACGCCCAGTCTACGTCGCCGAATGGGTGGGCGTCAACGCATCGTATGGGGCCCGTCGCGCCGACCCATGATCGATGTCGATGATCTTCAGAACGACTCTAAAGGTTTTGGCCTCGGTGAGTATGGCTTTCGTTGCATGGCCGAGACAGGCTGTCCGATCAGGCTGGTTCGTGGCCCGACATGTCGGCGTTCTTCCGGGCCTTTGCAACGAGGTCGTGCATGAGCGGGTCTAACTCCTCGACGGTGAAGCGAACGCCAGCAGCATCAACTCCTGGGCCGGCATGCCATCCTTCGGCGACATCGACATGATTGCCTGCGACATCGAAGACTCTCCCGGTGATTGGACGGGAATGCTCCGACCCAAGCCACACCACGAGGGGCGAGATGTTCTCTGGGGCAAGTTGCTCCTTGGCTTTGAGGTCGTC
The DNA here is from genome assembly GCA_021822605.1 of Actinomycetes bacterium. Classification (GTDB taxonomy): domain Bacteria; phylum Actinomycetota; class Acidimicrobiia; order Acidimicrobiales; family Acidimicrobiaceae; genus Ferrimicrobium. The sequence continues at coordinate 5,250 of JAKAQL010000025.1, forward strand.
GTCGGCGACGATGCCGAGATTCTCGGTCATGCGCGTCAGGGCAACCGGTGCCACGGCATTGACGGTCACGCCGTAACGGCCGAGCTCCATCGCGGCGATGTTGGTCAGCGAGGCGATGCCCGCCTTCGCTGCTCCGTAATTAGCCTGACCGACGTTCCCGTAGATCCCCGAGGCGGAGGTCGTGTTGATAATGCGGGCATCCCGTGGTGTGCCAGCTTTGGAGAGTTCGCGCCAGTAGCTCGCTGCCCAGTGGACCATATTAAAGGTACCTTTCAGGTGGACTCCGACGACGAGGTCCCACTCGTCTTCGGTCATGTTGACGATCATCCTGTCGCGGAGGATACCCGCGTTGTTGACGACCACGTCGAGTACACCGTAGGTATCGATGGCGGTGTTGATGATCCGCTGTGCGCCCTCCCAGGACGCCACGTCGTCTCCGTTGGCGACAGCCTCTCCACCTGCGGCGCGGATAGCATTGACGACCTCGCCTGCGGGACCAGTGCTAGAGCCTGAGCCATCTACCTCGGCGCCGAGATCATTGACGACGACCTTTGCTCCGTGTTGAGCAAAGAGAAGAGCGTGCGCCCGTCCAATACCTCGACCTGCGCCAGTGACGATTACCACCCGTTGGTCGCAAAATTTTGCCATTGATCCTCCTCGTTGTCGTACCTTTATTCTAGGTCTGGAAGCGACAGAATAAAAGGCGGCACGCTCGATTGCTAGGCCTCAGGACTTATATCAGGAGCGACTTCGATCCGGGTTTCTTATAGCGACAGTGATGCCAGCGGGTAGGGTCGTTGACGACTCACGAAGGACAAGGAGAAGCGTCTCAACCACCGCCTTTGAGGCGGCAGATTGAATGCGATTGCGGTAGCGACCAACTCCCACACGACGTGGATTGAGATCGGAGATTGGGATCGTGACTCGTGGTACCACCTGTGTGAGGTGAAGGATCGCGCTCGAGGGCAGAATGGCAGAACCATACCCTGCGAGGGCGAGCATGGCGACGACATGGAGGCCATCGATCTCTGCGGTGTGGTGTAGCGTGAGTCCGCGGGTGGCAGCCATCGCCTCAAGCTCTTCGCGAAAGGCAACCTGATTCGGGGGCACGATCAGAGGGTATTGGACTGCCTCGTAGAGCGAGATCGAACTTCGGTTAGCGAGTGGATGATCCGGGCCTACGACGAGAACGTAGGTCTCCGTAAAGAGGGATTCAAAGGTTAGCCCATCGATCGTCAGCGGCGTGGTCAACAGAGCGAGATCGATATTTCCCGAGTGGAGCCGTCGTTGGAGTGAGGCCGCGGTTCCCTCGGCGATTTCGATCTCGAGACGGGGATGAATCGTGCTGAGTTGGCCGAGCAGCAACGGCAAGAGCCAGCTCGCCGTCGTTGCGATGATCCCAAGACGCACACGGCCAGTGATGTCAGCCTTGAGCCCATCTAAATCGGTGTAAATCTCTTCAAGCTCCTCGAGGAGTCGTCGCGATCGGCGCGCCACGATCTCACCTTCTTCGGTGAGCGTACCCGTGCGGCGGTCGATCAGGAGTGTGTTGAGCTCGCGCTCCAGGCGGGAGATATGACCGGAGATATTGGACTGAACAGTATCGAGCGCTTCGGCGGCGGCCGAGAAACTCCCCGCCTCTTCGACTGCGAGCAGCGAACGTAGTTGGCGGAGCTCCATGCAGCCAGCCTATCGCGAAAAGTGATACGAGCTATCATAAAAAAAACTCGAACAACAAGACAGTAGTGAGTAGTATGTAATACAGCAACGGCAAATGGTTCCCCCCCCAGAACCGTTGCTTCCTATAAAGGAGCCGACACCCCCCTGTCGGCTCCTTTCACTTTTCTGTCATTTTCCGATGATGGCTCTTCCAAACGAGATGCGAACTCTGTTCGGTTAGGATACTGGCTCATGGATCTTCCCCTTCGTGCTCGACTGGCGAGACAGACGGCGAGGCTCATCGCACGGGGTCTTCAGGTGACACCGCGGTTTCAGGGAGAGACGCTGCCGGGTCGCATCGCTCTTCGGATCGATCCAGGGTTTCTGTCCCATAATCGCGAGGTGAGTATGCTTCACACGCAGACCGTACTGGTGACAGGTACCAATGGGAAGACAACCACCACCGCCTTCATCCGATCGCTGCTTGGGCCGTCGGTCGTGTCGAATCGTGGTTCGAACCTCCCTTGGGGGATAGCGAGCGCGCTGGCACAGAGTACAGGCGCAACTCCCTATGCGGTTCTCGAGGTGGATGAGGCCTACGTTCCCGCAGTTGCGGCGGGCCTGCAGCCTGCAGTGCTCGTGTGGTTGAATATGTCCCGGGATCAACTCGATCGGAACTTAGAGGTGCGGCGGCTGGCGGCCCGGGTTGGGGAGTCGGCATCGAGTGTGGACACCTTGGTAGCCAACGCTTCGGATCCTCTGATCGTGGCGAACTCCGCCAATTTTGGTGCTTGTGTGTGGGTCAAGGGGCCACCTGAGTGGGAGGGTGATGCCCAAGCGTGCCCGAGGTGTACCGGTGAGCTGACCTATGCTGAGACGTGGAGTTGTACCTCGTGTGGGCTGCAAGAGCCTGCATCCGACTACGAGGTGGATGGGGGAGGTCAGCTCTGGCATGACGGGGTCATCATCGGATCTGTCCACCCAGGCTTGCCTGGAAACTTCAATCTCCTCAACGCGCTGATGGCCAGTGTCGCCGTCGCCCTAGTGGGGCGGGAGCCTGTATGGGAGGTAGCCTCGCGGTTATCTCTCACCTCTGGGGTGGAGGGACGCTTCGCCAGCTGGTGGTTGACTGCTTGCGAGGGGACACCGACATTGATTACCTATCTCGCCAAAAACCCGGCGGGGTGGCATGCAAATCTTTCGATGATCGACACAAACGAGAGCGAGTTGGTGCTTGGCTTGAACGCACGCATTGCTGACGGACGTGACACCTCATGGATCTGGGACGTTGAGTTTGAAAGGCTCCAGCGTACACCCACTATCGTGACTGGGGAACGTGCGACCGACCTGGCGCTGCGCCTTGAGGTTGCTGGTTTCGAGGTCGTGGCGGTCGAGCCTTCACAGGTCCGAGCTGTGGGGTTCGCAGCTAAACGGGCTGCTCAGAAAGGTCGTAACCGTATCGTCTACCTCGGGAATTACACCGCCTTTCGATCACTCATCGCCACCAGAGCTGAGCTGGGGGCGGTCGTCGGACTGACCGGTGAGGCAGTATTGTGACGGTCAAGATTGTCTCGCTCTTTCCAGATGTGCTTGGCACCTACGGGGACCATGGCAACGCCCGAATCCTCGCACATCTCGTTCGGCTCGCTGGTAGAACCTGCGAACTGACGGCGGTGGGCATCAACGATGTTGTCCCTCTTGACGGGGATCTCTATCTGTTGGGCGGTGGGGAGGATGGTCCCCAGGCACTCGCCGCGCGGCGATTAGCCGATGGTTCGCCACTGCATCGTGTTGTCGAGCGCAATCGCCCGATACTCGCGGTCTGCGCCGGCTATCAGGTGCTCGGTCGTAGTTTCGTGGCGGAGGGTACGACGCTACCCGGTCTGGGTCTTTTGCCGATCGATAGCGTGCGGGGAAGGGCACGTATGGTCGGGGAGGTTCTGATGACCCCCTTCGCGCCCATCGGGCAATCCTTGATGACTGGATTTGAAAATCACGGTGGCCAAACCATCCTTGATAGCGACTGTCAACCGCTTGGCAGGGTGTATCGAGGGGCGGGCAATGGAGGTGACGGCCATGACGGTATTGTGCATGGATCTATTGTCGGCAGCTATCTACATGGACCGATTCTGGCCCGCAATCCAGGCTTAGCCTTGTGGTTGCTGTCACGGATTGGAGTCGATGTGAGCGATGTGCCCGCCCATCATTGGAGACTCTACGAGGAGCGAGTTCGAGCCTCAGAGGGAGCGTTGTGGACGCGCCGCCGTGCATGACCGCCCAGCTCGCTGGGTAGACGGCAACAATTGCCGATGGTAGAGGAAGAACTCAGCAGCGTTGCTTGCTGCTGAGTTCTCCTCGGTCAGTGTTCTCCTCGGTCAGTATTCTCCTCAGTCAGTATGGCAAGGACTCGTGACGAGTCTTGCCAAGGCGTAGATTAGCGCGCCCGGTCTCGGATGATGTTGAGAGCACTCCCTGCATGGAACCACTCGATATGGGTTGGAGACAGGGTATGGATCATCTCGAAGTCGACCGTATCGCCGTTCGCGTGGTGGATGCGTCCCTGAACAGGACTGTTCGGAGCTAGTGACGCAAGACCGAGGATATCAATCGTGTCGTCTTTTTCGACCAGGTCGTAGGTAGATGAGTCCGCAAATACTAGCGGGAGCACTCCCTGCTTCTTGAGGTTCGTTTCGGCGATTCGCGCAAAGGATCGGGCGATAATGGCCTTGGCTCCAAGGTATCGCGGCTCCATGGCTGCGTGCTCTCGCGATGATCCCTCTCCGTAGTTCTCATCACCGATCGCCACCCAGCCGATACCTGCAGCTTTGTAATGCCGCGCAATTTCTGGGAGCGACTCCTCTACTTTGTGAATGGTACACCAACCCTTCCCCGCCTGTGATCCAAACGCGTTGTTGACCCCGAGAAAGAGGTTGTTGGAGATATTGTCGAGGTGGCCGCGATAACGAAGCCAAGGTCCTGCGGCCGAGATGTGGTCAGTGGTGCACTTGCCAACAGCCTTCATCAGGACGGGCAGCGCCAGAAAATCATGACCATCCCAAGGAGCGAACGGCGTGAGAAGTTGGAGTCGCTCGGAGGTGGGATCGACTTTGACCTCAATTGCGCTTGTATCGACTGGAGGAGCTTGGAAACCTGATTGTTCGCGGGCAAAACCAAGCGAAGGAAGCATCTCGCCAGTTGGTTGCGGGATCAGTTCACCCTCGACTAGGTCGGTCAAGGGGTTGAAGTTCAAGTGGCCCACCAGAGAGTAGGCGACGACGATCTCCGGCGATGCGATGAACGCCAAGGTGTTGGCACTGCCATCGTTGCGCTTTGGAAAATTGCGGTTGTACGAGGTGAGAATAGAGTTGACTCCCTCGGCAGCGGCGTCGGTGCGTTTCCATTGGCCGATGCAGGGTCCGCAGGCGTTTGCCAGTTCTGTAGCTCCGATCGCGCGTAGGTCATCGAGGAGACCGTCGCGCTCCACGGTAGCGCGTACACGTTCAGAGCCTGGAGTGACCAGGAGCGGGCTTTTGACTGTAAGTCCACGCTCGTTCGCCCAGCGGGCGATCGACGCAGCGCGAGCGATGTCCTCATAGGAAGAGTTCGTGCAGGATCCGACCAAGGTATAGGAGAGTTGTTCTGGCCAGCCCTTCTCCGCCGCCTCGGCACCGATCGCGCCGACACCTCGGCCAAGGTCAGGTGTACCGGGGCCAACGATTTGGGGTTCGAGGGTACTGAGGTCGATCTCAATCACTTGGTCGAAGTAGGGCGCCGGGTCCTGCTCGACCTCTGGGTCGTCGGTGAGTTCGCCGAGGTGTGCGGCGACTAGATCGGCGATCGCCTCGCGCCCGGTGGAGCGAAGATAGGCGATGGAGTTGTCATCAGCTGGGAACAACGAGCACGTCGCTCCGATCTCGGCACCCATGTTGCAGATCGTCGCCTTGCCGGTCGTTGAGAGTGCTCTCGCTCCTTCGCCGAAGTACTCCAAGATTGCACCGGTGCCACCTTTGACCGTCAGGATCTCGGCAACTCGAAGGATGACGTCTTTAGCAGAGGTCCAACCAGAGGGCTTGCCGGTGAGGTGAACGCCGATCAGTTTTGGAAGGCGGACATTGAATGGCATACCGACCATCACATCGACAGCGTCAGCTCCACCAACGCCAATCGCGACCATACTCAACCCACCGGCGTTGGGAGTGTGCGAGTCAGTGCCGATCATCATGGCGCCAGGGAAGGCGTACTGTTCGAGCACAACCTGATGGATGATACCAGAACCTGGTTCCCAGAAGCCGAGCCCATACTTAGCTGAGACTGAGCGAAGAAAATCGTAAACCTCTTTGTTGGTTACCTCAGCGGTCTCTAAGTCGGTTGCTGCGCCGAATTGGGCCTGGATGAGATGGTCGCAGTGAACCGTCGAGGGAACCGCCACCTGCGGTAGACCTGCCGTCATGAACTGGAGCAACGCCATCTGGGCGGTTGCGTCCTGCATTGCGACGCGATCGGGCATCAGTTCGACGTAACTGATGCCGCGTTCGAGCTCGGTGGTCTCTGGATGGAGAAAGTGAGCAAAGAGTACCTTCTCGGCATAGGTGAGCGGCCGACCGAGACGTTCACGCCCGATTGGAGTCGTCTCGGCGAGTCGATCGTAGAGTTTGGTGACGCTAGCAGCTGGGGTTGATGCATCTACGGTGGTCATGATCATCCTTTCGTCGGTGCCTGTAAGTATAATACAAGTTTAAGACAGGTGCAACCTTGGAGAGAGTGACACCCTCGCTGACGAGTGTGGTCAATCACTCATGTTTGGTCTTTGCGTCTCCGTCGACTCAACTCACCAACCACCTCAATGATGTCGCGCTCGAACTGATCGACAACACTAGCGCTCCTGCGCTGCCCTTTGGGCTCTTCATCCATAGTCTGAGTATCGGCGTGCGAGCGTACAAAACCTGAGATACCTGCGAGAACTGGCTCGGCACACAGCACATCGACACAGTCATTTCGTAAGTAGAGAGTGTCCGGCAGGTGATTTCGATCGGAATCGACGGTTTGGCCTGGCGAAGGTTGATGTGCTATAATACAAGTATAAGACATGTGCGTGTACCCCGTTATTCGAGCGTAGCCGAGTCGATTCGGGCAGAGATTTCGTCTGCCGATTTTCGTGCTGGCGACCTCTTGCCCTCCGAAGCCGATCTCGGCTCTCGGTTCGGTGTCTCACGCATCACGGTCCGCAAGGCCCTAGAGGTCCTGCGAGGAGAGGGACTCGTCGAGTCTCAGCAGGGAAGGGGATGGGTGGTCAAACGTGCACCCCTCCGCCAAATTCTTGGAGAGTTTGCCACGATCGAGCACCAGCTTGAGGAGATCGGTGTCGTACCTCAGAGGCGAATTATCGCCTCTCGGGTGATCACCGCCACCGGACGCCTTGAGGAGATACTCGGTGGTGGTGAACTGCTGGAGGTCACCAGGGTTAATCTCGCTGACGGTTCACCCTTCGCAAAGGTGACGGTGTGGGTACCGTCCTACCTTGGTAAGGGACTGTCGATTGCTGATCTTGAACATCGCTCGTTCTACGAGTTGTTGAGCGCGTCGCACGTCCTGAGACGCCCGCTCAAGCGGGCGGTGCAAACGATTGCGGGTGTCAGTATTGCAGGTGCGGATGCTGATCTACTCAAAGTTGTCCCCGGAGTACCTGGGCTTTTGTGTGAACGGATCACCTTTGACGAAGGCGATCACCCTATTTTGTTTTCACGCTCACTCTTTCCAGCTTCGATGGCGGTATTTGAGATCGAACTCACCTCCGCTCTTGACTCGGTGACACCAACCGGCCTACGCCTTATGGAGTCGAGCTGACAGCTCGCTCGGTAGGCGAACCGTCTCCTGCTCGGATCTGCACATGTTCGGGGTGGGGTTTATAGGGTGATTGACGCCTGTTCGAACTCGTTCTGCGATCGGTTCATGAAGTTTGAGTACCCGTCAGTAGACACATGTACACTACCTCGGCTCGATGGTAGCGCAGGAGTCCGGTGGTATTGAGCGTGCGGGGAAGCTGAGATGCCCTCTGGCCTCCAGGATCTGTAGAGCCTTCCACAGAGACGAGGTTGGTAAGCGTACACCAGCCGGCCTGAGCATGAAGAGCTATCCCAAGGCGCGCTCTTCTCCTTCATGAGAGTGGATTCTGACCGGCAGATGGTCGGCACTCCCGAAACCTTGCAACTCTAACTCCTGGAAGTGATTGACAGGTACAACGAATCGGCCATACTCGTCCATAGGAGCCCCAAGGAGGGGATCCGTCAGAAGAGGAGGCCGACAGGTGGCAAAGAAGAAAGAAACGTGGGGAACTGAAATGAACTATGTCAGGGAGGTGATTCGCCTCCACTATGAACTCGAGAAGAATCGCAACGAGATCGCCCAGTCGCTTGGGATCTCCCATGCAATCGTACGCGGATACCTGGATCCGCGAAGGGGACTGGAGTCGCAGCCCGGACTGCCACAGATTGCCAAGACTGGGCCACTTCTGAGAGTCTGCTGAAATTTCCTATTGAAATACGTGGGGGAAACTATATCGGCGTGTTAACGTATACGTTCGTCCGCATGAAGTTTCAGTGTAGTTTTTACTGGGGGGTAAATTGAAAAAACGCACACTTATTTGCATGGCTGCAGCAGCGAGCATGGTTCTTGCTGCCTGTGGGTCCTCGTCGTCGTCTACCACGTCGTCGACATCGTCAGCACCTTCCGATATCACTATTGGCACGGCATACTCTGGGTCAGGCTCGTATGCAACGTCGTCATTGCCAGAGTTGGATGGGTTGAAGTTCTGGATCACACAGGAGAACAAAAAGGGCGGAGTGTACGTTGGAGCGTATAAGAAGCGTATTCCTGTCAAGTTGGTCGCTTACAACGATCTGAGTTCAGCCTCGACAGCCGCCACCCTCTATAACCAGCTCATTACCCAGGACAAGGTCAATATTCTGGTAGCCGATTTTGGATCCGTACTCACCGCCCCGGCAGTGTCGTTGGCTGAAGCGCACAAGATGGTCTTGTTCGATCAGACAGGGACAGGTATTCCTTTCTTCACACCCTCTAATAAGTACATCGTGCTGTGCGACCTACCCGAGTCTGATATCTGGCCTGATCCACTGGCACAATTTCTCATTGCCAAGAACGTCAAGAGAGTTGCCATTATCTATGCTACCAATGATTTCGACCAGTCGCAGGCGATAACCCTCAAGAGCAAGCTTGAGGCAGGCGGGATCACTCCGGTGGTGTACGAGGGCGTCCCCACCAGCACCACGAGTTACACGACGATCCTGCAGTCCATTGAGGCGCAACACCCCGATGCGATCTTGGAACTTGGGTATCAGCCGAACGATACAGCGTTTCTGCAGAATGTTGAGTCGGCAGGGCTACACCCCAAGATGACCTTCACGGTCTTCCCGGGACAGCTGCTCAGCCTCTTCCAGAGTCAGGTAGGCACCGCTGGGTTGAAGTACACCTACACCTACGGTACCAACCTCTATGTCAACTACCCCAACGTCACTGAGGGTTTAACGACTTCTGCCTTCAAAACGCAGTTCGCTGCAGCCTATCCTGGTCAGCTCAATGCGTTGTCGTTGATGGGGTATAACACGGGGCTGGTAGTTGAGGGTGCATTGAAGAATGCGAAGTCACTCAGTCAATCGGCGATTCGAGCCGGAGCAGAGGCCCTCTCCGGCAAAATGACGACGGTCGATGGTAAGTTCGTGCTCAACTCTGAGGGTGCCCAGACTGGTGAACTTCTACCCGTGGCCCAATTGTTCCCATCGAGTGCAGGAGTTACGCTTCATGCGGTCTATCCCGCATCGCAGGCGACGGCCTCAGCTGTCTATCCTGCTCCATGATCGATGAAGAGTCTCTAGACCCACCCATTCGGGTGGGTCTACCAGTCTCAACGACGCTTCTGGGGGGCAAACATGCTTTTTGAGTTTGCCGTCATTGGTGGGATTCTCCTCGGTATCTACTATGCGCTGTTTGCGATGGGTCTTAACGTGGTGTTTGGGGCCCAGAGAATCATCAATCTCGCGCACGGTGATATCGTGGTTCTGGGCGGATACGCAGCTTGGGAGCTCTATGAGACAGCTCACGTGTCTCCGATCATCGCTGCGGTTGTGGTACTCCCTTTCGCGATTGCATTGGGATTCTTGGTTCATCGCTATCTCACACCGAGATTGACGAGGTCCTCTGACCCTGAGACTCTGTCGCTCATCCTCTTCTTTGGGTTATCACAGGTCATCGAGGCGGCCGCATCGCTGATCTTTGGACCAAATGAACACTCATTGCCAACGAGTGCACTTCCAGTGTCGTCCCTCCATCTGTTTGGGGAGTCGTATCCTGGGATATGGTGGGTCGCTGTCCTCGTGAGCATTCCAATGCTCGCGGTTTTTCTCTGGCTGCTCTACCGTACTCCATTTGGCTTACGGGTCCGCGCGGTCATGTCGTCAGCGAGCGAGGCGGCCACAGCGGGAATTGAGTCAAGACTCGTATCGGGCCTCTTCTTTGGGATTGGCTTTGGGTTAGCGGCTGCCGCTGGCACCATGGGTATCTTCATTTTTGGTGGGATCGCACCCACTGATGGTGTCGCCTTGACCATCACAGCCTTTGCTATTATCGTCTTTGGATCGCTGGGCAACCCGGTCGGTACGGTGATTGCAGCGTTGATCTTCGGTGTTGTGACGCAGCTAGCACAGGTCTACGCTCCAAGTTGGTCCAACCTGGTGCCCTATGCATTGGTTATTCTCACCATGCTGCTCCGGCCACAGGGTCTGCTTGGAAGGAGGCAACGTGTCGCTTAGCGCACGTCGGCGGCCAGCGGTGGATGAGGAGACGAAACGACCACGGTGGCGTGGGGTCGTATCACCTGGGATGGCGGTCGCGATCCCCGTGTTGGTCTTTCTGGTTGCGGTTCATGTTTACTCTAACGAATTGCTCCTCGTCGACATGGCGATCTATATTGCACTCGCTCAGGGCATCAACATCATCTATGGATTCACGGGGTATCTACCTTTTGGATACTTTGGCTTTTTCGGGGTAGGGGCCTACGTCGCCGGTTATGGAATAGTGCACCTAGGACTCTCAGGACCTTTAGCTGCGCTCTTGGGCGGCCTCGGTGGTGTCGTTGTAGGGGCGGTGATGCTACCCCTGTTCCGGCTCAAGGGCGCCTATTTTGCTCTCACCACGCTCGCAGTGGGTGAAGCGCTCTACGCGATCGTCTCGAACCCATCGCTGACGAGTGTCACGAATGGTCCCTATGGGCTGAATCTGGCGGCGGTCTACTCTTCTGGCTGGTCGTTCGGCATGGCGGTCGGACTCGCCGCGATCTCGATCCTTGCGGTCGTCCTCATCAAAAACTCCCGGTACGGGATGACACTCAGGGCGATTCGTGATGACCCCTACTCGGCCTCCATGGCTGGCATTAACGTAGCACGTGATCGGTTTTACGCGTGGTTGATTGCGGCTGCCATCGCTGGTGTCGGAGGAGCGATCTACGGTTGGGCTATAAGCGTTTTCTATCCGCAGGATGTCTTTGATGTCACGGTCTCAGTCTTCGCTATCGTTTTCGCCTTGTTCGGAGGAATCGGCACGATTTGGGGTCCAACACTTGGTGCGGCGGTTTTATACGCTGTCTACAACGTCGTCGGGGTCTCAAACCCACAGTATTTCCAACTGATCTATGGCCTAGTGATCGTACTTTTGGTGCTGTTCGCCCCTCGAGGTTTGGCGGGTATTGCGCGATACCTGCACGAACATCGTCCGTTTGTGAGGAGTTCGACGTGACGGTCAACAGTCAGATACGCACTCCGTTGCTGCAGATTGCGGATCTCGTAACTCGGTTTGGCAAGTTTCGCGCTCTCGACGGTGTCTCGGTCGAGGTGGGTGAATCTCAGGCGATCGGGCTGGTGGGACCCAATGGCTCCGGGAAGACGACGCTTGTCAACACCGTCTGTGGCCTCTACCCATCGGCGTCCGGGTCGATTCATTTTGCTGGCACGAACCTCACTGGGAAGCGGGCGGATATTATTGCCAAGGCTGGCATCAACCGAACCTTCCAGATCTCGAAACCGTTTGCAAGCCTTACGGTACGGGAGAATGTGGAGGTAGCTGCCCACCATGCTCGTCACCCGAGAGACGTGGACGAGGTGCTTGAGCAGACTGACCTGGCCAGTCATTCACGTGCCTCAGCTAGCAATCTGACGGCTGCGCAGCAGAAGCGATTGGACTTGGCTCGAGCGCTGGTCATGTCGCCACGGCTGTTGTTTATCGATGAGCTTGCAGCTGGTCTGACGCCTAACGAGCTACAGGACGTTGCGGCCATGCTCAGAAACCTTGTTAACGATGGGGTATCGCTGGTCGTGGTGGAGCATCTCATGGGCTTTCTCGAGCAGGTCGTTGACGGTGTCTACGTTCTCACCGCGGGTCAGGTTATCTTCCGAGGCCCACTTCGCGACGCGCTTGCTGATGACAGGGTTCAAGAGGTCTTCCTCGGGAGGAACGACAGTGCTAGAAGTTGAGAGTGTAGAGTCTGGCTACGGGAGCGTGCAGATTCTTTGGGGTGTTGAACTGAGCGTTCAGGAGAACGAGGTCCATGTTCTTCTTGGCGCCAACGGGGCAGGTAAGTCCACGCTGTTGAAGGTTTTAGTTGGTCTGCTGCCCTGCTGGGCCGGCAGTGTCCACATGGATAAAGAGGATGTTACACGCCTGTCAGCGCCCGCGCGCACAAAGGCTGGTCTTGGCTTTACGAGCGAGGTTGGTATTTTCCCAGACCTGTCCGTGGAGGACAACCTGCGTTTGAGTTCGCTGGTGGTCCCTGCGGCTCAGAGAAAAGATGCCATTGAAGCCGCCTACAGCAGGTTTGCTGAGTTGCGAGGACGACGGCGCGCACTCGCGGGCGGGCTCTCTGGTGGCCAACGCAAACTCGTCGCAATCGCGCGGGCTCTCGTCTCTCGACCAAAGGTTCTTCTCTTGGATGAGCCCTCGGCCGGCCTGTCTCCGCGGTATGTGTCAGAGGTTGTCGAGAGGTTGGCGGAGCTACGCGGAACCACGACACTCCTCGTAGCAGAGCAGAACGTCTCCTTTCTCGAGATTGCTGATACCGTCTCAGTTCTTGAAGGTGGTAGGGTTCGATTTTCTGGATCCAAGGACTCCTTTGGCAACGATACGGTGCTGAGGGATGCCTTTTTTGGTCTCGAGTAACGTGACGCATCGAGTGGTCATCAGTTATAGATATTGGCACAATCGGTAAGCGCAAAAGGGATCGGTCGGCGCCCGCGGCACCGACCGAGAGTAAGCCCGTTACGCCGAGGGGGAGCGTAGGACCATGAGGGCTACCGGGGGAGGATGGCAGCTCCTCTCACCTTCGTGATCCGAACATCTTGGGCCACCTTCGTGGCTCCTCGTGTTGGTGTCGATGCTCACTGGTGCGCCAGGCTTCGACCCAGCTACGCGATGGCGCGGGGAAGGGGAGCGCTTGGTCGGGCTGACGTGCGGTAAAGAAGTCCGTTGCAGCCTCGCGCCCGAGTACGCCGAGCGCGTCGGTAATGCGATCGTTGAGATCGGAGACCTTCTCTCCTTCATGCGGTACCAGCGGTTGGCCAATGACGATGGTTGTTGAACCAGGGTGAATGCGGTCTGAGGCTTTACCGAAGATCTCATAGGTCCCGTCGATAAAGAGTGGTACGACAGGTCGACCCACTTTGATCGCCATCTGGGCAGCGCCAGACTTGAGTTCCTGGGTGAGTCCATCGGGTGTTCTGGCCCCCTCAGGGAAGAGCACAAGATTCCAACCGTCCTCGAGTAACTGGGTGGCTAACTCCGCCGAAGCACGGGAGGGACGAACACGGTCGATGGGGATCGCACCAAGGAGTGTTGACGAGAAAAATCCTTTCGTCCGCCGGTCAAAGAAAAAGTCTGCCCCTGCTCCCACTACCGTATGGTGGCGGAGCTTAGGTGGGAGAACGGCGAGGATCAGCGGGGTGTCGAGGTGACTCTGGTGATTAGCGACAAAGATGATCGGTCGTTCCAGCGTGTCGAGGACGGCCGCGTTAATGATGGTTGGATGGGTGAGACGGCGAGTGAGCGGCGCAATGCTAGAGTCGAGGAGAAATGCTCGCACCCGCCGGACGGCTTCTCTCCGAGAGAAACTCGTGTCGTAGTTTGTGCCGGTGGCGTGTGTCCTCGGCGGGATCATCGACCCAGGTGGGGTTGGGCGGCGAAGGACGAACCGGGTCAGCGAGTTCTTAGTAGACATCAGCCATCACCAGAGGTGGGGAATGGAGGTGCGTAATGCTTGGGTCCGACCCAACGATGGAGCGTGCCATCTCCAGGGCGTCGGCCATGGTGGAGGCGGATTGAAAACCCAAGCGCCGCGTCGCCTTGGGGTCGCCACCAAGGATGATAACGCCACCGAGGTGATCGAGTGCATGTGCCCCCCAGTACCACATGTAGAAGGGATGGACACCGTGATAGGCGTTGCCGGTCCGGTAGAGGTGGATGTACCACGGATCACGGGCGAAGGACTCCTCGTATTTTGACTCGATAACGAGTGGGTCAGTGGTCTCGGTGAGAACTTGGTCAAAAAAGTCAACATAGCTCGGATGGAAGGCCGGGTCGAACTCTGGGCGAGTGGGATGCGAGAGAATCACCACGCCACCCTTGCGCACGAGCGGCTTGTTGCGATACATGTTGAACAAATACCCGAGTCCAAGACAGTAGACCAAGATTGGGTTCATGATGGAGTTGACGTTGTAGGGGCCGATGAAGGGAAGACCGAGCGTGAGGATGTCGGATTGACCATCCACTCGAACCAGCTGTTGTTGGTAGACGCGTTCGAGTGTGCGTTCATGGACAGCCTCGACCTCGCCAGCGGTGATCCCTGTCACGCCGTAGGGAGAACGCACCGATTGAAAGATCTGACGTGCCAGGTGGGGCGGAGTCTTTTTTAACGCTTCGCTGGCCGCGATGAAGCTTGCCCGGTCACGGAGATTCCACTCCCACTCTCGGCGTGAGAGAAAGCGGAAGCTCTCGGGGAAGGTGGCGGTATTCAAGGTGGTCTCAATCTGGAAGATTTTTACACCAGCGTCCTTGATGACATGTCCCATGCGCCAGTTGGAGGAGTGGAGCTCGGAGTTGTGGCGGTCCATAAAGGATCGCGAGTGCACCATGGTATCAACGTTGTGATGAAACTTAATTGAGTCGTAGCTAGCGAGCCCAGTTGCGACCGACTTATGTCCACCATCCATCGATACAAGATTGATGTTGACGTAGACCAAGAGGTCGCTCTCCACGGCGCGGCGATTGAGCTCGACGAGTTCGCCGCGGTCGGTCTCACCGACAACGGTCATGTTCTGCTTATCCTCGGCATCGTGTTGGGTCAGTTGGCCGCGGGGCGCGAGAGCGTTGTAGACGCGATTACCGAGCGCGTGGCGAAGTTCGCTCTCAGTCATGCGCCGATGGAGTGCGAGCGCGGCGATGAGCACCACATCGGTGACACCTGCCTCGGCGGCGCGCTCGAGTACTGCCTCTATGACGAGAGAACGAATGTCGGGTGCAGTCATCTGTGGTAACGGCAGCGAGACGTCATCAAAGGCGATCGTCAAGCTCATATTCGGATTGAGAAGACTTGAGAGGGGCTGTGCCTCCCCCACCGGATGGTCAAGCGCCGCCTCAATCGCGCCTCTGACGTCTTCGATAGCATTGAGCGGTTCAGGTGGGTAAAGAATGCGTGACCCTCGCGGCAGGCGCTCAAGCCGGAAGGACTCTCCGTGCCAGAACAGCGTTGGAGGGGTTGCGCGGTCAACCTCGAGAACAAATCCGGGCCTAGGCATCGTGTACCGACTTTCTTTTCGTGAGATCGAAGACAACTTTAATGGCATCCTCGCGGCCGCCATGGTAGGCCTTGCGCAGAGCTGGCACATACTCACCAAGGCGATACCGGTGAGTGACCAGTCGACCGAGTTGGAGTTGACCAGCCAGATGAAGAGCGATTGTGAAGGTCCTTGGTCGTTGACCGACCTGCAGGGGAAGACCAATGCGTTGCGCGACTGCTGGGTCGAGATCCTCTTCACCGTAGGCGTATGCCCCTTTCAGCTGGATTTCGCGGTGCCAGAGCGGAGCGAGATCCAATGATTGACGAGGTGGCATGCCAGCGACGATCACCTCGCCACCAGGTCGCACCGTCGCGATCGCGGACTCGATGCTTGACGTGGATCCCACGGCATCAATGACGGTGTCAAAGCCGTTGCTCACGTAGTGGCCGACTCGCTGGCTCGCGTGTAGTCGACGCGCAGCTCCAAGGAGTTCATCTGGATAGAGGACTGTGCTTGCCCCGAGCTCTTTGGCGAACTGGCGCTGGAGGGGATGTTTGGCGACGACGGTGATGGAGTCGTAGTCACCGAGCCTGGTTGAGGCGGCCAAGGTCGCAAGCCCGACGGTCCCTGCTCCGATGATCGCAAGATGCCCCTGTCGGCGAGTTGGCCGGAGGCTGACGTGAACGGCACAGGCGAGAGGTTCCACCATCACTGCATCCTCTAAGGAGAGCTCATCAGGAATGACATGGAGGGCACGCTCGTGGGCGATGAACTCGTTCGACCATCCACCCCCTGTTGATGCACAGTAGCCCAGTTGGATCCCCTCCTTGAGATCACCGATCGTTGTGGATTCGCAGAGCTGGGTCTGTCCCAGTGCGCAGAATCGACACGGTTCGAGTCCCCTGATCGCGCAGGTGAGAGCTGGCTCGACGACCACGCGCTCGCCGGGGCGATCGAGTCGTTCTCCAACGATCTCGTGACCCGGAGTGAAAGGAAGGGAGGTCAGTGCCTCGAAGTAGCGTGATGATTGGAAAAAGACTGTGGAGATGTCAGAGCCACAGATCCCCGAGAGTAGTGGCCGAACCCGAACCCACTCGGTGGTCGGGGGCTTCGGTGTGTCGACATCCTTGAGACTGAGCGGACCTGACTCGATCGCCTTGTCGGTGAGACGATCCTTCAAGATGCGCGCGGTCAGAAATCTGGCCGGCGAGCGGCTGATAACGAGGGCTTTCATAGCTGCCGTCCGATCGGTAAGAAGAGGTTGCCATAGCCTTTGGAGCGTGACCACTCCTCGATCAACCAACCGCGGCGCCGAGCGAGTTGGCGCAGTTTGGTATCGGGATTGACGGCAACAGCAGCACCCGCTGCCTCGAGCATGGGGAGGTCACTCGTTGAATCGGCGTAGGCGATGGTCTCCTCGATCGTGTAGCCATGTATCTTGGCTACTTTTCGTAGCACGTCAGCCCTCGCCTCTCCGATGGGGAGGGCTCCCGGCACTTCACCGGTGAGGCGTCCATCGGCGTCGGTCGTCATCTCAAGGGAGAGCATCTGGTCAAAGAGCGGGGCCATGGGGGCGACGGCGAAAGACAGCGCACCGGTGATGCAGAGGGTATAGTGCCCTGCCCGTCGGTGGGCACGGACCCGGGCAAGTCCTAGGGGGAAGGACTTGCGAAGGAGGTAACCAGTGAGGAACTCCGGTGCTCGGCGTTCGAGTTCCTGGAGCTCGGCACCTCGATAGCGACGATAGAAGTAACGGAGGAAGTCTGATCGATCATGGTTGTCAAGCTTGAGGAGCTGAGGGGCTTCAGCTAACAGACTCGCTGCGATAGCGAGTTTGTGACCACCTTCGACACTCGCCGTCGCGAGCCAAGAGAAGGAGTCGACAACGTTAGCCGCAAGAATGGTGTTCTCAAGGTCAAAGGCGGCCAGACGGTGTCCAGTGAGCAACGACGCACGTAGTCGATCCTCCCGCGAGTTGCGCTTGGGGGCGCTACTCTTGGGTCGGGTACGAGCGCGTGCGTGCTCAACCACTGAGGGGAGATGGGTGCCGAGCACGAAGGATTCCCAGTCGATCAGATGCGGATCGAGGGCGATGCTATCGCGCTCGTCGTCACTGATACGAGCGGCGAGTTCCATAAGGTTGTCGGCGAGATAGATGGCCTCACACTCAGCGTATGCACCGTAGAGTTCTACGTAGGAGCCCGCACGTTCGAGACCCTGCTGGGTCTCTGCGAGCTGATCTTGGTAGTCGACAAAATTAGAGCGGAGTGGGAGCTTCGAGATAATTTTCGTCGATGTGTCAACGATGCGTTTTGAACGACGGAGGGTCGATTCGACCTGGCCACGGGCGGGGTAGGTCCATTCTGGTATTGCGATTGCTTGCCCAATCTCGTCATACAAGGGATGTTCGCTGAAGTAACGACGGATGAGCGACACGAGTTGGCGATACTTGAGAGGGTTGAGTGATCCCGAGGCGGCATGGTAGTACTTGGTTGCTTGAGGAGGATTTGCCGCCGCCACAAGGATCGCTCCCACCACGAGATCGACCGGTATCACGTCGACGACCCCCTCAGGAACACCTGGGAAATCCTTCAAGAGGCCCCTGGCGAAGGAGATTATGATGGGTTCAGCCATCCGAAAACCGCGGATCCAGCCGGGGTACGGGTCGCGGAGCGCTGACTCAATGATGGAGGGTCGTACGATGGAGAGTGGGACGTTGCTGCGTTCTGACTCAAGAAGCCGCTCACCAAGGGCCTTGGTCATCGCGTAGGCGTCGGGCCATCCTAGACTCTGTGCTCGGGCTCGACCCTTCGCGACCATCTCGTCTTTGACCCAGTCAGCGCGAAGGCGCTCGATCTTCTCTGAAAGCAGCGCGACCCCCGCCGATCCGAGCTCGGCCATCGCGAGCGCTCGTAACTCCGCCAAGGTCTCTGGCTCGCGACTCGAGGCCTCGGTCGAGGTCCGTTGCGCGCGAGCCGCGTCGACTTCGAGGCGCCATGAGATCTCGGGATAGTGGGGCTGGTCCCTGAGGGCGAGCTCTGGTGCATCCCCTTTGCGGGAACCCGCGACGTAGGCAGTGGAGACGGAGACGAAGTGCCCCGGGTCAGGGCAGTCGACGCGAGCTGCTTGGTAAGCATGCATAACCCGGGTGGGCCCGAGGAGGTTGATCTCCACCGCTTGGTCGAACATGGCATCAAAGCTGACGGTAGCCGCAGAGTGCACGACGATATCGCTATTGGCGAGGAGTTGTTGTCCGTGTTGATCGAGGCCGAGGCCATCGGTGCCGACATCACCGGCGGCGATCTGAACTCGGCGAGTGATCTCCTCTTGGAAGCGGTCGGTGCCCCAGTCCTGACGCAGTCGGTCAAAACAGTTGTTGCGGAAGAGATCTTTTCCTGCCCGAGCCTGGGCGGTGACGTTTCGCCCTGGACGTATCAGGAGCACCAAATTGGTAGACGGCAGCACGCGGAGAACCGTCTCTACGAGGGCGGTCCCCAAAAATCCAGTCGCACCGGTTACAAAGATCGTCTTGTCGCTTAGTGCAGTTTTGAGCACCGTTGTATCCCCATCATGTGAGTTGCTAGTTTACGCTGCCTCAGGGGCGGCTATTGCGCCTGCGTCGTGCTTCGCGCTTAGAGGGTGGTTTCGGTGGAGTGTAGCGCTTCGATGCGCTCGGCCGAGGTTTTGGTGCCATTATTGCTGTCTTGGTACCGGGGGCATTGGGCGGTGCAAGCCCTGCCTTCTTGGCCTGACGTGCCTGGCGTCGCAGTTCGACCTGCGCGCGGTCAACCTTGAAGCCTGCGAAAACTCCCCAGGCCAGCAGTGGGAAAGCAAGGAGAACCAGACTGCCCCAGCCAGCTCCCAAGGCGACAATGATGGCCCCAACCCCTGCGAACCGACGCTGATTGCGGTAGATCATGAACGCAGTGATGGCCAAAAGCGCGAGCCCTTCCGTGATCGCGACGGCAGGGTTATCGAGGAAGGATGCATTCTTGGCAGGCTTCACCTTGCCGATGATGACGGGAGTCCAGATGGCGATGTAAGCAATAGCGGTGAGCGCTACGAGCCCAAATCCTATCTGGCGTTCGCGTTTAGAGAGTGGAGCGGCCATATTCGGCCAGCCTAGCGGGATGAGGTCTTGGAGCGTCCCAGTTGTCGGCGGCATTGTCGATGCTGGCTTGCCAGCGATGCCATACTCGTCAAAGTGACATCTGCGCTACCAGCGTTGGTTCCAGGTATTCGATCCAAGGTTTGCGGTAGTGGAAGAACTTGGGAAGGCTCACCCTCGCTTTGGGTGAGATAGAGTTCGTCTATGACGATTGAAGAGCGCAAGGAACGTACTCGCAGGATGTTGGCTGAAGCCGCGGCCGAACTCTTTGTTGTCAAGGGATTCGACCACACCACCGTGGAGGAGATCGCCCAGGCTGCTGGCATCTCACCAAGGACCTTTTTCCGCTACTTCGCCACCAAAGATGAAGTAGTGATGAGTTTTCTCTGGCTAAAGGTTGATAAGTTACTTGGGTCGCTGGCGATGCGGCCCAACGGAGAACCGCTTCTTGATTCGGTGCAGGTAGTCTTCCGTTCTGGTGAGGCAGATGCCGATATCGAGCGTGATCGACAACTGCTACGGTTACTTGCCACGACACCTTCGTTGAGAGCCCGCTGGCTTGTGGATGGATGGGAGTCGGCGGTTCGCTTACGTCCAATCATTGCTGGACG
The DNA here is from genome assembly GCA_021822605.1 of Actinomycetes bacterium. GTDB lineage: Bacteria > Actinomycetota > Acidimicrobiia > Acidimicrobiales > Acidimicrobiaceae > Ferrimicrobium. The sequence continues at coordinate 25,460 of JAKAQL010000025.1, forward strand.
CCTTGGGGTGGGACCAGAGAGTCCTCGGGTGGCCCTCATCGCGAACACACTCTTTATGGTGGCGGAAACGGTGCTCGATCGGTGGTCGAGTGAGGGAGGTGATTTTGTTGGTGAGATGCTTGCTGCGTTGGTAGTTATCGATCGCGGTGGCCTATTCGGGTTGCTTGGCTCCGAAGGATAGAAGATGCTGCTGGCCCTTCCAGGGCACGATTATGAGGAATCTCAGCCTCGAGGTGGTCGAGTGAGGGCGGAGGTGCTGGTCAGACACAACGCTTCTGGCTGAGTATGAGAAGGTCTGTTCGAGGGGCGGCGTGCATCCAGATCGCGAACAGCACGCTGCGAGCCCCTACCTCGTGTTGCCAATCGAGCAATCATGGTGCACACCTACCGGTTGGAGAGCAAGAGATCGGTTCGCAATGGTGCCCGGTCGGCTCGTCGGGCCCTGATCGAGACGATCCCGTCTCGATCAGGTAGTGTGACACAAGACTCGTGATAGAGGCTAGGAAGCGGTAGGTTGAGCAGTCCGGCACCCTTGAATAGCGGTGATGTTATCGTCGACTAAGACATTCGAGAGTTGCAGAAGTTCTGGAACGATCGGGCTGGCAATCCGGTAGTACTTACGGCGTCCAACCCGCTCTTGGGCGATCAATCCACAGGCGGTGAGGCAACTCAAATGCACCGACGTTCGACCTTGCGAGAGCCCTGATGCCTTGACGCATTCCGTTGCTCCGAGCCGACCAGCTGAATTGATGGCAACCAGGAGCTTAAGCCGAGTCGGATCAGCGAGTGCCGAGAAGAAACGGGAAAGATGGGGGATGTCTTCGGTGTGCACAGGGGCTTGTTGAGCCTGAATGAGGGTGGATTTCGATGGCTTAGAGGGTACCGAACGCATCATTGATCCTTTCGACTAAAGCGGTGACCGTCGATGGCCAGGCGGCGAGGTTCAAGCGGAAAAACTCTGGAGAGCCGGGTAGATAGTCTTCACCTGGGCCGACTCCGATTCTCGCACGATCAAGAAGAAACTCATAGGCCGACTGTCCAGCCGGCAGTTGATTGAGGTGTCCCCAGAGAAGATAGGTACCCTCGCGATGTGTGAACGAGACGAGATCTTGGCCCGCGAAGCTTTTCTGCACGACGGCGAAGTTGTCGTCGATGATGTCGCGAACCTCGTCCAACCAGTCGCGTTCGGTCTCGTAGGCTTGCGCTCCTACGATGAGTCCGATGGGAGTAGCTTGTGAGAGCGCGAGGAGAGGGCTTGTTTCGAGCCGAGCCCGTTGCGCTCGATCGGTTGGTAGTTCGATGTGTGCAACCTTCAGGCCGGCGATGTTGAAGGACTTCGATGGTGAAGATAGCACAACAGCACGCGACGCACTCTCGTTGTCGAGCGAGGTGAACGGTATGTGGGTGAAGTTGCGATTCACTAGATCCTGGTGGATCTCGTCGGCGATGACGGTGAGGCCCTCTCGGTCCGCGATCTGAGCAATATCAGCGAGCTCGGTTTTCGTGAAAACGCGCCCAGTTGGATTCTGCGGATTGCACAAGATGATGGCCTGTGTTTGCTGGTCTTCGGCGGCCTTGGCGAGCAGGTCGGTGTCGATGGTATAGCTCTGGTCGACCCGACGCATCGGGACCTGCACGAGTTGGCGTTGTGCATCCTTGACGACACTGAAGAAGGGTGGATAGCTCGGGGTCAGGACGATGACCCCTGCGCCTGGATCAGTCAGGGCCATCACAACGATACGTAGGGCGGCGACAACGTCGGCGACAGTCCTAAGCGGGTGAGGTTGCGTTCCAAAGCTCTGAAGGGACCACTCCCGATAGGCGGCCTCATACTTAGCAGCGAGATCGGAGGATGGGTAGCCGGTGTCACCATTGCGGAGCAGTTCGATCCCGGACTCCAAGGCGCGTTGTGGGGGAGGGAAGTCCATGTCCGCGACCCATGTTGGCACGATGTCGACAGGGTAGCGTTGCCACTTCACTGAATGAGCACGGCGACTGCGCACGGCAGCGATGCTCTCTGGCTGGAGCGCTGGTTGATCTGAGTGGCGTGACATAGTAAGTCAGTGTATTGCCTTGCTCGCGTGTCGGGTAGGCACCATGTCCATCGAATGGATGACAGCGTTTTCCCTGCTCGCGACGGTTATTCACAATGATGGAGATTGGATCTGTGCTCTGATCGATGAGTTTGGCGAGATCTGGGAACAAATCGAATAGGGTGGTAGTTGAAAGTGGCAGTGACTGACAAAGTTGTAGCTAACCATCGAGATGTTTGGATCGTAGCGGCGGGAGACGTCTTGCAGATGAAATCAGTGAAAGGAAACGAGGAGTAAAGATGAAATCGGCTCAGGACCTTGAAAAGCGAAGGCTGAGAGGCAATCCATGGTTCTCGCTGGTGGCGGTGGCCTTTGGCGTGATCATGGTCGGTCTCGACGCGACTGTGGTCTCTATTGCAAACCCATTTATCGCGCGAGGCCTTCATGCGAACTTGGCAGATCTGCAGTGGGTGACCAATGGATACCTCCTCGTCACCGCTGTCTTGCTGATCCCGGCTGGCAAGCTTGGAGATCGCCTCGGCCGTCGGAAAATCTACCTGATCGGTATGGCGGGTTTCGCCCTCGCTAGCGCTGGCGTCGGCCTTTCAGGCTCAATCGGTCTGGTGATTCTGTTTCGCGCCTTCCAGGGAGCCTTTGGTGCGTTGATCATGCCGAATACCTTGGCGATTCTGCGTAAGACCTTCCCACTCGATAAGTTAAATACCGCGATTGGGGTATGGGGTGCTGCGTCGGCAATCGCCATCGCTGGCGGTCCAATCGTTGGAGGGCTGCTTGTCCAGGATGTCTCCTGGCAATCGGTCTTCTACTTGAATGTTCCTGTTGCGATTATTGGTATCGCCATCAGCGTTCTCGTGCTCCACGAGAGCAGGGAGACCGATGTGGAGTCTCCGGACTACCCTGGCATCGTCACGCTGGCGGCGGCGCTTTTCCTTCTGGTCTTTGCACTTATCAAGACCCAGACCTGGGGCTGGCTCGACCCCAAGACCTTGGCTTGCTTTGGGGGAGCCATCGTCGCCGCAGCACTTTTCGTCTTCGCAGAGGGAAAGGTTACCAATCCATTGGTTCCGCTTCGAATTTTCGCGAGCCGTGCACTCTCTATGTCAACCATTAGCGTGATTCTGAACTTCTTTGCCTTCTATGGAGTCATCTTCTTTGTCTCGCTTTATCTCCAGGAGGTTCACGGTTACACGCCGATTGAGGCAGGTGTAAGACTGTTGCCTTTGACTGCAATGTTCGTGATCTCGGCTCCTGTTGGTGCGCTGCTCAACCATCACTTCGGTCCGCGCTTCCCAGTTACGATCGGCATGTTGCTGTCTGCTGGTGGTCTTTGGATACTGACGGGCCTTGAAGTCGCTTCGAGCTATCTACTGCTGGCGATCCCCTTCGTGATTCTCGGCTTTGGTGTAGGGTTTGTGCTGACCGCGACGTCTGACGCGATTGTCGGCAATGCTCCTTCACAGGACGCAGGTGTAGCGGGTGGAGTGCAGTCGACGGCGCTCCAGATCGGTGGGGTGATCGGCACCTCAGTCCTTGGATCGGTGCTGTTGGATCGGGTTGGTTCAACTCTGGTTGGAAAGTTGACCCATGCTGGTGTTCCTCAATCAATCGCGCCGAAGCTGCTTGTGGCCAAGCCGCTCATCGCGGAGGGTGCAGCGCCGCGTCTTGCTCACATTCCGCCGATCCTCCAGTTGGCGATTACCGATGGATCGCATGCTGCGTTCCTCTCGGGGCTCCATGTCGCGATGGTCGTCGGAATCGTTGTGAGCCTTCTCGGCGCGGTCACGGGATTCGCGATCGGCAACAAGCGCCCATCAGAGGATGAGGAGACTGAGCTGCTCGCCGACTGAGCGTCGGCGGATTTGCTGTCGAACGGACCCTGTTATCGTGGGCCCGGCGGATAACCAGAGCAAATGGCGCCGGGCTCACTGAGGGGCTCTTGGGAAGATCGTGGTCGGTTTTATCGGACGGTTTCGCCTGACTTTGAGTGCCCGCTTGGTCGGCCCTTCTCTCTTTCCAACCACAGTGGCGAGTGTAGAGGGATGGAAGATTTCGGAATCAATGATCGCTTGAGCAGACCTTGCCCTCCCAGTGCGCAATGGTTGACCGATGGCCGAGAAGCTCAGCACAGAAATCTCGGGTTTGTCGGTGCCACAAGTGCGCGGCACGGCACTGACGTGCATGGCCAAAAAGTTGTCACTGACGATCTCTTCCCATGGGACCGTTTCGGGAGCCTGTGTGCGATTGGTACTGCTGATCCAAGCGAAGAGCCCCCACCGTCAACGGTGACTATCTTGCGCTCGGGTTTGCCACTGATGGCGAAGTCTGGTCATCATGCTTCTAATCCCGCTGTCTCCGCGGAGCGAACTCCACAACTTTGGCCCCCTTGTCGATGCTCAGATGGCTCTGCGTTTGCATTCTCTCGTGGCGCCCATGATCGAGAGGTAGGTCCAGGATCTGGGCTCGCGCCCTCCGAGCCCCGGAGATCAACACCTCCGTGACAGGGTCGCGCCGCGCTGGAACTAGTGGAGGTCTCGCATGGGGCGGCTGAGAGCTCCGGGAACATGGGCAGTTCAAAGCCGATCAGGCCCATCGATCACCCTGGTCTGCTAGTACTACTCCAGGGGAAACCAATGCCCGCTCTGGTCTTTGACTGAAGTAGGTCGTAGGTAGCAAACCTTGGTGGGCCGTTTGCGACTCACCTGAACTGGGAGAGAGCCACCCTCGCAATGGTAGCTATCCGACCATTCGCTTGTACCTTCATCCGTGGAGCAGTTTTGGGCGCAGGTTTTGACCCTAGATTGTGGCGGAAAGACAGAACGTGTTCACGTTTGTGCTGCATACAGAGGATTGAATTTATCCAGAGTGAACCGGTTCCCTAGCTAACGCCCTCATCCCAGGGAGAAATACTGGTTCTGATGTAACTGTTCAGGTCACCACCACCGTGAGTCGGCCGGGTGAATCTGCGAGGAAAGTGTTTCTCGGTCGCTAGCCCGAAGCGGTTCAAGGGTTCGTAGCGCGTCTCGGACAGCAGCTTCGCTGTGTTTCTGTCCGAGGAACGTCAAGGTGCAGTCGGGCTCTGGTTGCATACCTCCCAGCGCATGTCGGTGGTGAAAGCTCCCTCGGCTGGACACACGCTAGAAAGTCTTGTGTGTATTCTCGCTAACTCTGCCACCCATTCTCGCTGAAATCTGCCACCCCCTAGGAGGGTGCGAGAGGGACTTGTTGTAGTGTATCGCTAATCGGTCAAAGGTCGCCTCCTTCTCGGTTGTTTTGATGGTGTCATGGAGCCTCGTCCGCGGACTTAGCCACCTTGGACTTCTTCGCTCTCATGGATGCTCCGGTCATCGA
>JAKAQL010000026.1 GCA_021822605.1 Actinomycetes bacterium
CTGTAATGGGTCAAGGTTGCGCCATGTGGGCGCAGTGAGTAGCAACGGAGCAGGAAAAGATGGCAAAGCAGAAGTTCGAGCGAAGTAAGCCTCACTTGAACATCGGAACCATGGGTCATATTGACCATGGTAAGACGACGTTGACGGCAGCGATCACCAAGGTGTTGTCCGAACGGAATCCCAATGTAAAGTTCAAGCCCTTCGATCAGATTGACAAGGCACCAGAGGAGAAGGCTCGTGGGATAACCATCGCGATCTCTCACGTGGAGTACGAGACTGACAAGCGGCACTATGCCCATGTGGATATGCCTGGTCACGCCGACTACATCAAGAATATGATCACTGGTGCGGCCCAGGTCGACGGTGCCATTTTGGTGGTTGCGGCGACGGATGGCCCAATGCCTCAGACTCGTGAGCATGTGTTGCTTGCGCGTCAGGTCGGTGTCCCCTACATTGTGGTGGCACTGAACAAGGCAGATATGGTTGACGACGAGGAGCTTTTGGATCTCGTGGAGCTCGAGGTCCGTGAGTTGCTCAACGAGTATGAGTTCCCCGGTGATGATACGCCGATCGTTCGGGTTTCCGCCCTCAAGGCCCTTGAGGGGGACCCGGCGTGGGAGGAGAAGATCATCGAGCTCATGGACGCTGTCGATGAGTACATTCCTGTACCTGAGCGTCCGTTGGATCGGCCCTTCCTCATGCCGATCGAGGATGTGTTAACCATCCCAGGTCGCGGAACTGTGGTGACCGGTAAGGTTGAGGCCGGCAAGGTCAAGGTCTCTGAGGAGGTCGAGATCGTCGGCCTGCGGCCTACGCAAAAGACCGTCGTCACCGGTGTCGAGATGTTCAACAAGGAGCTCGGCGAGGGCATGGCTGGTGATAACGTCGGCGTTCTGCTCCGTGGTGTCAAGCGGACAGATGTAGAGCGCGGCCAGGTGGTTTGCAAGCCGGGAAGCATCACTCCTCACACCGAATTCGAGGCGAACGTCTACGTTCTGTCAAAGGATGAGGGAGGACGACACAAGCCGTTCTTCAACCACTATCGTCCCCAGTTTTACTTCAGGACAACCGACGTGACGGGGAGTATCATGTTGCCCGAGGGTACTGAGATGGCGATGCCAGGTGACAACCTCACGATCAAGGTCGAGCTCGGCAAGCCCATCGCGATGGATGAGGGTCTTCGATTTGCCATCCGTGAGGGTGGTCGAACCGTTGGCGCTGGTCGCGTCGTGAAGATCATTAAGTAGTTCATCGGTGAATGGCCCGGAGTCTGCTCCGGGCCATTTCCTGTGTTTGGTGAGGTATCGGCCAGGAGTCGATACGGAGACGGAGAGAAATGAGTGATAAACAGCGGATCAGAATCAGGATAAAGGGTTTTGATCACGAGATTCTAGAGGCGTCGACTCGCCGTATCGTGGATACGGTGACCCGCACACAAGGTAAGGTCGTCGGTCCAGTGCCGTTGCCGACGGATATCCACCGCTACACGGTGATTCGTTCACCTCATAAGTACAAGGATTCTCGTGAGCATTTTGAGATGCGCATTCACAAGCGCTTGCTCGACATCGTCGATCACTCTGCCAAGACGGTTGATGCGTTGAAGCGGCTGGAGCTTCCAGCTGGGGTGGATATCGAGATTAAAATACAAAACGTGTAAATCACTCGGTAGATAGCTCGGGGACGGGCTTTCACGGAGTAGTATTAGTTGGTCATTTTGTGTCCGGTTGTGCCTTCATGGGACCCTCCGGCGTCTCTGACCTTTTTGGCACCAATGGGCTTGTATGCCTATGTGCCTCTGCAAAGATTGAAGGAATTCATGGCTAGTAAAACAGTGGTTGGCGAGAAAATCGGCATGACCCAAATCTGGGTGGACAACGATCGCGTTGTCCCCGTCACGGTGATTCGCGTGCTGCCAGCGAGGGTTCTTCGCCGCAAGACGGTCGAACGTGACGGATATGAGGCGCTGCAAGTGGCGGTCGGTGTGGCGCAGCCTTCGCGGTTGACCAAGCCCGTACTTGGGCAGTTCACCTCGAGAGGCGTGGAGCCAGGGCGCAAGATTATGGAGTTTCGTCTAGAGGGTTCCGAGGGAATGAGTGTTGGGTCACAGATTGACGCTTCAGCGATCAACTCTGGTGATCATGTGGATGTGATCGGCACCAGTCGGGGACATGGTTTCTCTGGCGGCATGAAGCGCCACAACTTCAAGGGTCAGGGTGGTAGTCACGGTAACCACAAGAAGCACCGTGCGCCTGGCTCGATCGGGGCGTGTGCGACCCCGGCGCGCGTCTTCAAAGGCACCCGCATGGCGGGCCAGTATGGTAGCGAGCGAACGACCATTCTCAACCTGGAGGTTGTACGTTCAGAGCCTGATCGCCAGTTGTTGTTGATCAAGGGCGCGGTTCCGGGCCCACGTGGGGCGATGGTCGTCATCCGTGATACGGTGAAAGGCGGGAAGCGAGCATGACGGTGCAGGCACGAGTGGTGAGTACCACCGGTTCCCTTGAGGGAGAGGTTGAGCTCGCCGAGCAGATTTTTGACATCCCGACCAATCTGGGATTACTTCACCAAGTCGTGGTCGCCGAGGAGGCGAATCGTCGACGAGGTACCCACTCGACCAAAACAAGGGCGGAGGTCTCCGGGGGTGGTGCGAAGCCATTCCGGCAAAAGGGCACTGGTAACGCGAGGCAGGGTTCGACACGTGCGCCACAGTTCACCGGTGGTGGAATCGTCCATGGACCGCGCCCGCGCAGCTATGCACAGGCTACGCCGAAAAAGATGGTCCGGGCTGCCCTGAAGCAGGCACTTTCAGATCGTGCTCGTGGCGAGGCAATCTACGTTCTACGCGGTGAGGTCCCCACGCCCTCTACCAAGGGTGCGGTCACTGTCGTACAGGGTGCTGGCCTCGCTGGAAAGAGCGTGTCGCTTGTCGCTTTGCCAAGCGAAGATGGGATCGTCCGCAGCTTCCGCAACCTGCCAGATCTTATGATTGCCACCCCTGCTTCGCTGTTGACCCGTACGGTATTGACCAGTGATGTGGTGCTGTTCACCGAAGCAGGTCTGGCGGGCATCGTGGAGCGTCTTGGTGACAAGGAGAGTGAATAATGCACGCAGGTGATCGTTATCTGGTATTGCGACGTCCTTTGGTCTCGGAGAAGAGTTATCAGTTGATGGATTCTGGTGTCTACACCTTTGAGGTTGATACGGATGCTACCAAGATCGATGTTCGTAAGGCGGTAGAGAAGCTCTTTGAGGTCAAGGTAGCCAAAGTCAACACCCTCAATCGCAAAGGGAAGTCGACGCGTAATCGGCGCACCGGTAAGGTTAGTTTTCGTCCCGATACCAAAATCGCCTACGTGACACTTCGCGAGGGTTTTGCTATCGAGTTGTTGCAGAGGTAGGTATTCATGGCGATTCGTAGGCGTAAGCCAACCAGCGCGGGCCGGCGTTTCCAGTCGGTCTCGACATTTGATGAGATCACAAAGAAGGCACCAGAGAAGTCACTGCTTCAACCGAAGACGAGCACTGGTGGGCGTAACTCAAAGGGCCGCAAAACGGCGAGACACCGAGGCGGTGGCCACAAACAGCAGTATCGCTTGATCGACTTCAAGCGCACAAAGGACGGGGTACCGGCGACCGTAGCCGCGATCGAATACGATCCGAACCGCAATGCCCGCATCGCGCTGCTGCACTACCACGATGGTGAGAAGCGTTACATCCTTGCCCCTCGCGGGTTGAAGGTTGGCGACAAGGTCCAATCGGGTGTCGGTGCTGACATCACGGTGGGCAATGCACTCCCCTTGCGCGCGATCCCTGTTGGTTCGGTCGTGCACAACGTCGAGCTTCGCCCCGGCCAGGGTGGAAAAATTGCGCGGAGTGCCGGTATGAGTGTGCAGCTTGTCGGGCGTGACGAGGTGTATGCAACCCTCCGTCTGCCTTCGACTGAGATGAGAAGGGTACCTGCGGATGCCCGTGCAACGATCGGAGAGGTTGGCAACGCTGAGTTTGAGCTGCTCTCCATCGGTAAGGCGGGACGTAATCGCTGGAAGGGCGTACGGCCACAAACGCGTGGTGTCGCCATGAACCCAGTCGACCACCCACTCGGTGGTGGCGAAGGAAAGACCTCGGGTGGGCGTCACCCGGTCTCACCGTGGGGTAAGCCTGAGGGACGCACCCGTCGAGCCCACCGGGATTCGGATCAGTTAATTATACGACGACGCCGCGGTCGTGGAGCCAGGAGATAGTAGATGCCAAGAAGCTTAAAGAAGGGTCCCTTTGTCGATGATCATCTCCTGAAGAAGGTGGATGATCTCAACGAGAAGAACGAAAAGCGGGTGATCAAGACGTGGTCGCGTCGTTCTACCATTATCCCAGACATGGTTGGGCACACTATTGCTGTCCATGATGGTCGCAAGCATGTTCCGGTCTATGTCACTGAATCAATGGTCGGGCACAAGTTGGGCGAGTTTGCACCCACACGGACGTTCCGTTATCACGCGGGTCAAGAGAAGACGGCGAGGAGACGATAGTGGCTGAGACGTTGGAGGTCAATCAAGCACGGGCCGTACTCCGTTATTTCCGAATGAGTCCTACCAAGGCGCGCCAAGTTCTCGATCTCATCCGCGGGAAGTCCGCAGTCGATGCGATTCGAGCGCTGTCGTTGGTGAACCGCGAGGCGAGTGAAGTTGTCGGTAAGTTGTTGGCGTCGGCTGTCGCGAATGCGACGGTTAGGTATGGGTTAGGAGCGGACGAGGTGTACGTTGCCGCGGCCTACGCCGATGAGGGACCAACTATCAAGCGTTTCCGTCCTCGTGCACGGGGCCGGGCTACACGCATTCGCAAACGCAGCTGTCACATCACCATCGTTGTCGAGGAGATGCCGCTGTCGATGCGGCGGGTCGAGGCAGCCCGAAGTTCGGGCCGCTCGAATGCCAGAAGAGCGCAGCGAGTAGCATCATCTCGGGGCACCAAGGCGTCGGTCGAAGCGGTGTCCGCGGACTCCAAGGCTCTTGAGGCTGGTGAGGTTGCGGTTGATGAGAGATCCGGATCCAGCGAGGTCGTTGAGGGATCGATCGTCGAGGATACCTCGACAGTCGAGACGGTGGAGGTGGCCCCCCAGGAGGTCATGGTCGAAGACTCAGTGAGCGATCTCGTCGTGGAGGATTCAAGTGATCAGGCGGTTGCCTCGGAGGAGTTGACCGACGAGGATTCGACTCCAGAATCAGGACAGGAGGACTCATAATGGGTCAAAAAATTCACCCGTATGGGTTTCGACTGGGAGTTACCACCGATTGGAAGTCTCGTTGGTATGCCGATAAGGATTATCAAAAGTGGGTGATCGAGGATTATAAGATTCGTTCTTGGCTGCAGCGGGAGCTAGCAACAGCTGCGGTTTCTCGTATCGACATCGAACGCACCCGTGATCGGTTGAAGGTCGATATTCATACGGCGCGACCGGGTATCGTGATCGGGAAAAAAGGTTCTGAGGTCGATCGGCTCCGTAAGGCACTTGAGAAGTTGACGAGCTACCCGCGCGTACAACTCAACGTCGAGGAGGTGCGCAATCCGGAGCTTGACGCGACGTTGGTCGCCCAAAGCATCGCAGATCAGATCGCCCGTCGTGTCAGCTTCCGTAGGGCTATGAAGCGCTCTATTCAAATCGTGATGAAAGAGGGCGGCAAGGGTGTAACTATCCAGTGCTCTGGTCGTCTGGGTGGTTCTGAGATGGCTCGCCGTGAGACACATCGAGAGGGACGTGTACCTCGCCATACACTGCGAGCTGACATCGATTACGGTCTCCGCGAGGCGCACACGAACTCTGGTACGGTCGGAGTGAAGGTTTGGATCTATCGCGGAGACATCGTTCCCTATCAGGTTGCCACCACCAGTGCCGCACGTCCTAGCGTGCCAGAGCGTCCTCGCCGGATTATCACAGCTGGAGGTGGTAGGCGACGGGCTGCCGATGAGGCAGTCGTCGAGGAGGTGCTGGTGGTTCCGACGCCAATACTGGAGGAGGCGGCTGTGCCTGAGGAGCTCGAGCGACTTTTGGCAGAAGAAGAAGAGATTGAGCGCCGCACCAAGGATGAGGGTCATGAGGCACCTCATTTTAAGAAGGAGGTGGATTAGTCGATGCTGATGCCCCGTAAGGTGAAGCACCGTAAGACCCATCGTGGTCGGCTCACCGGTAAGGCCAAGGGTGGAACCGAAGTGAGTTTCGGTCGTTATGGCATCCAGGCGCTCGAGCCTGGATGGATCACGGCCCGGCAGATCGAGGCTGCCCGAGTCGCGATGACTCGCCACGTTCGCCGTGGTGGAAAGGTCTGGATTCGCGTTTTTCCAGATAAGCCAGTGACCAAGAAGCCGGCCGAAACGCGTATGGGATCGGGCAAGGGCAATCCGGAGTTCTGGGTGGCGGTCGTGCGACCGGGTAAAATTCTGTTCGAGCTCGATGGAGTGAGCGAGGAACTCGGCCGCGAGGCCATGGAGCGCGCGATTCAAAAGCTCCCGATCAAGGCACGTTTCGTCATCAAAGAAGGCGTTGAGTCGATTGGGGGAACACGATGACCAAGGCGACCGATTACCGGGATATGCTCGATGACGAGCTGATTGCCAAGCTCGGAGAGACGAAGGAAGAGTTGTTTCGTCATCGATTCGCCATAGCTTCAGCACAGGGTACGGACACGGCCAAGCTGGGGGCACTCCGAAAAGAGGTCGCCCGTATCGAGACAGTTCTAAGTGAGCGGCGAGTGGCTGCCCGAGGAGGAAAGTGATGAGCGAGTCGCCCGAAGAGCGTCCGCAGCGCAAGGTTCGTGAAGGAGTCGTTGCCTCAGAGGCGATGAATCAGACGATCGTGGTATTGGTGAACCAGCGGGTTCGTCACCCGCGGTACATGCGAACGATATCAAAGACGAAGAGACTGTATGTCCACGATGCTAACAACGACGCACACGTTGGCGATACAGTCGAGGTCGAAGAGACGCGACCCCTGTCGAAGTTGAAGCGTTGGAGGTTGGTTCGAGTTGTGGAGCGTGCAAGATGATCCAGCAAGAGAGTCGGCTGCGAGTTGCCGATAATTCAGGCGCTCGAGAGGTGTTGTGCATCCGAGTTTTGGGAGGTAGCCGTCGTCGATACGCAGGTATCGGTGATGTGTTCATCGCTACCGTGAAGGATGCACTCCCCGGAGCCGGTGTGAAGCGGGGCGATGTCGTGAAGTGCGTAGTTGTGCGCACTCGCAAGGAGTCTCGACGTGCGGACGGTAGTTATATTCGGTTTGATGACAATGCTGCCGTGCTGATCAACGACCAGATGCAACCACGCGGAACACGTATTTTTGGACCAGTTGGTCGAGAGCTTCGTGATAAGCGGTTTATGCGAATCGTCTCTTTGGCGCCGGAGGTGTTGTAATGCGACTGAGGAGTGGCGACAGGGTACGCGTGCTCTCTGGTAAGGATCGGGGCTCCGAGGGTCAGATCTTGAAGGCGTTCCCCCAGGAACGAAAGGTGCTTGTTGAGGGTGTACACGTCGTTCAGCGGCATACCAAGGCTCGTGATGCGACGACACCCGGTGGAATTATCGAAAAGTCTCTGCCGATCGATGCCTCGAACGTCGCGGTGATATGTTCATCGTGCGGTCCGACTCGTATCAGCATGGATGTCGATGAGTTTGGGAAGCGTTTTCGGGTATGCAGGAAGTGTAGGGCAGCGCTATGACGACGACAGTGACACAGAGGCCCCGCCTCAAGGTGCGATACGATCAAGAGGTCCGCGCGCAGTTGTTCGAGTCCCTCGGGGTTGCAAACGTCCATCAGGTGCCGACGCTCGATAAGATCGTCGTCAACATGGGTGTTGGTCGGGCTACCCAGCAACAGTCGCTACTCGAAGGCGCGATTCGAGACCTTGAGACGATTACCGGTCAGAAGCCGGCGACCAGGCGGGCTCGAAAGTCGATTGCAGCCTTCAAGTTGCGTGAAGGAATGCCCATCGGGGCGATGGTAACCCTGCGCGGTGATCGAATGTGGGAGTTTTTTGATCGGCTAGTCGCCATCGCGATTCCGCGAATTCGCGACTTCCGCGGACTGAACCCACGCTCCTTTGATGGTCATGGGAATTACTCCTTTGGGGTCAATGAGCAGCTGATCTTTCCTGAGGTCGATTACGACAAGATCGACGCCACCCGAGGTATGGATATCACGATTGTCACGACAGCTGAGTCTGATGCCCAGGGCAAGGCATTGCTCCTTGCTTTTGGCTTCCCATTCCGGAAGGAAGGTTTGTAAATGGCTACGAAAGCGTTGATCGCAAAAGCCAACCGTCGGCCTAAGTATCGAGTTCGCGCCTACACCCGTTGTCAGCGATGTGGCAGACCTCACGCGGTGTACAGGAAGTTTGGACTCTGCAGGATCTGTCTTAGAGAGATGGCACACTTGGGTGAGATTCCCGGTGTCACCAAGGCCAGTTGGTAGGAGGTTAGCCATGAGTATGACTGATCCAATCGCCGATATGCTGACTCGTATTCGCAATGCATCGCGGGTCCGGCACGAAGTCGTGCGTATGCCAGGTTCAAAGATCAAGACCGAGTTAGCACGGATTCTGCAAGAGGAGGGTTATATCGACTCTTTCTCGGTCGCCCCTGCAGCCAGTGGTCCGGGGACGGTGCTCGAGATTCAGCTACGCTATGTTGGGTCCAGGCGACGCGATAGTGCCATCAATGGCATTACTCGCGTCTCGAAGCCCGGTCTACGGGTCTATACGCAGGCTGCTTCGATCCAACGGGTCTTTGGTGGTATGGGTGTTGCAGTGCTATCCACCTCACACGGACTGATGACCGACCGTGACGCGCGCAAGGCGGGCGTTGGCGGCGAGGTCATCTGTCATGTCTGGTAGAGGAGTAGAAAGTGTCACGTATAGGTAAGCAACCTATTGTTCTCCCTGATGGAGTGACGATCACTCTGGAGGGTACGAGGGTCAAAGTCAATGGTCCCAAGGGTACGTTGGAGCGCGAGATGCCACCGATGGTTTCGGTAGAGCTCAACGATCGAACGGTGAGTGTACAGAGGGTTGATGACTCTCGACAGGCGCGAGCGATGCACGGCTTGTCTCGCACATTGGTCAACAACATGGTGGTCGGTGTCAGCGAGGGTTACCGTAAGCAGCTTGAGATCGTGGGGGTGGGTTACCGCGCCCAGTTGCGCGCTCCCGGTGAAGTGGAGCTCGCTCTTGGGTTTTCCCATCCGGTTATCGTGAAGGCCCCGGAAGGCATAGGTTTTGAGGCTCCTTCGCCGACTCGTCTGGTGGTTCAGGGAGTCGACAAGGAGCTGGTCGGTCAAGTAGCGGCCAACATCCGCAAGATTCGTAAGCCTGAACCCTACAAGGGTAAGGGCGTGAGATACGAGGGTGAGAAGGTCGTGCGCAAAGTTGGAAAGGCTGGGAAGTAGGTAGCGATGTCAATGAGCCAATCCCATAGTCGACAGAAACGGCGCCACCAACGAGTGCGTCGAAAGGTCATCGGGTCCCCAGAACGGCCCAGGTTGGCGGTGTATCGTTCGAACAAGCATATGTTCGCACAGCTGATCGATGATAGTCACGGCGTTACGCTCGTGGCTGCCTCCACACTTGAAGCTGAGTTCGTCGGTAGTTCGACCGGCAACTGCGAGGCGGCGGTGAGAGTCGGTAAGGTCATTGCCGAAAGAGCTTTTGCCCACGGTGTCACACAGGTAGTTTTTGACCGTGGTGGTTTTCAGTATCACGGTCGGGTGGCTGCGCTTGCGGATGCCGCACGCGAAGCGGGACTGGAGTTTTAGATGGCTGATAGTCAGTACGAGGATCGGACGATCAAGGTCAATCGAGTGTCCAAGGTGGTCAAGGGCGGCCGTCGCTTCTCCTTCACAGCATTGATGGTTGTGGGTGATGGTAACGGTCGAGTTGGCATCGGCTACGGAAAAGCCAAGGAGGCAAGTATTGCCGTCCAAAAAGGGACTGAGGAGGCACGTCGTAAACTGATCTCGGTTCCCCTCGCTGGTACTACGATCCCTCATCCGATTATCGGCCGGGCTGGGGCTGGTCGAGTTCTTCTCAAGCCAGCAGCTCCGGGTACTGGTGTGATCGCTGGTGGCGCTGCTCGTCAGATACTTGAGATGGCGGGGATTACCGATGTACTCGCCAAGTCGTTGGGTTCCTCTAACGGTATCAATGTCGCTCACGCCACGATGGATGGTTTGGCGCATCTGCTCAGTCCGGATCAGATCGCCGCTGCGCGAGGCAAGTACCCAGATCAGATCGCCCCAAAGGGTATGCTCGAGTCCTACCAGGAACGCAAGCGACAGCAGGAGGCATCACATGGCTAAGGGAACCGACTCTAAGGAAGCGAAGGTCGGCAAGCAAATTAAGGTGCGCCAGGTACGTTCTTTGATCGGCTCAAAGCCAATTCATAAGGGTACTCTGCGCGCGCTCGGGCTCGGGCGCATCGGCAGGGAACATGTACTCCCTGATCGCCCTGAGATTCGCGGTATGTTGCGCAATGTAAGCCACTTGGTGGTGGTGGAGGAGATGGAATGATTTATCTTCATGATTTGGCTCCGAATGAGGGCGCCAAGACTCGGAAGCGGCGTGTTGGTCGAGGCATCGGTGGCAAGGGTGGTAAAACCGCTGGTCGTGGTACCAAGGGCCAGGGTGCCCGCGACACTATCCCTGTCGGGTTCGAGGGTGGTCAATTGCCGTTAACGCAGCGTATTCCGAAGTTGCGTGGTTTCGATAACCCGTTTCGAGTCTCCTATACCGTCGTCAATCTCGATCAGCTTGCGGTTTTGTCCGAGCGAGGGATAACCACCATCTCTCCGGAGGTCCTTGAGGCGACGGGAGTCATCCGGAAGGGTGCCCTGGTGAAGGTGTGTGCTCGTGGCGCCGTGCGCGGCGCAGCCCTGACGGTCTCGGCTCATGGATTCTCGAAGAGTGCGCGTGAGCTGATAGAATCGGCGGGAGGGTCGGTCAGCGAGATATCGTTGCCCTATAAGTTAGGTCGTCGCCCGTCCTTGGGCAACGCCCTGATGAATCGGTAGTGAGCCAGGAGCGATTAGTAGTCTGATGCTGCAGAACTTTGTTAATATTTTTCGTGTGAAGGACCTTAGGAATAAGGTCCTTTTCACACTCCTCATGGTCGGCATCTATCAGCTTGGGTCCAACATACCGGTGCCCGGGGTGAGCTACTCGGCGATCCACGAGCTTGTGACGCAGTCACAGGGGGCTGGAATCTTCGGGTTTCTTGACCTGTTTTCTGGCGGTGCGCTTTCACGAGCTGCACTTTTCGGCCTCGGTATCATGCCCTATATTACGTCGTCGATCATCATTCAGTTGCTCACCGGTGTGATTCCTAAGTTGACGGAGTGGCGGGATCAGGGCTCAGCAGGGGAGCGCAAGATCACGCAGACCACGCGATATCTCACGATTGGGTTGGCAGTCTTGCAGGCGACGGGGTTAGCATTTGTCTTTCACAGCGGTCTCGGCGTTATCTTGGGTAATCAGAAGTCATTGGATCTCATCCCTGACTTCACCATTCCAAGGGTACTCTTCGTTATCTTGACCCTCACCGCAGGTACGGCGTTGGTGATGTGGATGGCTGAGTCAATCACCGAACGTGGTGTGGGGCAGGGGATGTCGATTCTCATCTTCGCTAACGTGGTGAGTATTATTCCCTCAGGGGGTCGGCTTATTTTCGATCAAGCCGGTGCTCTCAAGTTCACCATCATCGTGATCGTCGTGCTTTTGCTCCTCGTTGCAATCGTCTTTGTTGAGCAGGGCCAGCGTCGGATTCCTGTCGTCTTTGCCAGGCGGGTAGTGGGGAGGAGAATGTATGAGGGCGGCAACTCCTACATTCCCTTAAAGGTGAACCAAGCGGGTGTGATCCCGATTATTTTTGCCTCATCCATCCTGTACTTCCCTGTGCTGCTATCGAACGTCATTCCCGTTGATAGTTTTCGGACCTTCGTGAACGATCACCTTCTGAATGCGACGAGTGGGTTCTACATCATCACCTATGGACTTCTGATTATCGTCTTTACTTTTTTCTATGTGACCGTTGCATTTGATCCTTACCAGCAGGCCGAGATCATTCGTAAGCAGAATGGGTACATTCCGGGTGTTCGACCGGGCCAGGCTACTCAGCAATATCTGTCGCGAATTCTCAATCGCATCACTTTGCCAGGTGCTCTGTTTCTGGCTGCCATCGCGGTCATTCCGTCGATTTTGCTTTCTGCTTGGCATATCACCTCTTTCCCCTACGCTGGCACCACCATTTTGATCGCGGTGATCGTTGCTCTTGAGACGGTGAAGCAGATTAACTCGCAGCTCACCATGCGTAACTACAAGGGATTCTTGAAGTAAAATGGTCTCCGGTCACCCTCTCCGGCTCGTGATGGTCGGTCGACAAGGGGCGGGGAAGGGTACCCAGTGTGTGCGGGTTTCACACCGGTACGCGATCCCTCACATATCTACCGGGGACATGCTGCGCGCTGCTGTTGGTGCGGGTTCACCGTTTGGTCAGTTAGCCAAGTCGTTCATGGATCGTGGCGAGCTCGTCCCGGATACGGTGATCAATGGGGTGATTGCCGAGCGACTCGATCAGCCGGATGCACGGTTGCGTGGGTTTGTGCTCGATGGTTTCCCCCGGACCAAGGACCAGGCCGTGGAGCTCAATGCTTTATTGGCTCCGGCTTCCCTCCATATGGTGATCAATCTGGAGGTGTCAGTGGCGCTGGTATTGAGAAGGCTCTCTTCTCGGCGCGTCTGCTCTGTTTGCGGCAGTATCTACTCCGACGATCTGCCGCCAAAGACAGCAGGGATCTGTGACAACTGTGGCGGCGAACTCGTCCAGCGAGAGGACGATACCGAGGCGGCTATCCTGCGGCGCCTGGAGATCTACGAAAAGGCCACGGCACCCCTGTTGGGGTTCTATGCCGAGATGGGTCTCTTGGAGACGGTCGATGGTGTCGGCACTCCTGATGAGGTACTGGCGCGTATTAGCGAGGTGCTTGCGGAGCATGGTTTTTATGAAGGTGGTTGATGATGGTACGCACTGAATCTGAGCTTGCATCTATGCGGAAGGCCGGGCGCGTGACGGCGGAGATGCTCGCGGCGTGTCGGAGTGCGGTTCGCCCTGGGGTGACCACGGCTGACTTAGATCGGGCGGCTCGCGATGTCTTGACAAAGCGGAATGCGAGATCGAACTTTCTAGGCTATCATGGCTTTCCAGCTGTCATCTGTACGTCTCGTAACAACGTGATCGTTCACGGCATCCCCAGTGATGAGGAGGTCTTGCGTGAGGGAGATATCATCTCCATCGATGCTGGAGCCATCGTTGAGGGATATCATGGCGATGCCGCCATCACTGTGGCGGTGGGGATGGTCCCAGTACGGGTGGAACGGTTGATCGAGGTAACCGAGGCATCATTACGGGCAGGGATCGCCATGATGGTTGCGGGCAACCATCTCCACGATATCGGTCGTGCCGTCGAGGAGGTTGCTCTTAGCGCCCATCTGGGTGTCATTCGTGATTATGTTGGGCACGGTATCGGCACACAGATGCACGAGCCTCCGAATGTGCCCAACTATTGGCCTGGGCGGCCCGGGCCGAAGTTGCGCGTGAACGAGGTGTACGCAGTTGAGCCCATGCTCACGTTGGGTGGCGAGGATACGGTCGTGTTACCAGATGGATGGGGTGTAGTCACGGCAGACGGGACATGGGCGGCACATTTTGAGCATACGATCGCTATCACCGAGAATGGACCAGAGGTCTTTACGGTGCTGGACGACACTCCCTGAGTTCCTTCCGATTATACTAGCAGGGTAGCTTTTTGCGCCCCGTGGCCTGTTGGTCGCGACATAACTGCTGTAGTCGTCAGGTTCTGGCGTGTCTGGGCAATATCAATCAGCGTGATCTGTAGGAGGATGAACTGGCGAAAGGAAAAGAGGACACGATCGTCCTTGAGGGCACCGTGGTCGAACCACTCCCGAACGCGATGTTTCGTGTTGAGCTTGAGAACGGTCTCAAGGTGCTGGCTCATAGCTCCGGGAAGATGCGCATGCATCGGATCCGGATCCTGCCAGGGGATAAGGTCCAGGTCGAGTTCACCCCATACGACCTGGCACGCGGTCGTATTACCTACAGATATAAGTAAAGAGTTGGAGGAACACACCCTCTGTGGACGCAAAGGCTCCAATGACTGGAGCACGCGGTATCGGAGAGTCGGTTCAGTGATGGAAGGAGCACTATGAAGGTTCGACCTAGCGTCAAGCCGATCTGTGAGAAGTGCAAGTTGATTCGCAGAGAAGGTAGGGTGCTCGTAATCTGCGAGAACCCACGTCATAAGCAACGGCAAGGATAGATATGGCACGCATAGCAGGAGTTGATATCCCAAGGGAGAAGCGAGTCGAGATCTCGCTGACCTATATTTTCGGTATTGGTCTGACTACGGCCCAGCAGATCTGTGCGGCGACCGAAGTCAATCCAGATACGAGGGTACGTGATCTGACCGATGACGAGGTTCTCAGGCTTCGCACGTACATTGATCAGAACCTCAAGGTGGAAGGCGACCTTCGTCGGGACGTCGATCAGAACATCAAGCGCAAGATCCAGATCGGATGTTACGCGGGGATTCGCCACCGTCGCGGACTGCCGGTTCACGGACAGCGGACGCATACCAACGCGCGGACGCGCAAGGGTCCACGTAAGACGGTCGCGGGTAAGAAGAAGGTAAAGCGTTAGTTATTGTGTGCGTGAGTGGTCGATGGGATTGACCACGTGCGTCATTTGAAGGGAGTTTCATGGCAAAGCCACGACCTGGAGGTAGGAGACCTCGTAAAAGGGAGAGGAAGAATATAGCGCGAGGGGTCGCCTATATCCATTCTTCCTTTAACAACACCATTGTCACCATCACTGACCCCACTGGTAATGTGCTCGCTTGGGCGAGTTCAGGAAACGTGGGGTTCAAGGGGAGTCGCAAGTCTACTCCTTTCGCGGCACAGGTGGCTGGTGAGACGTGCGCCAAGCGAGCGATGGAGCACGGAGTGCGAGAGGTCGATGTCATGCTCAAGGGCCCAGGTTCTGGTCGGGAGACTGCCCACAAGGCGCTCGCATCTGCAGGTATTGAGATTCGGTCCGTGAGAGATGTCACCCCCATCCCACACAATGGTTGTCGGCCGAAGAAGAGGAGAAGAGTTTAAGTGGCAAGATACACCGGTCCGGTTTGTCGGTTATGCCGACGAGAGAAGACCAAGTTGTACTTGAAGGGCCCAAAGTGCGAGAGTGCGAAGTGCCCCATCACCGTCGGTCGATTCCCCCCTGGCGAGCACGGTCGGGATCGTCAGCGACAACCATCCGAGTACTCGATCCAGTTGCGTGAAAAGCAGAAGGTTCGGCGGACCTATGGGGTCATGGGGCGTCAGTTCTCAAAGACCTATGGGGAGGCAGCGAGGCAACGGGGAATCACCGGCGAGCGTCTGCTTCAACTGCTGGAGCTTCGGCTCGACAATGTGGTCTATCGTGCCGGTTGGGGCTCCTCGCGAGCTCAGGCTCGACAGTTTGTTCGCCATGGCCATATTCTTGTCGATGGACGCCGAGTCGATATTCCGAGCTATCGAGTTCGGGCCGGACAGGAGATCTCTCTCAAGGAGAGCTCACGTTCGCTCGCGGTGATTGAATTCAATCGGGATATCGTCGCCAGGACTGCTCCTGCCTGGCTTGAGATGGGTCCATCTGGTTTCTCGGCACGCGTTTTGAACACGCCGCTGCGAGAGCAGATAGATCTCGATGTTCGTGAACAGCTCGTGGTCGAGCTCTTCTCGAAGTAGCGACGATAGCTGCCACTTGGAGATTACCAACATGGTACGTAGCGATGAAGTGACTAGTGAAATGAAGAGGAACGATTAATGCTCATAATTCAGCGACCGAGGGTAGAAGAGGTAGGCGAGGAGATCGCACATCGTCAGGTCTTCTCGGTGGGTCCGCTTGAACCGGGTTTTGGCCACTCCGTTGGCAACGCCCTGCGAAGAGTTTTGCTCTCTTCGGTCCCTGGTGCTGCCATCACACAGGTGCGCTTTGATGACGCGCTTCATGAGTTCACGACCATCGCTGGGATTAAGGAGGATGTTATCGACATTATTCTTAATCTCAAGGATATCGTCCTGCGGTGCTACTCACCTGACCCCGTGACTATTCGTCTCGATGTCAAGGGTCCGGCCACAGTGCACGCCGGGGATTTTATGTTGTCCTCGGAGGTAGAGGTTGTCAACCCGGAGCTCTACATTGCGACCGTCTCTGACAAGGGAAGATTGGCCTTGGATGTCGTCGTGGAACAGGGTCGCGGGTATGTGTCCGCTGAGCGAAACAAGCGGACAAATACTATTGGGATCATCCCGATTGACGCTATTTTCTCTCCGATTCGTAACGCGAATTATGTGGTCGAGCCTGTTCGCGTAGGCCAAGCTACCGATTATGACCAGGTGATCGTCGACGTTGAAACCGATGGTTCCCTGTCGCCACGTGAGGCGCTCGCATCGGCCGCCGGCACGCTCACCGGAATCTTCGAGCTCGTATCGGAGCTAGTGGCTGACGCCAGCCATCTGGTGGTCGCGGACGAGGTCACTGCAGAGGAGCGTTCGCCTGACTTCGACCTCCCGATTGAGGAGCTCGATCTCACAGAGCGACCGAGGAACTGTCTGAAGCGAGCTCAGATCAACACCATTGGTGATCTGGTTGATCGTAGCGCTGATGATCTTTTGGCCATCACGAATTTTGGTCAAAAATCTCTCGAT
Organism: Actinomycetes bacterium; assembly: GCA_021822605.1. Classification (GTDB taxonomy): domain Bacteria; phylum Actinomycetota; class Acidimicrobiia; order Acidimicrobiales; family Acidimicrobiaceae; genus Ferrimicrobium. The sequence continues at coordinate 16,800 of JAKAQL010000026.1, forward strand.
GAGGTCGCCGAGAAGTTGGCAGCACGGAATATGTCCTTAAGGAGTGAGAACTAATGGTACCCGGTCGTCCCAAACGAGGTAATCGCCTCGGCAGTGATGCGTCCCACCAACGGGCGATGTTGGCCAATCTTTGTGCCTCGCTGATCGCTGCGGAGTCGATTTTGACCACCGATGCGAAGGCTCGTGCGCTGCGTCCGGTCGTAGAGAAGTTGGTTACAAAGGCAAAAAAGGGTGATCTCCATCAGCGACGACAGGTGATCGCGTTCCTTCGAGATGAGGATGCGACCAAGAAGTTGTTCGATGAGGTCGGGCCTCGCTACCAGAATCGGCAGGGTGGTTACGTGCGCATTTTGAAGCGCGGACCTCGCCATGGTGATGGCGCGCCGATGGTTGTCATCGAGTTCGTCTAGCCAGACCAGGTGGGATGGGCGCTTGTTCTTGCGTATGACGGTTCGCGGTTCCATGGATCTGCGCCACAACCGCAGACGAGGACGGTCGTTGGTTCGCTGGTAGAGGCGTTGGAACTACTCAAGATCGGGGTCAGTGATCTCGCTATCGCCGGCCGAACTGACGCTGGGGTTCATGCCCGATTTCAGATGATCTCGTTGTCAGCCGCGAATCTGTCCGTCGATTCGTTTTCACGGCTCCATGCGGTGTTACCAGAGGGTATTTGGCTACGAGCAGCGATGCGCGCACCTGAAGAGTTTCATGCACGGCATTCGGCCCAGTGGAGGCAATATCGCTACCGAATCCGCAGGGCAACTCGGGATCCACTCTCCCCAATGAGCTGGCAGATGCCCCATGAGTTGGATGTCGGCGTTATGGCCGAGGTCGCCAACCGAATCTGCATGGTCGCTGAGTTTGAGGCGTTGTGTAAGGCCAACAGTGCTGGCGGTTACCGACGCCGGCTACACGCCATCGATATCGTCGCCCAGGAAAGCTTCATTGACATCTCGGTAATTGGAGTCAGCTTCTGTCACCAGATGGTGCGACGCATCGTTGGAACTCTTGTGCAAGTTGGTCGCGGTCGTTGGCCTCCAAGCCGTGTCGTGGACGCTGTCTCTGCTCGCGATCGCGCGCCGCTGAGCGAGCTTGCGCCGTCGCGCGGGCTCTATCTTTGGAGGGTTGGTTACCAGCTGGGCTGGGAATGGGGGTCGGCATCGCTCTTTGACCGCAGTTTCGAGGAAGACTGGGCATCGATCGACAGGGCCGAGCTCCCGTTTCCCCTAGAATGGAGCGCCGAACCTCCTTGCGACCGGCAGCCGGTTCAAGCACGAACACGGTAGGTACGTAGACCCGGATGTGGGTCGGGTATGAGTGAGAAAGAGTAAGAATGAAGACGTTTGTAACCACTACCGCCACGGTTGAGCGTGAATGGTGGGTAGTAGATGCGAAGGGCTTACGCCTAGGAAGGCTGGCAACTGAGGTTGCGAGCCTGTTGAAGGGCAAACACAAGCCCTATTTTGCGCCATACCTCGACTGCGGTGATCATGTCGTGGTGATCAATGCCGATATGATCCTGCTGTCTGGTGCCAAGGCTGAGAAGAAGGTGTACTATCACCACTCGGGTTACCCAGGTGGATTGCGTGAGTCGAAGTTTCTGGAGATGATGGAGAAGCATCCAGAGCGCGCAGTTGAACTCGCGATCAAAGGGATGTTGCCGAAGAACCGTCTCGGGCGTCAGATGTTCCGTAAACTGAAGGTATACGCGGGGCCGAGCCATCCACATGCGGCCCAGCAGCCGACCTTGCTCGATCTCAGTAACCGTATGAAGGCGTTGTAAGGAGCGAAATGACTACACCCTTGACCCAATCCACTGGCAGGAGAAAGACGGCGACGGCGCGTGTCCGGCTCGTTCCTGGCAATGGCGCTGTCGTGATTAACGGTAAGGAGTTACGCCATTACGTCACCTCAGTGTCACAACGTGGTCAACTGATTGAGCCTCTGAAACTGGTAGAGCTCGATGAGGTTTACGATGTCTATGCAACCGTTGACGGTGGCGGAGTGGCCGGACAGGCGGATGCGATCCGTCTTGGTTTGGCGCGAGCTATCGTCGAGTTGCACCCAGAGCATCGTGCGGCCCTCAAGAAGGAGGGCATGCTGACACGGGATGCCCGTAAGAAGGAATCCAAGAAGTACGGTCTCAAGAAGGCTCGTAAGGCTCCTCAGTATTCGAAGCGGTAAATGCTTCGCTTTGGCACGGATGGGATTCGTGGTCGTGCGAACCAAGAGCTCACCATGGAGATCGGTTATTGGCTGGGGGTTGGTATCGCTGATGCGATACGGCCCCCAGCCTTTGTCATTGGACGCGACACGCGTGAGTCAGGCTACTGGCTTGCTCAAGCGGTGAGTCTTGGTATCGCGTCGGCGGGGATCGATCTCGTCGACTGTGGAATCTTGCCGACGGGGGCTCTCTCTTGGGTCGCCCGTACGCTTAACCGGCCGGCGGTGGTGGTCTCTGCCTCTCACAACCCCTACTTCGACAACGGCATTAAGGTCTTTGACGAAGAAGGGGCTAAGGTGTCGGTGGAGATTGAGAGGACAATTGAGCGGCAGCTTGATCGATTTCTCGAGGGTCAACGACCGACATTTGGGGGACTGGGACATGTCGAGCATCGTTCCTTCGAGGAGGCCTATATCGATTGGGTCACCGATCGTCTTGGTCCCATAACGCATCCATTGCGAGTGGTGGTAGACGGGGCCAATGGGGCGGCTTGGCGGCTTGGACCGTTGTTGATGACTCGACTCGGTGCACATGTCGTAGCGACGACTGGAGACAGTCCAGATGGGCGCAACATCAACGATGGAGTTGGTGCCCTGCATCCCGAGCTGCTGGCCCAGTCTGTCGTTGCACACCAGGCGGATCTAGGTCTATGTTTTGACGGCGACGCCGATCGTTTGATTGCGGTGAGCGAATCGGGAAGCATCGTCGATGGCGACGAACTCTTGATGCTCTTCGCACTCTATCTGCAGCACCGGGACGCGCTTGTCAACGATGCATTGGCGGTCACGGTGATGAGCAACCTTGGTCTTGAGCGAACATTGGCACAACACGCTATCTCCGTCATTCGGACTGATGTTGGGGATCGACAGATAGCCACCATGATGGCCCTGAAGGCACTTTCGTTGGGCGGTGAGCAGAGCGGTCATATCATCGTCAGGGAGCTTGGGCCAACTGGCGATGGACTATTGTCAGCAGCCCTGTTGCTCCACGCGCTCGGGGACTGGGGTGGCTCACTGGACCGCTTCCGCGCCCAGGAGATCGTTCGGTTCCCACAGGTGCAGCGACAGGTCAAAACTGAGGTTCGTGACCGGATTCTCTCGGAGAATGATTTCCTCGCCTTCGTCGCCGAGGTAGAGGCCGAGTTGGGTGCCGATGGCCGGGTGGTATTGCGGCCCAGTGGCACTGAGCCCGTGTTTAGGATTCTGGTCGAAGCCACCGATGTGAAGGTGGCTGAGCGATTAGCTGACCAGCTTGTTGCCAAGGTGGAGGTTGTCACCGGTCGTCTCATATCGACCTAAAGGAGGTCTTGCTATGTGCGGAATCGTTGGAGCGGTGGGAGCCGAGCTGGATCTCGCCTCTATTTTTGATGGCCTTCGCCGTCTTGAATATCGGGGTTACGATTCTGCAGGGGTTGCGATTATCCATAATGGCGAGCTCGAGGTGGCAAAGGCATCGGTGGCTCGTGAATCGATGGACGTGCTGGCCGACTGGTTGAGTGCTCAGTCCTTCTCCACTGGCCAGGTGATGCTCGGACATACGCGTTGGCCTACACACGGGGCGCCTACCCTTGCCAACACCCACCCCCACCTGGACTGCACTGGGGATGTCGCCATCGTCCACAACGGGATCATTGAGAATTTTCGGGAACTGAGAGCCGAACTGCAAGAGCGTGGTCATGCGTTTCGCTCCGACACCGATTCCGAGGTGATAGCTCATCTCCTGGAGGAAAGCTTGCGTGGCGGTGAACGACCCGCCGATGGCCTTGGCAGGGTCTTTGAACGGTTGGTTGGGCACATGTCGATCGTCGTTGCGTTGCGTTCGTATCCTGGGATGCTCCTCGGGGTGCGTCGAACGTCGCCATTGCTCGCAGCGACGCATGCACACCAGTCCTTCTTTGCCTCCGACGCCCCTGCATTTCTTGCACTTGCAGAGCAGTTCTATGAGGTCCCTGAGGATGTGGTGGTGGTCCTGGGTGACGGAGTTGCAGGTGACGGTGGAGCGTTGTTGGCAACCTTGGAGCCGCTTTCGATCGAGTGGAGCTCACAGGATGCCGTGCTCGATGGCTTTGCGAGCTACTACGAGATGGAGTTGCATCAGTCGCCTGAGGCCTTCTATGACACGGTCTCTGCGTTGATGACGCTCGATCATGAGGCGGTGGTTGACCAACTTTCGATTGACCCCTATGAACTCCGTAGGATCCGAAAGGTGGTGATCATCGGGTGTGGTACCAGTTATCATGCGGGTCTGGTGGGCCGCTACTTGGTCGAGCATCTCGCGCGGATCCCCGTGGAGGTCGATGTTGCCTCTGAGTATCGTTACCGCGATCCCATCCTTGACGCGGATACCCTGGTAATCGGTATCAGCCAGTCAGGCGAATCCCTCGAAACCATCACCGCCCTCCGTGAATGCATCGCGAGTGGCGCACGGACCATCGCTATCACCAACGTAATCGGCAGCCAGTTGAGCCGAGTTGCCGATGGAGTGCTCTACACCCGAGCAGGACCCGAGATCTCCGTCGCCTCGACCAAGACTCATCTAGCCCAGATCGGCGCACTGGGAATGCTGGCTATCTACCTTGGCGAGTTAAAAGGTGTCCTCTATCCCGATGAGTCAAAGCGACGCCGACGAGAATTGCTGGAGATGACCAGACTCCTGCGTATCACGGTCCAACGGCAGGACGACTGGCATGCCATGCTAGCTGACTACCTTCACCGGGAACGGTTCTTCTTCATCGGACGCAATCTTCTCTATCCGGTTGCCATGGAGGGGGCATTAAAGATGAAGGAGCTGAGCTACATCGCTGCTGAGGCGTACCCAGCCGGCGAACTCAAGCACGGCCCGATTGCGATGCTCGATGACCAGGCAGTGGTCGTCGCGCTCCTCGGGAAGGACCGCCTCCATGACAAGATGCTCTCCAATCTGGAGGAGGTTCGAGCTCGCGGAGCAAAACTCATTGTCGTGGCTGTCGACGGCGACACGAGTCCGGACGATCTGGCCGACACTGTCCTACGGATACCTCCATCCGATGCGCTCTGGTCGCCGTTGTTGATGGTGGTTCCTTTGCAGGAGCTAGCCGGTTGGATGGCACAGGTACGGGGTTACGATCTCGACAAACCCCGTAATCTCGCCAAGACCGTCACTGTTGAATGACCTCGTCGATCAGCTCGGCGAGGATCCCCACCGAGTGAGCGAGGCTAAAGTCGCGACGGATGCCTCGGCTATCGATCTGTGGTGGCCTCGTCAGGACGGTCTCGATGGCAGAGGCGAAGGCGTCGATGTCGGCGGGATCAGTGATCGTAGCGCCATAAGGAGCGAGTTCGCGTAATCCGCCAAGCCCACTGATGATAGTGGGGATGCCGAGCGCGAGGGATTCAAGGGGGACGAGACCCAAGCCCTCTGGTCGTGTTGAGGGCGCAAGAACAGCCGATGCGGCTGCCATTCGAGTGGCGAGATTGGAGCTTGCGTCGATTCGGGGTTCGAGTGAGCATCGAGTTGAGCCTTTGATACGCACTACGAGAGCAAGGTGTTCGACCGTTGGCTCGGTCCATGGGGCAAAATTTGCCAGGAAGACCGCCATTGACCTTGGATCAGCAAGCCGTTCAACAGCATCAATCGTCTCATGAACACCCTTCTTGACCAGTAGGCGGTTGGGAAACAGCAGGCGTCCATCCGATCCGTTCCAGGGCTCGCCCCCGAGGAAGGCTGGGTCCACAAACGGAGGTAAGACCCTGGGAGGTGTCGAGAGCCCAAGTTCTTCCTGTGCATGGTGGGCCAGGAAGAGAGACACCGTCGCGATTGTCACGTGACTGGGGACTGACAATGGCAAGGGGGCGAGAGTTTGCGAGCCCGTCCCTCCCTGTCTCCATGCTTCAGCGGTGTTATGGAGGATGAGGACGGTTGGTTTGTCGATCTGGTGTGTCCACTCAGGCCGGTTGTTGATCACGACGACATCGTATGACGCCACCGCCTCTGCCAGCGGCAGGCGGCTGTGTTCGGTGGTGTTGGTTCCATCATCAAAGCGCGAGAGAAGGATGGAATCGTGCCCCCGAAGACCGGCAGCCCAACCGGTCACGAGTCGCTCGAGACCCCCCGCGCTTGGTCTGAGAGGTGCGAGCTCCGTACCGACGAAGCCGATGCGTAGAGGCTGTGTCATGAGTGTAGCGTAGCCTTAGCCCAAGCCCTGAGAAAGCCTATTTCATTGGTTATCGTGATTCGCGATACACTAATGACAGTTATGATCACACCAGAGCAGCGCCGTATCGACCCAAACTACCTGGTTACTCTTGCCCTTGTCGCTGAGACGCACAACCTCTCTGACGCAGCAAGAGAGCTTGGCATCTCACAACCCGGTGTTTCTCAGCAGCTCAAACACCTCTCGGATGCGGTGGGCCAACGTCTGCATGTCCGTTCTGGGCATGGGGTGGAGCTCTCGGTTGCCGGGCAGGATCTTGCCAGGCGTGCCCGAGAGGTCTATCGCGCCTATCGCGGCGTTCTTGACTATGTCGACAGCGTAGCGAAAGGTAACGATGGGCTCTTGCTGATCGCCGCTTCGAATACGGTTTCGGCGTACATACTCCCGCGGTGGCTCGTGCGGTATCGGACAAAATATCCAGGTGTTGATCTGAGGACGCGATCGCTCAACTCAGCGGAGGTGACAGAGTTGGTGATCGCGGGTGAGTTCGAGGTTGGAGTGATAGAGTCTCCATCCGAGGAGCTACCAGAGAATATGCTTGAGATCATGGTTGGGGGCGATCGCCTCGTCTATGTGGTACGACCAGAACTGCTTGGAGCGGTGCCGAACCAGATGTTAGGTTGGGGCGAGGTGTCCCGGATCCCACTGATCCTTCGCGAGGCCGGTTCCGGTGTTCGACGTGCCACAGAGGAGGCCTTGTCATCGAACGGACTCAGACCCCGGCTGGCGATTGAGTTGGCTGGCGGTGAGGCGGTGAAGGAGGCGATTCTCCAGGGCGTCGGCGGCGGCTTCCTCTCCTCGCTCGCTGTGGTGAGAGAGGTCGCATCCCACGAGCTGGTTCGGGTTGAAATTCGGGAGCTCGCACCCATCTCACGCCGGTTCAGGATCATCTCTCGAGCTCGCGAGACACTGTCGACACCAGCAGTCCGATTCGTGGAGACCGCCGAGCTTGTCGGTGCGCCCGAGGTCGAGTGAGGATTCGCACGGGTATCGACGCTGTTGAGGTGCCTCGGTTTCGAGTCGCCCTCGCGCGTACCCCTCAGATGGCCGAGCGGCTCTTCACGCGGGCCGAGTTCGAAGCCGTCGCCGGGCGTACAGAGAGTCTTGCCGCACGTTTCTGCGTCAAAGAGGCCACCATGAAACTGCTAGGAGTAGGCCTGGGGTCGGTGCGATTTCAGGAGATCGAGACCCTTCGGCTACCCTCTGGAGCGCCTGTTTTGCGGTTGTCAGGCACCGCCGCTCAACTCGCCAACGACCAAGGTTGCGTTGAGTTCTCACTGAGTTTAACGCACACAAAGATGCTTGCGATTGCTCAGGTGGTTGCATTAATCGAGGAGTAACGGGCGACGGCTAGGCTCATGGGCGGAGTTCAGTGGGGAGGTCGTTATCGTGGATCCAGTAGTCTCGGTGGCAGAAGTCGCGAAGTTTGATCGCGAATTGGCACGACAAGGGGCGACCACCGCCGTGATCGACCGTGTCGGATACGCACTGGCCCAGGCGGCGATCTCGCTGCTCGGTGGGACGTATGGCCGTCGTGTGCTGGTCATCGTTGGACCCGGTAACAATGGCAACGATGGTCGCAGCATGGGGAGGCATCTCAACCGCCTTGGGGTGTCGACCTCGGTGGTTGAACCTGATGCGATGCCCCTTTTCGCGACGGACCCCCATCCGGACCTCATCGTCGACGCGATTTTAGGGACTGGCCTCTCCCGACCTTTTGATCCACCAAAACTTCCGGATGGGGTACCAGTGCTCTCAGTCGACATCCCCTCAGGGATCGCCGGCGACACGGGGGATCTCGTCGGAGAGGCGATCCGCGCTGACTACACCGCGGTGATTGGATCGCTCAAGTTTGGTCACTTTTTTGGTCCAGGTCGTGAACGCTCGGGTCGTCTCCTACGTATTCTCCCGGAGCTACACCCCGCTGACTCGCAATGTCACCTTGTGACCGCACGCGATCTTGGGGCAGTCATGCCGAAGGTGCCCTCGCAGAGTCACAAGTGGTCTTCCGGCGTCATGGTCGTGGGTGGATCCGCTGGGATGCGCGGCTCCGCAGGCTTTGGTGCCGGGGGCGCGATGGCGGTTGGTGCAGGAATGGTACACCTCGTAACGAGGGCGGAGTCGACCGAGATCATCGATCACCCTAGTGAAGTCGTCGTTGATCGATTGGAGTCCTATTTTGCTGAGCCGGTTGTTGTCGCCTCGAGGCGCTTTCGTTCGATCGTGCTGGGGCCAGGCCTCGGTGGTTCCTTGCAGATTGGGAACTTCGTTCGCCGCCTTCTCGTCGACGCCGACTGCTCGATCGTCCTCGACGCGGATGGGCTGACCTGCTTTCGCGATGCCTCAAACCTGGCTCGTACCCTCGCGCGTCGGCGAGCATCGACCGTTCTGACACCCCACCATGGTGAGTTCGAGCGAGTCTTTGGTCCTATCGAGGGCTCGTCGGTCGTGGCATGTCGTCAGGCGGCGATTGACACCGGTGCGGTCGTACTGTTGAAGGGATCACCGACGATCGTCGCTGATCCGTCGGGCGCAGTTGCTCTCTCGGCGGTCGGAACCGCCAAGCTGGCGAGTGCTGGGACTGGCGATGTACTCGCTGGGGTGATCGCTGGTCTTCTTGCTCAAGGGATGTCTGCCTACGAGGCTGCCTGGGCTGGTGCGTACCTACACGGAGCAGCTGGCTCGAGCGTAGTGACCGGCAAAGTGACGGCAACCTCGCTCGTCGAGGCTATCGCACGCTACTATGGGGGCCTCGATTGCGTCTCGCCGGCGCAGGAATTGCTTCGGTGATCGTCTCCTCGCGCCGACCAACCTATGCCGAAGTCGACCTGGTGGCGGTGCGCGAAAATGTAGCGCGTATGCACTCCTTCGCTCAAACACGCTCAAACGCGCGAGTGCGCATTGGCGCCGTGGTGAAGGCTGATGCCTACGGCCATGGTGCGACGAGGGTTGCATCCGCCGCGTCGATGGGCGGTGCTGAGATCTTTTTCGTTGCCACCCTGGATGAGGCGATAGCCCTTCGCGAGCATCTGGAGCAGGCGCCGATTGTACTTCTCGGGGAGCCGGACCCCTCCTTTCTCGGCGAGACGATCAGGAATCGCATCACTCCAACCATCCATTCGGCCCGAACCCTGGTGTCGATGATTGAAGAGGTTGAGGGGCTCTCCGAACGTGATCGTGCACGGTACGAACCCTCCCTCCATCTCGAGGTCGAGACCGGTCTTCATCGCTTAGGGAGCGAGGTGAGCGAGGTCCTTGTTGTGGCCGAGGCGGCACGAGCCGCACGAATTGGGGTGACTGGGGTCTACTCACATTTAGCCAGGGCTGATGAGGGTGAAGAGGGTGACGAGAGCGTTTTGGCCCAGGTGGCATGCCTCCAGGATGCCTATCAGAGGGTTGTCGGTGTGCTCGATCAGCGACCTCTCTTGCACCTCGCGAACACAGCGGGCCTGGTGAACTACCCACAGACCGGTTTTGACCTAGTCCGCGTTGGGATTGGTATGTATGGCTATGGCGCGCATGAGCTTGGCGTTCGACCGGTGTTGCGGCTCGTCAGTCGAGTGACGAGGCTCCACCAACTCACCGAGGCAGGCGGCGTCTCCTATGGGCATCGACGCTGGTTTCCCGCAGGAACGCCGATCGCAACCATTCCAATAGGATACGCCGATGGGGTTCGTCGTGGACTCTTCGAGGCAGGTGCCCAGGTGCTGATTCGAGGCCAACGTCATCGCTTGGCCGGCGTGGTGGCGATGGATCACGTGATGGTTGCCGTCGATGATCCCTCAGTTGCAGTCGGCGATGAGGTCGTGTTGATCGGTGCACAGGGTTCTGAGTTCATCGGAGCGGATGAACTGGCCACTCGCCTCTCTACCATCAGCTACGAAATCCTGACCGGGATCAGCGACCGTGTGCCAAGGAGATATCGTGATTGACTCGATCGATCGGCTGCAGGCGGAGGCGCGTGCCTGTCAGTTGTGCCCACTGGCCGAGACCCGTACCCAGGTTGTGGTTGGTGAGGGTCGTGTGCCGAGCGATCTGATGATCATCGGGGAGGGTCCCGGCGCACGGGAGGACGAACTCGGTCGCCCCTTTGTCGGAAGATCGGGGAAGCTGCTAGATCGACTGATTGAGGAGGAGCTCGGGCGTACGCGCGATCAGGTCTATATCACCAATGTCGTGAAGTGCCGACCCCCGAACAACCGTGATCCACGACCCGAAGAGATGCAGGCCTGCGCGCCTTGGCTCGAGCGTCAGATTGTCTTGGTGAAGCCACTCGTGATTCTCTTACTCGGCAGGACGGCTGTCTCTCGCGTACTCGGTTCTAGCGGAGTGGGTGCGGGCAGGTCGCTCACCTCGTTACGTGGCCACCGATATGATCGCAGTGGCGCGGTCATCATCCCCACCTACCACCCCGCCTATGTCTTGCGAGGAGGGGCTGCCCGTTTAACGGAGATGCGAGTCGATTTTGCGCGGGCCCGCCTGACCCTTTCCGGAGGGTCGGTTGAGGTGTGAGCTCACGACATCTCAGGAGATGTTTGACCTCGGTCGACGATTTGGAGCAGCGTTGGTCGCCGGTGACCTCATCCTGATGACGGGCGAGCTGGGCGCGGGTAAGACCACCTTTACCCAGGGGGTGGCGGATGGCTTGGGCATCATGCGTCCGCTTACCTCACCAACCTTTGTCACCGTGAAGTCGTATGCGCTATCGCGAGGAGGCGAGTTCTATCATGTGGATCTCTATCGCGTGCATGATCCCGACTATCTTCAAGACCAGGGTATCCTTGAGGAGTTGGATCGAGGGGCGATCGCGGTTGTAGAGTGGGCGGAGCACGGACGTCCCCTTGATGAGTATGAACGCCTCGCGATCACCATCTCGGTCGAGCCGGGATGGCGCACGATGGAGTTCGAAGGAACACCCGATTGGCAGGAGCGACTTCGATGGCTGCTTTGAGTGACCCGCTGACCGTTTTGGTCGACTGTGCGACCCGCCCTGGGCGAATCATCGCTCGTCGAGAAGGTGTTGATCTTCAGCGGACGGTTGGTGATCGACCGCTCGGTACGCTCGCGAGCACGGTAGAAGAACTCCTCGACGGCAGCGGTATTGAGTTGTTGGCACTCGTCACCGGTCCAGGACCGCTCCTGCCGTTGCGTAGTGCCGCGGCTTTTGTCCGTCTCCTCGCTTGGTCAAGGGGGCTGCCTGTTGTCAGTTTCCGATCACTCGACCCTTTGGCCGATGACCTTGCGGCTGCGTTGGATGTGACTCAACGTGGCCTCATCCTTGAACCACTGGGTCGCAACAAGGTACTGCAGGTTGAGGTACGCAGTGGGCAAGCACAACCGATCGATCGCGTCAGCGTGGTGGCTCCGACTGACCTTTCCATCAGACGCGATGATCTTGTAGCCGGTCAGTTGCGCGAGGAGGGGCGCGTGCGGGGCGCGGGCGTGTTCGAGAGAGGAGTTTCTTCGGAGAGTAGCTTGCTTGACTATGCGGTGGCGCTTTGGCGATGTGGGGCGGTGAGCGATATTGGCGAACTCCGTGCCTGGTACGTGAAGGATTCTGGGGTCCGTCGGGGCTTTGATGTGCGTTTGGCTGATGGGTCAATCGGCAGAGTTGGACGGCCAACATGACGGTGCAGATCACGACGATGAAGGAGCAACATCTCGATCAAGTTTTACGAATCGAGCAGGAGATCTCTGGAATTCCCTGGAGCCGACGACTCTTTGAGGAGGAGATTGCACGCGCCAAGGATCGACGCTACCGCGTCGCGGTTACGGAAGAGAACGAGGAGTTGTTGGGGTATCTAGGAATGCTCTACATCATCGATGAGGCCCACATCGCCACCGTTGGTGTGGATCCGAACCACTGGGGGCACCAAGTGGCGACTCGCCTTGTCCTCGACGCGCTTGAGGCTGCCCTGGCGGAGGGGATCAAGGATTGCACCCTGGAGGTGCGCGCCCATAATGATCGGGCCAAGCGCCTTTACCAGCGCTTTGGGTTTGCTCCCGTCGCGCTGCGCCGCGGTTACTACCATGACAACGGCGAGGATGCGATCATCATGTGGCTCTATGACCTCGATGCACCGAGTGAATTGGCTCGCCGTCGAGGGATCGCTGATACGCTCAAGCAGGATTGGCAGAAAACTCATGGTTGAAAGCAGCTCTACTCAAGATGGGCGTGCTCCCCAGCAGTTGCGAATCGTTGACGCTGGCGTGATCTTGGGGATCGAGACCTCATGTGACGAGACTGCGGTTGCGGTGTTGTCGGGCGACAAGGTGCTCTCGTCGATTATTGAATCTCAGATCGAGATCCATGCGTCCTTTGGTGGAGTGGTGCCAGAGTTGGCAGCACGTGCGCATGATCATGCGATCCTCACCGCGATTCGCGCCGCACTCGATGAGGCGGGCCTCAGCCTCGATCAACTGGATGCAGTGGCGGTGACGAACGGCCCAGGTTTGCCCGGCGCACTCATGGTAGGAGTAGGAAGTGCACAGGGCCTAGCGTTGGGGAGGCATCTCCCACTCTATCCAGTAGATCATATGGAGGGTCATCTTTTTGCGGCGGCCCTCGAGGCGCCGGTTGACCTGCCCGCTTTGGTCCTGCTCGTCTCTGGTGGACACACCGAGATGATTAGGGTGGATGCGCCAGGTAGCTATCGACTGATCGGTAGGACCAAGGATGATGCGGCCGGTGAAGCCTTTGATAAGGTTGCTCGTCTACTGGACCTTGGTTATCCGGGTGGGCCAGCCATCGAACGGGTGGCTCGTGATGCACCGTTGCCAACAATCAGCTTTCCCCGCGGATTACGGGGGGAGGGACTCGATTTCTCCTTCTCTGGTTTGAAGACGGCGGTGATGTCCTTTGTGAGGACACACCCGGAGGTAGGATCGGTCGAGATTGCGACTGCGTTTCAGATCGCGGCGATCGATTCGTTGGTGATCAAGGTGGATCGAGCGCTCTCGCTTGAGCGCTACGCATCGGTCGTGCTAGGGGGCGGAGTCGCCGCCAATGAGTTACTAAGAACCAGGATTCGTCAGGTCGCTGCTGATCATGGTGTTGTTGGAGCCATTCCTGCCAAGCGATACTGTACCGACAACGGAGCGATGATTGCCGCAGCCGCAGCCTTTCACCGGGCGAGTGGAGACCCCGGTGTCATCGCGATCGATGCTGATCCAGGACGCACTCTCATCGATCCCGCATAAGCCAAGATGGCGGTGACCCCGAGCCTTAGAGGGCGTTGCCGCCTCGATGGACCATCTGGTCACGAGAAAACTTACCCGCAAGGATGGAAGTTAGCACTCGAGGCACTAGAGTGCTAGTTGGCCAATAGGTGGCAAGTTAACTCAAACAAGGAGGCAAAACAGAATGAATCTCCATCCCTTAGAGGATCGGATCGTGGTCCGTCCAGC
>JAKAQL010000027.1 GCA_021822605.1 Actinomycetes bacterium
TCTAAAGGGGGGGAACTCCGCATCACGCCTATGGGCGAGTTGATGCTCCATCGCCTTCGCACGTTGCTTTGCCTCTGCATCATCGGACCAGACGATGGCATTCACCTGCGGGTTGACCGCTCGAATCCGTTCAGCGGTGTAGGTCAGAGCCTCGACAGGGCTAACCTGACGAGACCGGATCAGGGCTGCGAGTTCGAGAGCGGTCGGCATTTGATGAAAGAGTTCAGCCATGCATCAAGGGTACCACCTAACGCATCAACTGACAGGACATCCCAGCGCGCCAGGTCATGGTGGTGTCCCACGCCGTCGAGAAGACTCCAGCGAAATCCATCCGTTGTAACTGAGTGAGCGTTAGTGAGCACACTCAATCACACCCATTTCAGGGTTCCTCAGCTCATGGTGAACTTCGGTTCTCGCCTCACCAGCCGCGGTCTCGACAAAAGCCGGGGTCTTACGCAGCCTCGCCCGGTATTCGGTCAACCGAACATCGGACCTTCCGTCTGTACCATCATCAGATGGCCTGGGGTCGGACAGGGCGCTCGCCTTAACTAGACCAGGATTGGCAGTTTGCTCACGCCAATCGCGGAGATTTTTGGCAGCATTTACATCGCGATCCACCTCGACTTGACATGTCTTGCAGACAAGTGTCTTGGCTAGCTTGGTCTTGCCTTCGAGCAACCCCCCACAACCATGATGGACCTGTGATGATGGATAGAAGCGATCTATGAGGACAACCTTGCTCCCACCGGCTTCCGCCTTATATCCAAGCATTGGCCGAAACATCCCAAGGGCTGTGTCTGAGACCGAGAGCCTGAAGGCCCTTCTACCCATGCTTTTCTTCATAGCAGCGATGTTTAAGTCCTCGACGTGAACCTCGCTGTAGGTATCCACCAGCCAGCGCGTTAGCTGGTGGTAGGTCTCACGGCGCAAATACACAGCTCTTCGGTCCAGTCGAGCTAGCTTGGCTTTCGCTGCTCGATGGCCTCGTGAGCCAGGTATGCGCCTGGAGAGCTGTCGTGACACCCTGCGTCTCTCGTCTAGGGTCTCTTTGAGAGGATCCAGGCTGTCGAACTCGATTATCTTGTCCTCGTCATCTGCAATGGCTGCAAGTGATCTCAGACCAATGTCCACACCAGCCTTTGTGTCTGGCTTGCTCGGTCCTGGTCTGGCTGGACGAATGATTTCGGTGCGAATGGCGTACTGGATGGAGACGAAGAGCCTGCCCCAACGCTCAGAAAGTGTCATGGAAAGTATTTGTGCATTGTCCTTTGCTAGATGACGCTGTAACCGCCTGGTGTTTTCCTTGGAACGCAACGTGCCGATCACAGGAAGGGTGACGTGTCTGCGATCTGGCTCCAGCCTCATGGCTCCCGTACTGAACCTCACGCTATTGTGGCTCTTTCGCTTGGACTCAAAGCAGGGAAACCCAACCCTTTTGCCCTTTCTCTTGCCCTTCTTGGAAGAGGACCAGCTGTTCAAGGCAACCTCCCTACCGACCCCGCACGGGGATTATGTGCGGTTGATGGTTCGACCCATGAGACGAGGTACCACATTCGTTGAGAAGACGATATAACATCTCGCTATATTGCCGTGGTACTACGATCGGCTATACTGTTCTCCATGCGTACGAGTAATCAATCCAGCGGCTCAGCCACCGAGCTGCTCCTGCTCGGCCTTCTCGCTGAAGAGCGCATGCATGGGTATGAACTCAAACGGCGCATCGACACCGCGTTTGGCGCTCTCATGACCATGTCGTGGGGATCGCTCTATCCAGCGCTGGCCAAGCTCGAGCGCCGGGGGCTCATCCGCTCTGAGGCCAGCGATAACCCCACCCCGCCATTCGGTTCGCCACAGCTCTCTGGGGCACTCGCCGCTGAACTCGCACTGCTCCAGCGTGGCGAACAACCAGTCGCTGGACATCGCAATCGCAAGGTTTACGCCATCACCGCTACCGGGCAGACAACCCTCCTGGAGTTGCTGCGTGGCGTCACGCCTGACGATGATCGCACCTTCTGGTTTGCACTAGCATTTTCGGACCGCCTCAGCACGTCCGAACGCATTCGCCTCTTCGAGCGACGGGCGGCTCTCATCAACGAACGAATGAACGCCTTTGGTGAACTCCCGGTGCGCTCCTCCGGGCTCGATCAGGTGAAGTACGGTCTCACCTATCGTCTCGATGCTGAACTCCAGTGGGTCGAGCGTGAACTCAAAGATCTTCGAGAGCAACATTCGCTCTTGCGGTAAACAGAAGAAAGGAAACGGGGAAACCGATGTCAAAAGTACGCGTAGCAATCGCAGGTGTAGGAAACTGTGCCAGCTCACTCATCCAAGGGGTGCACTACTATCGAGGAGCGAATCCAGAGGACGAAGTCCCTGGTCTTATGCATGTCCAGCTTGGTGACTACCACGTCAGCGACTTGGACTTCGTCGCCGCCTTCGACGTCGACGCCACCAAGGTTGGTGTTCCGCTCTCCAAGGCGATCTTTGCTGGCCGCAACAACACCATCAAATTCGCTGACGTGCCAGAGAGTCAGGTAATGGTCCAACGAGGACCAACGCTCGACGGCTTGGGAAAGTACTATCGAGAGTCGATCGAAGAGTCGCCGCTGGAGCCGGTCGACATCGTGGAGACACTGCGAGCAGTGAAGGCGGATGTACTCGTCGCCTACCTGCCGGTAGGATCCGAGCAGGCGCAGAAGTTCTACGCCCAGGCCTGCATCGACGCCAAGGTGGCCTTCGTCAACGCCATTCCGGTCTTCATCGCATCTGACCCAGAATGGGCGGCCAAGTTCACGGCTGCCGGGGTTCCGATCGTGGGAGATGACATCAAAAGCCAGGTCGGTGCCACGATCGTGCACCGTACTCTCGCGCGTCTTTTCGAAGATCGTGGACTCGTCATCGACAGGACCTACCAACTCAATGTCGGTGGCAACATGGACTTCAAGAATATGCTCGAGCGTGAGCGACTGGAGTCGAAGAAGATCTCCAAGACCCAGTCCGTCACCAGCCAGATCGATAACGGGATCGAAGCTGACGATGTACACATCGGCCCCTCTGATCACGTCCCGTGGCTTGAGGACCGCAAATGGGCCTACATTCGACTCGAGGGTCGCAACTTCGGTGACGTCCCTCTCAATATCGAGCTGAAGCTCGAGGTCTGGGACTCCCCTAACAGCGCGGGTGTGATCATCGATGCTGTGCGCTGTGCCAAGATCGCACTAGATCGCGGCGAAGGTGGACCGTTACTCGGACCATCGGCCTACTTCATGAAGTCACCACCCAAGCAGTTCCGTGATGGCATTGCCCAAGAGATGGTGAATGAGTACGCTCGCTCACGCTCCTAGGTAGACGTTTGCTCCCCTGCACCGGGACTTCCTAGCTCCGGGTTTGCCAGGAACTGCTCAATCGACTCTGCGACAGCCTCCACCACTTCAGGTCCCAAAATAAGCCAGTGGTGGGGGTGGTCGATGGCGATTGATACCGCTGGCATCTTTGTCTCGCGAAGAATCGGTAACGTCATCCCGCGCAGGCTGATCGTAACCGGGAGCTCAAGACGCAAAAGGCCATCAGCGACCATCTGGGCCAACAACATACCCGCAGGTGACGTGTAGCGAAACCCGGAGTAGTAGGCCACCTGCAATCCCGAAGTTGAGAAATCAAAATAGGTGACAAGATCGAGTTCTCTTGCATTGGCGATGGCGGCGAGACGCGACTGGTCAGCGTCGGTAACTGCCACCGCCTTGGCTCCTCTCGCGCGAAGGCGCTGAGCCAACAGTTCCGCCTGCTGCTCAAGCGGAAGGGCACCGAGGATCGCCACGGATGCTTCGGATAACGGCTTTGTTCGAATACGCAGACGCTGCCGTTCACGAACACCATGGATGTGTTCGTTGCTGCGCCCGAAGACACGGCGCAGCTCATCAACTGTGGCACCCCCACATATTCCATCCGCAGGCAGTGCCACATTCGCCTGGAAGTCCTGTAGTGCATCTCGAGTTCGTGCACCAAAGATACCGTCAACACGTCCTGGATCGAATCCGAGATTGCCGAGCCGCTCCTGTAACCAGGCCACATCCTCTCCACGAAAACTCGGATTTCGCAGATAGAGAACCCGATCCCCGAAGGCAAACCCCGCCTCGACAAGACTCCTCCAGGTGATGAGGTCACAATCCCCAGTCTCAGGGAGTCCACGAGAGGCCTGGAAAGCCACCAGAGCATCGGTCAGACCAATCACACCCAAGTCAGGAGACAAAAAGCCGAGCCTCACCAAGCGCAATGCCACATCGGCAAGACTCGCCTCCGAGCTCGGGAGCAGCGACGCCAAACCGCCGGCGTTCACCGCGCTAGCGCTGGGTCCAACTCCTTCAGCAGTGCTTTCTTGGACATCGCGCCTACGACTCGCTTCACCGGCTCGCCGTCTCGAAACAACATCAGCGTCGGAATGCTCATGATCTCGAACCTCCGTGCCACCTGCAGTGCGTTGTCCACGTTCAACTTCCCGATCACCAGTTGACCATTCTTGTCCTGGGCTATCTCCTCGAGAATCGGAGCAATCATCTTGCACGGTCCACACCACTCTGCCCAGAAGTCTACTAGTACCGGTGTCTTCGACGCCTTGATACGCTCATCAAAATTCTGATCGTTGAGTTCGATAATCTCTACGCTCATAATCGTTCTCCATTCACTTGTTACTGCTCACCTGTTACAGTGATAATTGCATCCACAACTATCAACATCGTCATCGCCGAAGTATTCCTCACGCCTCTTGGGCTGCAAGGTATTTCTCGACATCCAGTGCTGCCTGACATCCAGAACCTGCCGCAGTGATGGCTTGACGATAGATGTGATCCTGTACGTCACCCGCCGCGAACACGCCACGGACACTCGTTGCCGTCGAACCGGGCTGCGTCATGATGTAGCCAAGATCATCCATCTCCAACTGTCCTTTGAAGACATCGGTGTTAGGCGCATGGCCAATCGCGACAAAAAGACCGGTGAAATCATGTCGCTCCTCGGCTCCACCAGCCATATCCTGGACGGTGACGCCAGAGAGCGAACCACCCTGCTCATGAAGCGCCGTCACCTGCCGGTTCCAAAGGAAGGAGATCTTCGGACTCGCAAAGGCACGATCCTGCATGATCTTGGAGGCTCGGAGGCTATCGCGGCGATGGATGATCGTCACTGACTCGGCGAACTTGGTCAGGAACAACGCCTCCTCCAGCGCAGAGTCACCACCACCAACGACAGCGATTCGGTGGCCACGGAAGAAAAAACCATCGCAGGTCGCACAGGTGGAGACACCGTGACCGACGAGGCGGAGCTCGTTGTCGAGTCCAAGCATCAACGAGCGAGCACCGGTCGCCACAATGACCGCATCGGCGGTGTAGGTCGGCTCTTGGGACGTCGCATCGGAGGCCCAAATGGCGGCATGCCGCCCAGATAGGTCGATACGGGCTGCCTTCGCACCATGCATCCTTGCTCCAAAGCGCTCTGCTTGGTTTCGGAAATTCCCCATCAGCTCTGGTCCCAAAATGCCATCGACAAAGCCCGGGAAATTTTCGATCTCCGTGGTCAGCATCAGCTGGCCGCCGGGCTGATCTGAGGTCGATGACGGCTCCCCTTCGAGCACCACCGGATTGAAGTCTGCTCGAGCCGCATAGATGGCGGCGGTCAAACCGGCAGGGCCTGATCCAATAATGATAACCCTCACATGCTCTGTCACTTGGATCCTCTCTCTCTTGCTATCATGCTCTTTCGATTCACTTCACGCACTCGGCTCTCTCCACTGTCGCTTCCATCATCGCGAGATGCGCACCCAACATCTTCGGGCACCAGAGCCCGCAGAAGAAGATCCGCTCCGCCTACTACATTGAGGCGCGGCTCACCAGACGGTACTTGCCCATCTTGCGCCAGGCAAAGAGACTGACGATGAGGGCAAGACCCCCGATCACGAAGTAGGTGATCCACACTCGTCCCTCAAAGAGGTAGGCGTCGAGCAGCTTCACTAGAGCATCAACGGTCAATACACCAGCAACTACCGCCAACGCCAAACCTAGAAGTCCAAAGATGATAGCGCGAGCGATCCAGAACAGCGGCGACACAGCCTTATTCTGCAGAAACTTGGCGATCTCGTCGACCCATTGCGCCGCACGAGCCGCCAGATCACGCTGTTCCTCTGCTTCGTTGGGATACTCAGCCACTTGCGTTCCTCCTTCGCTATCATCCTACTTGGATTCGCGCTTGACCACCGAGATGCCGAGGGCACCTGGACCAGCGTGCGTTCCAATGGTGGCACCCATGACCGAGATCACCACCTCATCCACTCCGGTCACCTCGCGGACACTCGCTACCACACCATCGAGATCGACCGCCATGGCGTGAACGACACCGACTCGCTCATAGGGTCTACCTTCCTCGAACTTCTCCAACAATGCAGCGATAGCGGTCTTGCGCGTCCGTACACGCCCTGCTGGTTCGATCCCACCATCTCGTACCTCGATCAGAGGTTTGAAGGACATCACCGTACCTAGCAGAGCGCTCGCCGCACCGATTCTTCCACCCCGACGAAGGTTCTCGAGGGTGTTGAGGGTGCCGAAGGTCATGACTCTGTCGATCGTCGAGCCAACGATCCGCTCACATTCCATGGCATCGGCTCCCGCATGCGCTGCCGTCGCTACAGCCAAAGCCACCAAGCCTTCGCCTATCGTCAGGGTTCGGGTATCAAATACCGAGACGCGACCAGCATAGGCACTCGCCGCCGTTGAGGCTGATTGGTAAGTCGCCGAGAGATCCTTGGTCATCGTCAAACAGATGACATGGCTTGCACCAGCGTCAAGTTTCTGGCTGAAGGCGGCGTCAAACTCTGCGGGTGACGGGGCTGCCGTCTTTGGTAACTGGCGAGAGGCTTGAGCCAGCTCCCAAAACCGTTCGCGTGAAAGCTCCGTACCGTCTTTGTAATCAACACCATCGAGACTAATCGTCAACGGTACACGAAGGATGCCCAGGGCATCTGCCAAATCGTTAGGCAGGTCGGATGCCGAATCGACCACAACCGCGACACTCATCGATGGATCTCCCTTCCCTGGCGGCTCAGTCTAGCTGCGAGCGCATTGAGAACTATGAAAACACCTGCACAAATCAATAGTGCCCCGAGGGTCTGGAGGAAAAACCCAAGGCTCCTTGGGGCGGTGATCGAGGGCAGAGTCCGCCAAAGCACTACAGCTGCCACCACGCCGATGACCCCGAGGCGCATCCACACCCGCATGAGGTCCCCAGGAGTGCGCAGCGCATGCATCCTCAGCAACACAAAGAGCCCGAGCAAGGCCGCCACCGTATAGGCGACCGACAAAGAGACGGTCAGCCCCACAATGCCATACCGGTTGACTAACGCAAAGGCAAGCACGATGTTGAGTCCATTCTCCACGAGATAGAGAACAAATACGACTCGGGCATTACGAGTCGCCTGAAGACCCTGGACAATGGAGAGAAACAGTGCAAATCCTGGAAGGCCGACCGCAAATCCCTGCAGCGCCAGGGAGGTCAGCCGTACTCCTCCCTCACCAACCGCTCCATAGCGGAGCACCAGATCGAGTCCCACCGGGGCACCTACCAGCATGATCGCCGCAAGCGGCAGGGTGATCGCCACGCTCGCCCGAAGCGCGCGGGTAAGGTTTGTTGCAAAGCCCTGGCGATCGTTGACCGCCCAAAGTCGGGCAAGTCGCGGTTGCAATGCCGTCATTATCGATAGCGAAACGATGGCATACGGCAATTGGAAGAAGAGATAGGCATAGTTGTAAGCGCTGATAAACCCAGGTCTTGGGTCGGCGATAGCCTGCACGACAAAGACAGCGACCTGGTTGGCGATGACAAAGCCGATGGTCCAAGAAGAAAGAGAGAACATCTCACGAACCGCCGGATCCCGAAGGGCAAACGATAGACGGAACTCGATTCCTAAACGAAACATGACCGGCAGCAGGACCAGCATCTGGGCAGCAACACCCGCTGTCGAACCAAGACCCAGAATCAGCACTGCATCCGAGTGGGCCAACACACTGTTGAGATTTGCACCAGGGTAGAGTGCGGCGAAGGTCACCAGCGAGGCGACCGAGACGACATTGTTTGCAATCGGGGCGAACGCCGCTGAGGCAAAGTTACCACGTAGGTTCAGCACTGCGGTGAAGAGGGAGATGGCGCCGTAAAAGAATAGCTGCGGTGCGAAGAGGCGCAGCAACTCTGTCGCCAATTGCCGCTGAGCGAGTGCGTAGGCATGATGGTTAGCGATGGTGTAGAGACCAATGATCGCCGGTGCCAATAGTTCAAAAATAATCGTGGCCAACAGAAGACTTACGATTCCGAGTGTGAGAATCGTCGCCTGCGACTTCGTACCTAGCCGGCGTCCAGCGACACTGAAACGTGCGGAGAGCACCGGTAGCAACGTCGCTGAGATGACACCTCCTAAGAGGAGATCGTAAAGCATGTTTGGAGTGTTGTTGCCAAGATTGTAGGCATCGGCGAGCGGACGCACGCCGAGCACCACGGCAAGCGCGATAAGGCGCACGAGACCCGTTAATCGAGAGGTCAGCGTTCCCGCTGCAAGGAGGGCCGCATTTTGACTCGCTGATTCCCGGGTTCCAAAGAGCAGGCGCTTCAGTTGTGTTATCACTCGGTGCTCGTCTTCTTGTGATGACGACGAGCCGTACGCACCCACCACGAGAGCAGAACCAAAATTGCTCCAACGGTCAAAACGATACCGACGGTGGAGAATCCAGTGGAGTGTACGGTCAAGGTATTCGTGATGAGTACTCGCCCGTTCGGAGCAGCGACCACGGCAGTCGCAGCGAATGTTCCTAGTGCCTTTACCACGACGGGGAGAGTGACGGTAGCCGTCCCCTTTGTTAGGTTCACGCTACGACGAGACCCCTTTGGGAATGAGATCTCCGAGGAGCGGATCGAGAGTTGGACTCGTATGGGAAAAGGCAACCTCGATGAGAGTGTAAGGGGTACCGATACACTATGGGAGGTGAGCGTGATGGTCTTCGATCCCACTAGCTGCACCTCGCCAAGCAGTGCGCGTTCCTCCCTCTTGAGCAGTGAGGATGCCTGGTCGCTGCCCAGAGCGTTGCTCGACGTTGCAAGCTGTGCCAAGCCGATAAGCCCCGCTAGACCAGTCCGAGATCCGCTGTCGGCTGAGGCGATGGCACTCAACCGATCCAGTTGCGGGCGTACCGGCTTCGCGACCGCCTCACAGTGCCTTGGGAGAGGAGCGAGTGAAAGATCGGAGACCGAGATCTGACTGCTCGGAAGGGCTGCTGCGGTTTGGACCGTCATCGTTTTGAGCAACGGATCCGCCTTGAGGTCAGCGAGGATGGAGGTGATAGCGTCGATCTGCTCGGGTGACGTCAGATTGACCTCCATGGTCGCCACCCTTCCACCCTGTGCTGGTGCCTGAAAGTAGAACTGGGCGAGATCGGCCACCAGGCGTTGGTAGCCTAGCGGGGTCACCGCATCCGCAAATTCATCGCTGAGTTGTCCACTAGCCCCCAGCACTGTCAGCCCGTCGGCACGGACATAGGCCGGGTCGGACACTGAGAGCACCGAGGCGAGTTGACTGAGGACTCCGTCAGGCACAACCACTGATTCGATCTGTTGCTGGCGCAGTACGCTTAGGGTGGAACGGGTTGGGGTCTGGAACAGGACTGCCGTCTTGGAAGCCGTACCATTGATTTGGCCAGAGAGGTGGAGCCGGGCTCCTAGGCCGATGAAGGAAGAGAATGCTGAGATAGGGCAGCTAGTGGCGGCGCTAGCGTAGGGCGAAAGAATACGCTGATGGAGGCTTGGCGGACCAATCAGATCGGCATACTTTTTCTGGAGTGTGACAGAAGTTTCAGTCACTCCACCCAAGGTGACCGATGCTGCCGCTGGCGAAGTCGAAAATCGTGAAAGGGCGGCATCGACACGCCTCGAGGATGTGGGCAGTTCTAGGCGCAGGACGGGCGCAACCCCGAGTGGCGTCGTGATCGCGGTGCTCGACGGGAGGAACGGAATCCCAAGAATTAGCTGAGCGAGTGTGACCCCGGTTTGGCTGTTGGCGAGCCGAAGTTCAACTGGGTAGACCCCGGCACAGCTAGTACCACACGAAATGTCAGAGAAGATTCGCGAAGTCAGGTCATAGTCCTTTGGCGAACCCAGCGACGAGAGCGCGCGAGGTCTCGACAACGCGAGAGGCGAACCACTTGGACCAAGTTTCAACGTCTGGCGCAGCTGTGAGCGCGACGACGTGCTCGGATAGACGACGACGAATGCCTCCACACCTACTGAAGAACCACTCCATGCGAAGTGGATCGAAAGAGGTCGAGGGCTCACTAAAGTTCCAATATCCTGCGTGAGGGTTAGTTTTGCCCTTGCCGATGTCAGATCCGCTTCCCCTCTCAACGAGAGCGTCAGCAGGATCAACAAAATGGCAAAACTGCTACGGAGCAGCGGGCTCAAAAATCGAGATGCCCTCTGTCTGTTGCTCAAAACCGAGCTTGAGGTAGAGTCTGAGGGCGTTCTCATTACGTTGTTGTGTGTTGACTCCAACTCGCCGTGCTCTCCACCTCTTGGCCCAACGTAATCCGTCGACGATCAGTCGAGTAGCAAAGCCGCGCCCCTGCCAGTCCGGATCGACTGCGATCCTCTGCAAGTAACCCTCTCCACCACCTAAGCCAAAGATAGCGTAGCCCGCCAGTACGTCGGAGTCGCCTACTGTCATCACTCTAAACCGACTTCTCGGCGTTGCAGCTACCGCTTCAGAGAGAGCGAGCTGGTTCATCGCCCAAAACGGTTCAAAGCAAGCGTTGTCGACCCGAATCACCTCATCCACATGGATTGGACTCGCGCGCTGCAACCTGCCGACTTTGGCGGAATCTGGCACCTTGGGGAGTGCGAGCGCACATCTCCGGAAGAGCACATGTAGTCGATCCAACTCTCGAAAACCAGCATCAAGCAAGATCTGTTTCTGGGTGGCTCCTGTCGCTTGCACGAGAAACCGCGAGTATCCCATCTCTCGACCCACCGCCATCGCACGCATCAGGATCTCCGGGTCGCGCATCCAGACCTGTGTGGGCGCCGCCACGAGCACTGCCTGCAAATTCCCATACCACGGCGAATATCGAACTTGGATACCACCGACACTTCTTAGCGCTGCCAACTAGCGTCAACGGTCCTTTCTTCAGTTACCCTCATCCTCTGGGGTATTACTCATCCAAACCTTAGTTGCCAGCGTAGCCCTGCCTGCAAACTCGCTCGATCAACGCGGTATCATGGGATGATGACCGTACTGTTCGGCACGCACCCCGAATACCTAGAACACGATACCGGTCTGTTCCACCCAGAGTCAGCGAGTCGACTCGAGACCATCGCGTCGGTTGTTGACCGCTTCAAGGACGGAATCGTCTCATTCCAACCCTCCCCGGCGAGCGCGGCCTCGATCACCAGTGTCCATGACGGCGCTCATGTCGCCGAGATTCGTCAGCTCTGCCTGATGGGTGGTGGGCCCGTGGATGCCGATACCCAAGTTGGTTATCAGTCCTATGATATTGCCCTCCTTGCGGCTGGCGCAGGCCTTGATGCTATCGCTCGCCTCCAACGGCAAGAGGGTGATGCTGCCTTTGTCGCAGTCCGGCCTCCAGGGCATCATGCGACCAGCGATACGTCGATGGGATTTTGCCTTTTTAACAATATCGCGGTGGCGGCACAGAGGCTTCTCGACCAAGGCGAGAGGGTGCTCATACTTGACATCGATGCACACCACGGCAATGGCACACAAGACATTTTCTACTCTCAGCCTTCCGTACTCTATGTCTCGATTCACCAATACCCTCTCTACCCAGGTACTGGCAAGGTGTTCGAGATCGGGGACGGCAATGCGATCGGAACCACCATCAACATCCCGTTACCTCCGAGGACAAACGGTGCGACCGCACTTGCCGCACTTGAGTCGATCGCTGCACCATCCATCCGTCGTTTCGCACCGACATGGCTTCTCATCTCAGCGGGCTTTGACGGACACAAGGATGATCCACTGACCGACCTTGGCTACAGCGCGAACGACTACCATCACCTGACTCGTTGGGCACTGCAGTTCGTACCAAACGGGAGAACGGTGGCTTTTCTTGAGGGAGGTTATGATCTCGCCGCCTTAGCAGAGTCAACTGCCGCGTCGATTGCGGCACTCCTCGGGATCTCGAAACCCTTCGATTCGGCCGACCCGACGGGCAAAGTCGAGACAGAACTCATCGCTACCCTAGCAAGAATGCGTGAAGAGGCACTCCTCCTTCATGGCGTCGAGGTCCCACCGCACTGATACTCCGCCTCTAGAATCGGACAAGCCCTCTAGACCAACGTTAGGAATGTAAACCGAGTGATCCCCGACCGCTTTGAACCTGTTATCCAAGAGCTTGTACCTGTTGCCACTCGCTTCAAGGACCGTGGTTTTCGTCTCTACCTCGTCGGGGGGATCGTTCGCGACCTCCTCCTCAACTCTCCTACCGACTTCACCGATATCGATCTCACCACAGATGCCAAACCCGACGAGATACGTTCCACTCTCGCGGGTCTAGTTCATTCAACCAATCGTGCCGGCGAACGCTTCGGGACGATCGCCTGTTCGCTAGGAAACGCGAGACTAGAGATAACGACTCACCGCGCTGAGGCCTATGTCGACACGAGCCGTAAACCCCAGGTTACGTTCTCAACCTCGCTTGAGGACGATCTGGCTCGTCGAGACTTCACGGTCAACGCTATGGCGTTGGAGCTCACGACTGCGGAACCGCTCCTGATCGACCCCTACAACGGCGTGGAGGACCTCCTCGCCCACCGCCTCAGAACGCCGATCTCCGCGGAGACCTCCTTTGGAGAGGATCCCCTCCGCATGCTTCGTGCCGCCCGCTTCATCGCCCGTTTCAACCTCGAACCAGAGCCAGAAATGATGGCGACGATCGAGCGACTTGCACCGCGTCTCGACATTTTATCGCGTGAGCGGATTCGCGACGAGCTCAACCGATTGTTGACCGTACCCAACCCAGCACCTGGTCTTCAGTTCCTCGTCAACACCCCACTTGCTGCCAACTTCTTGCCAGCCCTGGCTAACCTGCGTCTTGAGCAAGACCCTGTTCACCATCACAAAGACGTGCTTGCCCATACTATCGCTGTAGTCCAGAAGTGTTCTCCACGTCTACGCCTGCGTTTAGCGGCACTCTTTCATGATATCGCCAAGCCCAAGACCCGGGAGATAGGGGCGGATGGGGTCACCTTTCACTTCCATGATGTAGTCGGCGCGAGAATGACGACCACCATACTGACCGACTTACGCTACCCAAAGGAACTCACCCAGGAGGTAGCCAAACTCGTGGCCCTCCATCTTCGCTTCCACGGCTACGAGACCGGCTGGACCGACTCCGCCGTCCGTCGCTATGTCCGTGATGCGGGAGAGCTCTACGAAGATCTCAACGAGCTCACCGTCTGCGACGCAACAACTCGTAATCAACAAAAACTACAAGCAATGACTCGCCGGATGGAGGAGTTCAAGCAACGCGTGCAACGACTCCAAGAGACAGAGGCGCTCGCCTCACTGCGACCGCCATTGGACGGAACAGAGATCATGGCGCTGTTGCAGATTCCCCCATCCCAGACGGTCGGGAAAGCCTTAGCCTTCTTACTTGAGACTGAACTCGAAGAGGGGCCACTTCAGCATGACGAAGCCATCGCCCGGCTTCGCGCCTGGTGGGTTCACCAGCCCCACCACGGCTAACTCAGCTCACCCACAGCCTGAGGGCCATCATCCACAACCTTATGCACAGCTGTGTACAACCCTCATCTTGACCCTAGACCAAACCTTCACTCAAGACTCGAACCCTGGGTCGACGATCAACGATGCAATCCGGTGCAGATCTGATAGGTCAGCAAAATCGACCTTCACGACGCCTGATCCCGTCTTCTTCACCTCAATCACGACCGAAGTCAGCAGCGCCTCCGCTAGCAACCGTTCAACCTCAATCACGACTGCTGGTCGTATATTACTCCTAGCCGCAGCACGGGGCCTATCATCTCGAAGGTCGGGTGACTCCATGGTGCTGACCTGGTCCTCCTCGACGGTTCTACGTCGAACGAGCTCCTCGGCCTCTCGAACGCTCAGGCCACCATCGACAATGACGTCGGCCAGTCGCTCCTGCAACTTTCTATCCGGTGAACCGAGCAACGCCCGTGCGTGGCCAGCAGACAGAGTTCCATCGACAAGGCGACGTTGTATACCCGCTGGCAGCTGTAACAGACGAAGGGTATTCGAGACCGCCGCTCTACTCTTGCCTACCCGTTGCGCGACCACCTCGTGGGTCAGCCCAAAGTCATCGATTAACTGTCGATATGCGGCAGCTTCCTCGAGCGCGTTTAGATCCTCGCGATGCAAATTCTCAACAACAGCAGCCTGAAGGGAAGCTAGATCATCACGATCCTGGATGACTGCTGGAATGGTCGTCAACCCGGCTCGTTGTGCCGCCTGCCAACGCCGTTCACCAGCCACAAGCTCAAATCCATCCTCCTGCCTCCGCACAAGGATCGGTTGCAGAACCCCCAGCTCCGCTATAGAGAGCGCCAGGGCTGTTAGTCCCTCCTCCGAGAAGGACTTTCGTGGCTGAAAACGATTCGGTCGGACCATCCCAATTGGGATCTCCTGCATTCCCTCAGCGAACCGGTCATTCGGCACCGGAATCAGCGCACCAAGCCCTTTACCCAACCCTGACTGCCTAGCCATTGACGATCTCCTTCGCTAAGTGCCGATACGCGATGGCTCCGCGGGACCCAGGGTCAAATACAGTTATCGGCTTCCCGAACGACGGGGCCTCCGAAAGCCGCACAGTGCGTGGAATGATAGTACTGCAGACCTTATCACCGCAGTATTCGCGCACCTCACGTACTACCTGTTCTGCAAGGTTCGTGCGTGCATCATACATGGTCATGACTACGTAATCAATCGTCAGCGCTGGATTGAGAGATGCTTGAATCAAGCCCACGTTCCGAAAGAGCTGCGATAGACCCTCCAAGGCGTAGTACTCACACTGGATCGGCACCATCACGGTATCCGCAGCCGAGAGAGCATTGATCGTGAGCAACCCCAACGATGGGGGACAATCGACAACGACGTAGTCAAAGTCGTTACGAACCCCGTCAAGAGCCCGTCGCAACCGCAACTCACGTGAAAACGCAGAGACAAGCTCAATCTCTGCACCCGCAAGATCAATGGTAGCTGGGCACAGAAACAGATTTGCTACAATCGTTGCCTCAACGACATTTTCGATAGGCTCATCCTTCATGAGCACATCGTAAATGGAGTATTCCAGCTCGCGTGGACTAACGCCTAGTCCAGTCGTGGCATTTCCCTGTGGATCAAGATCAAGGACGAGCACGCGATAACCCAGCTCCGCGAGGGCCGCCGACAGGTTCACCGCTGTGGTGGTCTTGCCAACGCCACCCTTTTGGTTAGCTAGTGCAATAATTCTTGCTCCCTCACTCACTCTTCGATCCTCTCTTCTCACTACGGTGTCCAACGTGTTTCACGTGAAACGGATGAGCAACCCCACCCAATGTTCCATGTGAAACTGCTTAACTGGAGATCACTGACTCACCCTAGCACGTGCTCGACCAAAGACCTCCAACGCCTCACACGAAGCCCTGAGGGAGCAATGGAATGAATCTCATGACGCCTTTTACAAAAAGGCCCAACCAAAAACACAATCTGGACAGACCATCGCCGACCCAAACGCAGAACCGCACTCTTCAACCAGGACTCCCTCCACCCTCCGACTCCGGGTCGACGGCAGGAACTCTCGAACCTCAATCCTCACAAGCCTTACAGCCCACCAATCCTGCCATCACATTCAAGCTCTGCACGACTCACAAATGCGCCGGCGATTACAGCCGGGTGCACAGTAACCCGCAACCAGCAAGTGGTTCAGCATCGCGCACGAAGTCGAAGGCGCGCCCATACTTCGCTGTCACGCAAAGCGCTTGCCTACGCAACCGTCATCATCTCCACCCGTCTGCTACTCGACTCCGAGGCTGGACTTCGTATCCCAACTCGCCAAGGCTCGTCTCGAGGAGAAAGTAGGGCGATCGGATTCGAAACATGATCCCGCTGCTCACTCTCTCGGCAGGTTCCTCAGGACCAGCCGCAAACAGCTCGACCCCTAGGGGATAGTGGTCAGGAACTGGAATTTTCACTCCTCACTACCCTGAAACCGCTACCGACACTACCGGAACGATCCTACCCAGTCTGCCTCTCGCAATCGACCTCCCGTACCGCGAAAGCTGCGACTACAACATACCCTCCCTGCCTACCCAACCACGGCATTCCCCAAAACCCCCGTACCTATCACCAGCATTATCTACTTGCATTGCGCTTTTCCACTCAGAGGTACCGCACTCCAGGGGTCATGTCACTTCTCGCGCAGAGTGTGCCGATCACGGCCATTCCGACTAACCAACCACGTTCACCGTGCAACAGCCTTGTCATTGGTATGTTCCCAGAGCCAACCTTACCCGTGAGGTCCTCCGCTGTGGCCTTCTGGCTGGACCTATTGAAAAAATACCCGCCTACCGCAGGTGGCCGAAGAGCCGCTCAACTCGGGTGGAGCGCATTTAGAAAGGGGACCTCGGCGCACACCACGGCATGGGTTTCATCGGAGACCTCTGGAGGAATTCACTTCCTCACTCGTCTCTGTGGCGCCTAGGATCAGGAGTGAGGGAGGGGAGGAACTGCACTCGCTCACTTCGAGGCCCCTAAAACAAGGGCTGTTTCCAAGCTTTACCAGCTAATCGCGGGTAACGATCAGTACAAAGCTGTACCTTCGAGAGCACTGCAAAGCCGTACCGCTGACGCTGAACCCCCTCCAGTCGCAACCCCAAGCGGCTAAGTCCTTCCGCAGACCACCGCTCACCAGACGATTCCGGCGGCTCTGATACGACCACCTTGCCATCTAACTTCAGCAAGCCAGAGGCGACCTCTGCCGTGGTGGCAGCACTCGCAAAGCTACGGGCGATCACAAAGTCATACTGTTGACGGTGCTCCTGTTCATGAGCAATCTCTTCTGCGCGTCGCATGACGACACGAGCACGGGATTCGAAACCGGCCTCGGTGAGAGCCTCCTCAAGAAACCTCGCCCTCTTGGCCATCACCTCTACCAACGTCATGTGAACAGACGGCAGTTCCGAGAGTACGACCAAGCTCGGCAGGCCACCACCACTACCGAGATCAATTCCGCACTCATCCTGGAGCTCGAGACTCAGGAGAACGTCAACAAAGGCTCGTGAGTGATCCAGGTGGAGATCAATATCTCCGCCGATGAAACCCCACGTCTTTGCCTTAAGAATCGACTGTTGCAGTCTCTCCATCATTGGTAGCTTCCTGACTTGTCGATACCTCGCGGAACATCACCACGTACCGGTGTGGCTCTTCACCCTCCGACCGAGTACCGACCTCCAAGATGTCGGCCACGGTATCATGGATGATCTTGCGGTCAGGTGCACTCATCTCTTCGAACACAAGCTCCTCGCCAGACTCGCGGACCTTTTCCGCCTGCTCCCGGGCAAACTTCTCAAGAGCCTCGCGTCGCTTCTGGCGATAGCCAGCAATATCCACCCCCACGCGACCAGCTCCCTCACCAGCCCGTGTTTGCACGACCGATCGCGTCACTTCCTGCACCGCCGTCAACACACTACCTCGTGGACCAACGAGCGACCCGAGTCCTTCGCCATTGATTTCAAGCTCCATCGACTCGTCATCGAGATGCGTTACCGTCACCTCTCCTGACAAGCCAAACTCATGCATAAGACCGGCAAGAAACTCTTGAGCAGCATTCGCGAGCTCTACTCTGCTAACTTCCTCATGCTCTACTCGCGGCGCGACGTTCTCCTGTGACTCCACTTTCTTTAACTCCTTTGGTCTCTCGGTTCGGGGCCTCTCGGCTCGCGGATGCTCGCTCTTATCGCTTACAGCGTCTACGCTAGTTACTGGTGCTGGAGACGCTGTGCTGTTTGTGCTCTGTCGAGGCTTCCTTGGCTTTCGTTCCCGCTTTGGATTTGGGAACGACGGACGAAGTCGCGCACGAATGCGAGCCGACTTCCTACCAAAACCTAAAAAGCTGGCGCGGCCCTCGTCAAGTACCTCGAACTCGATCTCACTTTCCTCGACACCTAAGTGCTCTAGCGCGAGCTCCTTCGCCTCATCCAAATCTTTACCAGTGGTTTCAATCCACTCCATTGCAGCAGTTAACTCCTTGTCTATGTTTGTTTGGCCATCACAGCCTCCATCAGCTAGCAGATAGACTAGCGACGCTTTTTCTTTTTATTGGAACGATTATCCCGAGGCGTGCGCGGCTTTGGCTGCTCAATGGGGCTTGCGTTGTTGTCGGTCGAAAGAGCTGGAGTAGTTCCCGGCAACAATCTCCGTAGGATGTTCCGTTGTGGCGACGGCTTCCGAACAATCTCTCTTGCTTCGATTACCTGATTTTGCTTTGCATCAGCGGCCTTCCGTCGCGCCTCAACCGAGTGCGATCGAAGTGTGGGGTCGTGTCGCCACATCAACTCCTGCTGTATAACCCGGAAGATACCGGATACGAGGAAGTAGACAACGACTCCGGCAGGAATATCTAGATAAATGAAACCGAAGACCAGAGTAGAGATTTGCTGGGTCTTTGAGGCCATTGGGTTCGCCGCCGCGGCGGTCGGATTTTTACCGGTGATCTGCTTGATCTGCAGATACTGGAGACCAACCGAGATAATAACCAACAGATAATACGGCAACGAGTCGAGAAAACCTAGGTGGAGATGGAGGGCTGTGAGTGTGAGATTCAGACCCAAGAACTTCATCACACCGTGGTCGAGAACTAAATGCTTATAGAGCAAGCTCGAGTGGATAATGTACTTCGGCGAGGCGACAATCCCATGTGCGGTCTTGACCGTGTTGGTGAGACCTCGAATGACATCGTACATGACGATCAACAAGGGAAACTGAAGAAGCATAGGTAGACACCCGCCGGCTGGGGAGACCTTGTTCTCCTTGAACAAAGCCTGCTGGGCCTCGGCCAAACCTTGTCGATCACCCTTGAACTGCTTCTGTAACTCCTTAATTTTTGGTTGGATGGCCTGCATCTGGAGCATCGACTTCGTGCTCTTGATCGTCAACGGAGAGATGGCGACCATAACCGTAACCGTCAGGAGAGAGATAGCGATACCATAGCTCGGTATCAGCGCATACCAAAAAGTAATAATGCCTGCGAGCAGGTCAAAGATCGGACGTAGAATATCGCCGAGTATGTTCATGATTCTAATTTTCTCCCATGTTTCGCGACATGCGTTTTTGGAGGAACTGGGTCATAGCCACTTGAACCAAACGGATTACATCTGGCAACTCTACGAACTCCCAACCACGTACCCCTAAGCCCGCCGTGCTCTTGGATAGCCTCTTTGGTGTATTCAGAGCAACTCGGCAAGTAACGGCATGGGGAAGGACGACCACGTCGAACCACCTGGTATCCATCGATTAGCTTCACCATGAGGACCTGTAGGGGTGAGAGCCTCTTAGCGCTCATTCGTCACCTTCTTCGTACGGCAGCCGAGTCCTTCAACACACAGCCTAGTGAAATCGTCCTTCAAACCTGCAAACGTTATCTCATCACAAACAAGCCGCGGGCTGACAAAGATGCTCATTGTAGGAAGATCCGATCGTCTCACAACCTCTCGCACCCGCCGGCGAAACCTGTTCCGTGCCACCGCATTCCCAAACCGACGCGGCACCGCGAGACCGAGCTGGACTGTTCTCGGTAGGTCCAAGTCGGCGGCGCTAGAATCAACAAGGAAAACCACTGTGACGTAGTGACCACGCCAACGTGTTCCCTGCTTGAAGACACCATCGAACTCTGCGCGGGTTCGCAACGACTCTAGTTCGACCACCTACTATGCGGAGAGACGAGCTCTCCCTTTCAGGCGGCGCGCCTTGACAATAGCCCTCCCAGCCCTCGTCGCCATCCGATGGCGAAAACCATGCTTACGTGAACGCCGACGATTGTTCGGCTGGAATGTCCTCTTCATACTGTCTCCCTTAACGCCGCCGCACTCTGGACGGTTACTCAACCCGTACAGCATAGCTGCCCGGCCCGACACGGAGGTGCCAGATATTCTGGACCGTGTGCAAGCCGTCGGCTGAAATTGTGGAAAGTGCTCAACTGCCCCACGAAACTCATCTATGATGGTGCGTTACTCTGGACAGCAATAGTTTTCCACAGGTTCATATCCACAGGTTGAAAACTCTGTGGATAAGAGAGGAGGGCCTCTTGCCAGAGCATGAGGATCTATGGAACAGCATTTCAGAACGCTTTCGTGAACACGTCGGTGACGCGGCCTGGAAAACATGGTTTATCTCCATCACTCCAGTGATGATCACCACCGATGAGGTCGTGTTGGCGACTCCGTCGCCGCTGGCCAAGGAGCGCCTTGAAACCAAGTACCGTGAGGTACTTGGTACTCTCTTTTCAGAGGCTATCGGCCAACAGGTTCCAGTGCGAATCCAAGTTCGAGCCAACGAGAATCTCGCGTTTGGTCCTGAGAGCCCTGACTCTGGGTCTGTTGAGGTGGGTCTCTTTGGACAGAACAGCGCTCCGATCCGCCAGTCAAACTCAAAGGCTCGCCTTTCGAGCGTCTTTGACCCACGTTACACCTTCGAGGCTTTTGTAATTGGCTCGTCCAATCGGTTCGCTCATGCGGCCTCTTTGGCGGTAGCTGAAACACCGGCTGCCTCCTACAACCCACTCTTCATACATGGTGGTGCCGGACTCGGTAAGACACACCTCCTACATGCCATCGGTAACTACCTTCGCCACAACTACCGCGACAAGTACGTGAAGTATGTCTCCACCGAGACCTTCCTTAATGAATTTGTTGATGCCATTCAGCGCAATAAGACCTCTGACTTCAAGGCACGATACCGCGAATGTGATGTCCTTCTTGTCGACGACATTCAGTTCCTGCAAAATAAAGAAGCTATCCAAGAGGAGTTCTTCCATACCTTCAACTACCTCTACGGTGCCCAAAAGCAGATCGTACTCACCTCCGACCGATCTCCAAAGGCTATTGCTACCCTTGAAGAGCGTTTGCGCAGTAGGTTCGCTATGGGACTCATCACTGACGTGCAACCCCCTGATCTAGAGACGCGGTCAGCAATTCTTCAGCGCAAAGCCGAAGACTCTGGATTCCGGCTCGACTCCTCAGTGATCGAACTCATCGCCACCAATATCACCGACAACATCCGCGAACTTGAGGGAGCACTCACTCGGCTCTCCGCGTACTCAAGCCTCAATCAGGTCCCGGTCACCCTCGATCTCGCCAAGATCGTCCTCTCTGATCTCATCACAAACTCACAGCGCCTGCAGCCACGTAATCCTCGAGAGATCATCACCGTCACCGCTACCTTCTTTAACACCACCCCAGCGGAGCTCCTTGGACAATCTCGAAAGCGCCCCATTGCAATGGCTCGCCAGATTGCCATGTACATCATGCGCGAATTGACCGAGTTGAGCTATCCAGAGATCGGCCGCGAGTTTGGCGGGCGGGACCATACCACGGTAATCCATGCAGTCCAGAAGGTGCAGACTGCCATGCAAACCTCTATCGAGACCTTTGAGCAGGTTGACCAGCTCTTCAAACTTCTTCGCGATCCAACACTACAACGTGGATAACACTGTGGATGGCTTGTGTAAAACCAGCGAGTTTTCAACATCCGAAGCGGTTGGACTTCACCGCGATGGAAGACACGCTAGGATTCTCCCCATTGCTGTGGACGAAGTGCGAGAACCTGTGTATAAAAAAATCATCATTGAACTGGGGTGATCGAGTTTCCTCCACAATGAACAACCCCTACTATTACTACTGCCTTGATACCAACTAGAAAGGACGGCCTGTGCAATTCATCTCCGACCGTGAGCCACTCACCGAGGCCCTCTCAAATGCATCCAGAGCCTTGAGTTCACGAGGGTCAATAACTGGTTTGCGATGGACAGTCTCAGCTGGTTTGTTAGAGATCGAAGGGCGTGAGAGTGATCTTTCGATCCGAGCGACCGTACCGGTAGACGGTGGCGATACGCGCTTCACCACCCCAGCAGCGCTTGCGGTTGACCTGATGAAGTCCTTGCCGGGAGATCGGGTGGAGATTGTAGTGGAGGACGCTACCGTGTCCTTCCGTTCAGGACGAGCTGAGGTGTCATTAAACCTACTCAATGAGTTCGAGGTACCACCTCTGGGAATCGAGGATCATCCCGGTGTCACCGTGCCCTCGGCTGAGTTGGCAAGTGGTATCGCACAGGTTGCGATTGCGGCGAGTCGCGACGATACCCGAGATCTGATCTATTCAGGTATGTTGTTTGCTTCGTCACCAGAGGGCCTTCGCCTGGTAGCAACCGATGGGATTCGACTCGCTCTCCGCGATATTGCCGGCATTAATGTGCTTAGCGATTCAGATAACGGCGAGGTGGTGATCCCAACCCGAGCGGTGCGCGAGCTGGAGCGCATTCTCTCAAGTTCGGCATCGGATCAACTCCTCAACGTGAAGATCGGAGCTCGCGAGGCAGTCTTCTCGGTCGGCTCAACAACACTCGCGACGCGCCTCATCGACGAACCATTTCGTGACTATCGACGATTAGTCGATGTCTCTTACTCACGAGTAATGCTTGCTGATCGATCACAACTCATCTCCGCCTTACGAACTTTGCGTCGGATGGCCAAGGAGGCGAGGAATTCGTCGATGCTGAGAATGACCATCACAGGAACGTCGTGCGAGTTGAGCGTGAAGATCCCACAGATTGGTCAGGTTCATGAAGTGATCGATGTGAACTTCTCTGATGAGGAGTTCACTATCAGTTTCGACCCAGACCTTCTTGCTGAGGGTATTGATGGCGTCGAGTCTGAGGTTGTGCGTTTCGAGTTCCTTGAATCGAATCGAGCAGCCAGCATCACCAACTCTGATTCACGGTCATTTATCTACCTATTAATGCCTATCGTACAAAAATAAGTCGTGAAGGTTCTTGGTATAGCGATCAATCACTTCCGTAACATCTCCTCAGCGGAACTCAGTTTCCAAGAAAGAAATTTGTTTGTAGGATCCAACGGAGCAGGAAAGACGAGTGTTGCTGAGGCAGTCGCTGTCGCACTCAATGGTCGTTCGTTTCGTACCTTCGATAGTCAGTCTCTCTTGCAGAGAGGATGTGATTATTGGCGAACAGCTATCTCGGTGACCCTGTCTAATCATGAGCCGCATCAAATCACTATGGTTGGTGGTCCATTACAGCGTGAACGTGTCCAACTCGATGATCATCACGTGCGAATTACCGAACTCAGCACTCGATTTCCAGTGATAAGCTTCGTGCCCGAAGATCGCGATCTGGTGGTCGGTTTGCCGGCAGTGAGAAGAGAGTATCTAGATAGCATCTTGGCGCGATCCAACCCAAAAATGCAACGAACGATTTCGCGAGCAAACAAAATTTTAAAGCAACGACAAAACCTTGTTAGATCTAGTCGTCCAGATGAAGCAAGCCTCGATATATTCGATCATGAGCTGGCGGAATCATCAATGATTATTGCGGAAGAACGAGAGAAGGTACTCGTCTATTTGCGTGCAATGGTACAGGAGTTTAATAATCGTATCTCAGGTTCAGAAGAGAGTCTTCATTTTCACTACATGAGAAGTTGGAGTGGGGATCCATTTACAGCGTTGCTCGCGGCTCGGGCTGACGATCTTCGTAAGGGTACAACAAGCCTCGGTTTCCATCGCGATGACTTCTCTATCGAACTCAATGGCCTTCCGGCGAAGACCACGGCTTCTCAGGGTCAGATAAGATCGCTTGCGATTGCTTTAAGAATTGGGAGTGGAGAACTTTTGGAACGATCAATGAATGAGTCGCCGATCCTATTACTTGATGATGTCTTTGCTGAGTTTGACCAGCAGCGATCAGGAAGACTTCTTGATATTGTTGGTCATTACCAGACCTTTGCCACGACGACCGAAAAAATCGACGGTGTTGATGGATGGACCGTCTTTGAAGTTGTTGGAGGAAGAGTTGTATCTGCTTCGATCTGATGAAGGCAGACCAAAATCCCCTACTCCTATTCGTAGTGTACTCCTCGCCGTGGTCGGAGACTTGCAGCTTTTCGATAGTAAAAAGCTCATAGAGGTACGTCAGGTTACTGAGGATATATTCGGTGTGCAAGTCGCTGAAAGTATCGCTATAGATCTGGGGAGGAACGGGGAGATTGTTGTCACAACAACCAAGGAAATAATGCCGCTCGTGAAGCTCAGATCATCACGGTTGGCCACACAACTAGCCGACATCGGGATCGTCGGAGAAGTGCGTATTGTGTCCGCTACAAAGGCACCTTGAAGACCGCCAGCTATTAGAATGAAGGGAAGCGATTTTTCTTAGCCAGACGGTCGTGCAAGTTGAGGGAGTGAGGTGATCAGGTGAGCGACGTGGCTAGCTCTGATTATACGGCGAAGGACATTGTCGTCCTCGAAGGTTTGGAGCATGTTCGGATGCGTCCGGGAATGTACATCGGTTCGACCGGACCAAGTGGCCTCCATCACCTCGTGTGGGAAGTGGTTGATAATTCTGTCGATGAAGCCATGGCTGGTCAGTGTACTCAGATTGATGTGACCATTCTTGCTGACGGAGGGTGCCGTGTTATCGATAATGGTCGTGGTATCCCTACGGACGCCCACCCATCAGATCCGTCCAAGTCGGCAGCCGAGGTAGCGCTCACTCAGTTGAACGCAGGCGGCAAGTTTGGATCTGGTGGCTACAAAGTGAGTGGTGGACTTCATGGAGTAGGCGTGTCGGTTGTCAATGCGTTATCAGAGCGCCTGTTGCTGGAGATCGACCGAGATGGTAAGCACTTTGAGATGGAGTTTGTCGATGGCGGCAAGCCAACGGGTCCATTGAAGGAGGTAGGTCCTGCAAAGCGGGGTCGCCGTGGGACCACCGTCACATTTTGGCCAGATGCATCGATCTTTGATGAAGTCGAATTACAGGCCCATCGCATCGTCGAGCGACTTCAAATCATCGCCTTCTTAAACAAGGGCGTAGAGGTACGCTTTCGTGATGAGCGCCAGGGTAAAGATCCCACCGATGTTGTGCTCAAGTATGATGGAGGCATAGTCGACTTTGTGTCGCACCTGAATATGCCTAAAGATCCTCTTTTTAAGAAAATCGGGTATTACAGTGCCTCTGAAGATGAGCAGGAGGTTGAGGTCGCTTTCTCCTGGAATACCGGTTATTACGAAGCGATTCACTCCTACGCCAATGGAATCTCGACAGAGGAAGGTGGCACCCACACAGAAGGCCTCAAGAAGGCATTAACGCAAGTGGTGAACAAGTATGCAAGAGCTAAAAACCTTCTAAAGGAGAAGGAGGATAACCTCGCAGGCGAAGATATTCGCGAGGGGATAACAGCAATTGTTTCAGTCCGCCTGACTAACCCGCAGTTCGAAGGCCAGACGAAGACGAAGTTGGGGAATGTATCCATTCGATCGTTGGTCGAAAAGGTAACCAATGAGAAGATGGCCGAGTGGTTCGAAGAGAATCCTCGGGAAGCAGGAGCCGTCGTACAAAAGGCGATTTTAGCTGCACGAGCGCGTGCAGCAGCTCGGCAAGCTCGTGATCTCACGCGTCGTAAGTCGGGGCTTGAGGGAGCCGGTCTGCCTGGTAAGTTAACCGATTGCACGTCCAAAGACCCGAAGGAGTCGGAGCTTTTCATCGTTGAGGGCAACTCAGCAGGGGGAACCGCGATCAAAGGTCGAGATCCAAAGACGCAGGCAATTCTTCCAATTCGTGGAAAAATTCTCAATGTTGAACGGGCTCGCTTAGATAAGATGCTTGGAAATCAGGAGATCCAATCGCTCATTGCAGCTATCGGTGCTGGTGTGGGAGAGGAGTTCGACATCAAGAAGGCGAGA
The DNA here is from genome assembly GCA_021822605.1 of Actinomycetes bacterium. Lineage (GTDB taxonomy): Bacteria > Actinomycetota > Acidimicrobiia > Acidimicrobiales > Acidimicrobiaceae > Ferrimicrobium. The sequence goes on from JAKAQL010000027.1 coordinate 26,027, forward strand.
TACCACAAGATTATCATCCTCGCTGATGCTGATCCAGATGGGTCTCATATCCGCACATTGCTCCTCACATTCTTCTTTCGGCAGATGCGTCCACTAGTCGAGGAGGGAATGGTCTATGCCGCTCAACCTCCGTTGTATTCCACGCTGATTGGTAATGAAAAGACCTACATCAAGAACGAGGTAGAGCGGCAACAGTTCCTTGCTGGCCGACCCAACCACAAACAACCCTTTCTCCGTCTGAAGGGCCTTGGCGAGATGGACTTCGATGAATTGAACGTCACCACGATGGCGAAAGAGCATCGGTCACTGCTCAAGGTCAATGTCGAACAGGCAAGCATCGCTGATGAGGTGTGTTCAGTACTGATGGGTGACGATGTTGAGCTTCGCCGTCGTTTCATTCAAGAGAATGCCGATGACGTTCGCTTCTTGGACTTTTAGGGAGCAGTATGCCAGACGATCCAGAGGGTTTTGACTCTACACAGGTTCAGTTAGTGGAGTTACAAGAAGAGATGGAGCGATCCTTCCTTGAGTACTCTATGTCAGTTATCATTTCGCGCGCTTTGCCGGACGCTCGGGATGGACTAAAACCAGTTCATCGACGGATCCTTTACTCCATGTTCGACAACGGTTATCGGCCAGATCGACCACACGTGAAGTGTGCCAAGGTCGTAGGCGACGTGATGGGTAAGTTCCACCCGCATGGTGACGCCGCTATCTACGATGCGTTGGCCCGCATGGTTCAGGACTTTTCATTGCTACACCCACTGATTGATGGACATGGGAACTTTGGAGCGCCTGATCCCTCGACAGGGCCAGCAGCTTCTCGATACACGGAGTGTCGGTTGGCTCCCATCGCTCTTCAGATGCTTGCGAGCATTGATGAGGAAACCGTTGACTTTGTCCCGAATTACGATTCACAGTCTGTCGAACCGTCGGTCCTTCCGGCACGATTCCCAAACCTTCTGGTGAATGGGTCACAGGGGATCGCGGTGGGAATGGCAACGCAGATTCCGTCGCATAACTTAGCCGAGGTGGTTAAGGCAGTTATCTATGTGATCGATCACCCTGATGCGGTGGTCGATGATCTGTTGAGCATTGTGCCAGGACCGGATTTCCCTACTGGTGGACAAATTCTTGGACGCGAAGGTATTGTGGCAGCCTATCGGACGGGCAGAGGAGCGGTTCGACTCCGAGCGGTTGCCGAGATTGAAGAGGTAAAAAATCGGTCGCAGATCGTTGTCACAGACATTCCATTCCAGACCTCCTTCGAGCAGATCGCTGAGCGCATCAAAAAGCTGGTAGAGGACAAGTTGATCGATGGCATTTCGGATGTTCAAAACTACTCCTCTGGCCGCGAAAGCCGTTTCGTAATCGAGCTGAAGCGGGATGCGAATCCGAATGTTGTTCTCAATAACCTGTACAAACTCACTCCACTGCAGTCGAGCTTCGCGATCAACATGCTCGCGATTGTCGATGGTGTCCCGCGCACCTTGAATCTCCTACAGGCGATCCAGGTCTATATCGACCACCAACGAGAAGTCGTAACGAGGCGGTCGGAGTACCGTCTACGCAAGGCCCGCGAACGACTACATATCGTTGATGGGTTGTTGCGTTGTATCGATCAGCTCGATGCAGTGATTCGGGCGATTCGAGAGTCGGCGGACCGTCGAGAGGCGCGAGAGGTGTTGATGGCGAGTCCCTTCGACTTCTCAGAGCTACAGGCCAACCATATTCTTGACATGACGCTTGGACGGTTGACTCGGCTTGGTAGGTCAGAGCTTGAGGATGAGTCAGTACAACTCCATCTCTCCATCGCTGATTTAGAGGCAATCCTCGCTGATAGCGTACGCCTCGACACCATCGTCAAGGAGGAGTTGGTCGAAGCGTCACAACCCTACGAGCAGCCAAGACGATCGCAGTTTGTCATCGATCCAGGCGAGTTTTCGGCAGAGGACCTCATCGAGGATGAGAACTTAGTGGTGATGATCTCTCGATCGGGGTACATCAAAGCCGTACCAGATGCGTCGTTTCGTGCACAAAACCGTGGTGGCCGGGGGGTTGTTGGTGCCAAGGTTAAGGAGGAGGATGGCATCAGTCACCTCATTCCATCATCCATGCTCTCGAAGATCCTCATCTTTTCATCAAGAGGTAAGGTCTATCAACTCCGTGGCTATGAGCTTCCAAGGTTAGAACGCAGTGCTCGCGGAACGGCGCTAGTGAACCTTATCCCCCTCCAGGATGGCGAGACCATCGCTGCTGTTATGGGAACAAAGGATTTTCCCGAGATGACAGACCTGGTGTTTATCACCGAACAAGGGATGATCAAGCGTACACCGATGCCAGAATATGCCCGTTCGAGGCGTGATGGACTGATCGCAATTGACCTGCGGGAGAGCGACAGCCTTGTCAAGGTTATGACCGCACACTCTGGACAAGAGGCGATGATTTTTTCGAAGGATGGGATGGTCATTCGGTTTTCTATCGATGAGGTACGGTCGACTGGACGTGCTACTGCTGGGGTGAAGGCTATGCGTCTACGACCGAATGACCGCGTAATCGGGGGCGACATGATCGACGATGATCGTGAGGTGGTCCTTGTCACTTCGAACGGTTATGGCAAACGCATCAGCCCTAGATATTTCTCAGCGCAAAAGCGTGGTGGAGGTGGGGTTCATGGCATGAAGCTGACTGCCCAAAAGGGGTCCCTGGTCGCCGCCGAGTTCGTGTCTAAAGATGAGCAGTTAATCATTGTGAGCTCCAATGGGCAAACCATTCGAGTGCGGGCGAAGTCGATCTCTGCTCAAGGGAAAATTGCCACCGGCGTCAAGCTGATGACCCTGCAGGGTTCCGAGGTGATCTCGTCAGTTGGTGTCGTGCAAGATACCGAGACAGAGGATGAAGCCTAGGTTCGTTTCGCGCAATAGTTTCTTCTCTCAAGTGAGGCTCATTGCGGCACAGGGGTGGGAACGGTGACGGAGAGGTAGTGAGTACGAAGATGACGGGGGAGCTCGATCCTCGGATCCGGTTGGAAGGGCCATTGAACTTTCGTGATCTCGGTGGTTATGGGACCCGCGCTGGGATGCGCATACGTTCCGGTCTTGTCTATCGTGCCGATAACTTGGCCAAACTGAGCCCATCTGATATCGATCGTCTAGGAGCACTCGGTCTGCACACCGTGATCGATCTGCGCAGTGACGAAGAGGTCGATCGCCTAGGTCGCTTTCCTGTTGGGGCCTATCCATCTCCGTTGACCTATACCCACCTATCGCTCGTGGAGGATGTGGTTGGCGTGCGCGATCCAAACATGGATGATCAAACCTACATGAACGCTCGCTATCAGCACCTGTTGGAGGGTGGTACTGACGCTATCATAGCGAGTTTTCGTATTTTTGCGCGTCCTACAAGTTATCCGCTGGTATTCCACTGCGTAGCAGGAAAGGACCGAACCGGTCTGATCGCCGCTTTGCTGCTCGACCTACTCGGCGTCCCAGACGAGACTATCGCGCAGGATTATCAACTGACTGATAGGGCGACCGCGGAGTGGTTCGATCGTGTGCGATCGACACAACCCGAGGAGATCGAGACTATCCAGCAAATCCCCGCAGTGTTGTTTACCGCGAATCCAGAGACCATTCTGTCATTGTTGGCACGGATTCGAAGCACGACCGGCACTATCGAGAAATGGCTCCTCACACACGGGGTCTTGACCGAGGAGATCGATTCGATTCGGGAGCTGCTGTTGACAAAGAGAGATGACGGAATCACCATTGATACCTGATCGACAGGTTCGCTGATAGTAGTGTAAAGCTGGAGATGGTCTCGTGGTCAGCCCGATGTTACTGAGTGGTAGACCTCTGTTGGCGGTCAGATCTTCCCCATAGGGCGATGGAACAGTCAATTTTGCATGTAACCAGACACCAGGAACGCCCTTCATACCGGAGTAGTATCATGTCGCTATCTAGTCGCTTTCTTATCGAGCGGTCAGTTCGACTAAACCTCGCTGGCATCGATTTCGGGTCGTTTGATTCAAAACCTCTATCGTCAGAGACGTAGAGTTTCTCCGCTATATGGGTGCTGTCAAGATTCATATGATTTGTTATCTGTTGGCTATTTGTCGGTGACGAGTACACATCGCAACCAGGAGATCATCGCAACCAGGAGATCATCGCAACCAGGAGATCATCCGTGGCTATTCTTGCTCTCCTGAAGCCACTTTCTTGTAACTTGTGAAAGCCGCAAATTCTAACTCCTGAAACCGATTCTTGTAACTCCTGAAATTCGAGTCTTGTAACTCCTGAAACCCGCCGATCCTATCTCCCCAAATCCGTCGATCCTCCTCGTTTGACGTCATGGGTCGATGAGTTGAGATCTCCCTTGCGCGGTTCCCTTGGTCATCCTCCTTCCTCGTCTTGGTTGAGCTCGCTTTGGGCCTTGAGTTTGCGCATCGAGTCACCGGTGAGCTCAATCACCCGTGAGGCATGAATGATGCGATCCATGATGGCATCGGCTGCGGTCGCATCCTCCATGAGTGCATGGAACTTGCTAACCGGGAACTGAGAGAGAAAGATCGTCGAGC
>JAKAQL010000028.1 GCA_021822605.1 Actinomycetes bacterium
AGAGCCGACTAACGTCCAGCGTACCTATCTCGCTCGGGCAGCGGGCACTGCTCGGTTCGCCTATAACTGGGGCCTTGGCCGGTGGCAAGAGGAGTACGAACTCCACAAGGCCGACCCTTCGCATCCCAAGCCTTCGCAGTACTCGCTTGCGTCGAGAACTCAACGCCAAAAAGCGCGAAGCGTACCCGTGGATGATGGACGTGACCAAGTGTGCAATACAAGAAGCACTCATTGATCTTGGGCGCGCATTTGATGGCTTCTTCAAGAAGCGGGTCAAGTACCCAAAGCCAAAGAAGAAGGGACTGCACGACTCTTTCACTATGTCAAGCGGTACGTTCGCAGTAGACGGTGACAGGATTCGGATACCGAGACTCGGATATGTCCGCATGTCTGAGGCATGCAGGTTCGACGGCAAATCACTCTCGGCAACCGTGTCTCGCACGGCAGATCAGTGGTTCGTGAGCCTGTCTGTAGAGATTGACGACCAGGCTCTAACCGACAAGCCTCACCGCTCGGTCGGCGTAGATCTCGGAGTCACAACCTTCGCATCACTCTCGGACGGGACAAAGGTCGCTGGCCCCAAGGCCCACAGCCGTTTGCTGGCCAAACAAGCACGGCTCAACAGACAGCTCAGCCGTAAGAACCAAGGTTCCAAGAACAGACATAAGGCGAAGATGAAGTTAGCGAGGCTTCATGCGAGAATCGCCAACGTGCGCAAAGACTCTATCCATAAGCTCACTACCGAACTAGCGTCGAACTATGAAGTTATCTGCATTGAGGACGTAAACGTCTCTGGCATAGTTAAAAACCACAACCTTGCAAGAGTCGTGTCCGATATGGGATTCTTCGAGTTCCGTCGCCAGCTCGGGTATAAGTGTGAGCGAAACGGCTCTACGCTAGTGGCAATCGACCGATGGTATCCAAGCTCGAAGACTTGCTCTTCGTGTGGCGAGGTCATAGGTTCGTTGCCGTTACGCGTGAGAACCTGGACGTGCGAAGGCTGTGGAGCCGAACACGACCGAGACATCAACGCAGCAATCAACATCGAACGAGTTGGCTTGGCATCCATACCCAGCCCTACGGCGAGTTCCGCCGGAAGTAACGACCGTGGAGATGGAGGCTCTGGCCAGTCGTTGGACTTCGGTTCAGCAACTGGTGAAACTACCATCGTCGAAGCAGTAAGTGAACCTCAGACGAGCAATAGCAAGTTTGTATAAGTTTTATGGAACGGTCACACGTGAGAGGGCGCGATTACGTTGCCAGTCTGAGAAATCCTGCTCCTTGACCAACGGCGACACGTGTGGAGTCGATCAGCTGTGTGAAGAGATTGGTCACCCAGCTAAAGTCATAGTGGCTGAGGCGAGCCGTCAGTTCGCTTACGCGATCCCGGTAGAGGTCCATGGTCGCAAGCGACTCTTCAAGCGCCCCTGAACTACGAAGTAGCTCAGCGATCTGCCGAAGACTCCTGGTGGCATTCGCATTGGGCAATAGCCGAGCTAACGACTGTCCGTCAGTCGGATCAGCGAGAAGGAGAATAACGGGCAAGGTATAGACGCCCTCTACAATGTCCTGTCCGGGCTCCTTCTTCAGGATCTCTTTTGGCGCAAAGATGTCCATGATGTCGTCTCTGATCTGGAAGACCATTCCAATCGACTCGCCGATCTCAGTGAGCATGTCCACCTCTTCGGTGGGCAATCCAGCGATCAAGGCGGGAATACGGGCTGATGCCGCCATTAAAGAGGCTGTCTTGCCTGCGATCGCGGCCAGATACTCGGCGCGGCTACGATCGAGCCGATGAGCTGCGGCGACCTCGAGTATCTGCCCCTCACACATGCGTGCGAGCGTGTCAGCTAAGAGGGTCGCTGTCTCCTGGCTCAAGCGCGCAGAAATCCCAGCGGCCTTAGCAAGGAGAAAGTCGCCAGTCACGATTGCGATCAGATTTCCGAATTTTAAATTCACACTCTGGACGCCTCGGCGTTCACTGGCCTCGTCCATAACGTCATCGTGATAGAGGGAGGCTAGATGTACGAGTTCGACGGCAACGGCACCTTGTACCATCGCAGATCCCGAAAATGAGGCGATCTTCTCTGGCGACCAGCCGAGGGCATGCGCAACTGCGAACGAGATCATTGGTCGGATTCGTTTCCCACCTGCCGCGATCAGATGGGTCGCGGCCTCGCTGATCATCGGGTCGCCGGTTATGGCTGCCTCGCGTAGCTGTTCTTCAAGGAGTGCTAAAGAACGGCTCATCCACGGCTCTGTTAGACTTATTTCGTATTCCACCACACTCCACCCTAGAGGCTCTCGGAGGCGAAACGCAATGCGGGGAACCAATATCGAGTTGACGCGCTGATGGAGGTCGGTTCTCAGAGCTGCCAAATTGATGGTTGTGTTTTGGTCAAGTCGAGACGATAGGAGGCAGCAATGGGATTTCGCTTGCAGGTATGGCATCGTAGAGGTGATGGTTTTCAAGGGGAGGCTTGGTACGACGAGAAGCGAAATGCTACGAGAAGAGCGAAGCACAACGAGGAGAGAGCGAGCGTGTGAGTTGCGTGACGCCCGTTGGTGCATCGATCCGTTGCCGAGGGTGAGTTTGAATAGGTTGGATAGGAGGATGTCGGAGCTGATGGCACGCTAGAGAAGCACCCTAGAGAAGAAGCACCCTAGAGAAAGGGTGAGAGACACCCGTCTTTCACCCTCCAAGATGTAGACGGGCATGGAAAGCTCGTCGTTGGTGTTGACTAGACTGATGAAAACATAGATCGGGATTACGTTGCCGGGTGACTCCGGCTAGGAATCTCGATGAGGAGGCAGTTAACTTGTTCGAACGTTTTACGGATCGTGCTCGCCGAGTATTGGTGCTCGCTCAGGAAGAAGCCAAGCTTCTTCACCATAACTACATTGGCACGGAGCACATATTGCTCGGTCTTGTGCATGAGGGCGATGGGATCGCCGCCAAGGCCCTTGAGTCGCTTGGGGTCACATTAGAGGGTCTTCGTGAAGAGGTCGTCAAGCTGGCGGAGCCGTCGTCTGGCCCTACACCAAACTCACCGGCCTTTACCGTGAGTGCAAAGAAGGTGCTGGAGTACTCCCTACGAGAGGCACTGCAGCTTGGCCATAACTACATTGGCACGGAGCACATGCTGCTTGGGCTTGTCCGAGAGGGCGAAGGAACTGGGTCGAAGGTGCTCATGAACCTGGGCATCGATTTGACTCGAGTTCGTTCTCAGGTCATGCAGATCCTCACCACCTATGAAGGTAAGCAGCCGGCTGGAGCTGGCGTGGGTCCATCGACTGGTCAGGAACAATCTGGCGGATCCGCCGTGCTCGATCAATTCGGCCGTAATCTCACCCAGATGGCTCGGGAGCATAAACTCGACCCAGTGGTTGGGCGCGATCGGGAGATCGAACGGATGATGCAGGTTCTCTCACGCCGACAGAAGAACAATCCAGTGCTAATCGGTGAGCCTGGTGTTGGCAAGTCTGCCATCGTGGAGGGTCTCGCCGAGAAGATCGTCCAGGGTGACGTCCCTGATACCTTGAGGGGTAAACAGATCTACACGCTCGACCTTGGAGCCTTGGTGGCTGGGAGCCGCTACCGCGGCGACTTCGAGGAACGGTTGAAGAAGGTCCTCAAGGAGGTGCGGACGAAGGAGAACATCGTTCTGTTCATCGATGAGATTCATACGCTTGTCGGCGCTGGTGCTGCTGAGGGCGCGATCGATGCAGCGTCGATCCTCAAGCCTATGCTGGCTCGTGGCGAGCTGCAGACGATTGGTGCGACCACCATCGATGAGTATCGCAAGCATTTTGAGAAGGATGCTGCACTTGAGCGCCGATTCCAGCCGATTACTGTTGGTGAGCCCTCTATTGAGGATACCTTCGAGATTTTGAAGGGTCTTCGAGAGCGTTACGAGTCGCACCATAACGTGACCATCACAGATGAGGCGCTGGTAGCGGCTGCGAATATGGCTGATCGATACATCTCTGATCGTTTTCTTCCTGACAAGGCCATTGACCTGATCGATGAAGCCGGCAGTCGGCTGCGTATCAAGCGAGTGACTTCTCCACCTGAGCTGCGCAAGATCGATGATGATCTAGTGCGCACCCGTAAAGATAAGGATTCGGCGTTGGCCCGTCAAAATTTTGACGAGGCAAAGCGGCTCTCGACCAGAGAAGGCGAACTAGCTCAGCGAAAGAGTGAGCTAGAGGCTTCCTGGAAGGAGGAGGGCAAGGAGCGGTACGGAGTTGTCGATGAGGAGGTCATCGCCGAGGTGCTTGCGATGTGGACGGGTATACCCGTCAATCGCTTGACTGAGGAGGAGACGGCCAAGCTGTTGCGAATGGAGGATGAGCTGCATCGCCGCATCGTTGGACAGCAAGAGGCTATCTCCGCGCTCTCGCGGTCGATTCGGCGAACCCATGCCGGACTGAAGGATCCGAGGCGCCCCTCAGGCTCCTTTATCTTCCTCGGTCCAACTGGTGTTGGGAAGACAGAGCTTGCCAAGACATTGGCGGAGTTCCTCTTCGGAGATCCAGATGCGTTGATCCAGCTCGACATGAGTGAGTACATGGAGAAGCACACCGTTGCTCGGCTCGTTGGCTCTCCTCCCGGCTACGTCGGTTATGACGAGGGCGGACAGCTCACCGAAGCAGTGCGACGGAAGCCATTCTCGGTAGTGCTCTTTGACGAGATCGAGAAGGCGCATCCAGACATCTTTAATACCCTGTTGCAGATCCTCGAGGATGGTCGCCTTACCGACGCTCAGGGGAGAGCTGTGGACTTTAAGAACACCATCTTGATTATGACTTCGAACCTAGGAAGTGCTGACCTTCACAAGAGTCAGGTGGGATTCTCGAAGAATACTGACGCTGTGAACCACGAGAAGATGCGAATCAAGCTCAACGAGGCTCTGAAGTCGCACTTTAAGCCGGAGTTCTTGAACCGCATCGATGAGGTGATCGTCTTCCACGAGTTGACCCAGTCGGAGGTAGAGCAGATCGTCGACCTTCTCTTCAAGAGAATCCAAACGCAGCTCGAGACCAAGGCGATCGGTATCGAGCTGACCGAGTCGGTTCGAGCACATCTCGCCAAGGTTGGCTACGATCGTGAACTCGGTGCACGCCCATTGCGCCGCACACTCCAACGGCTCATTGAGGACCCACTCTCGGAACGGTTACTCAACAAAGAGTTTCATCCTGGTGAGATGGTAGTGGTCGATCTCGATGGGGAGGACGTCGTCTTCCGCGTGATGGAGGGAGTTGATACTACCCCGATGGAGCTCGCTGAGTCCTCAAGTGCTGAGTAGCCTGTCTAGCTAGTCGGTACGGAATGAGTGTCGTAGCCTCGTCCTAGACCGGAGCACATGAAACAGAGATTTCGGTGCTCCGGTTGCGGCGAGGTTCATCTCGCTTGGATGGGTCAGTGTTCGGGTTGTGGCCAATGGGGACTTATCTCAGAGGAGCCGTTGGCTCCTCATGCGACAAGTAACTACGACCCGCCGGTGTTGCTCTCGAAAGTGAAACGTCGACGTGAGAGGCGTTTGACCTCAGGGGTGTCCGGCTTCGATGATCTCCTCGGTGACGGTTTCGTTCTTGGATCTGTGGTTCTTGTCTCGGGTGAGCCAGGCGTTGGCAAGTCCTCACTGATCCTTGGCATGTCGTCCAAGATCATGGAGTCGACATCAAGTCTTTATATATCGGCGGAGGAGACGAGCTTGCAACTCGCAGAACGAGCGGAACGTCTGACGGGCTCCTTCGATCAGCTTCTCGTGCTCTCCACTCGCGATAGCGACCAGGCGTTGGCGGCCATCGAGTCCACCCAAGCGAGATTTATCGTCATCGACTCGTTGCAGGCCCTAGCGATCGGGGTGGCCTTGATGAAGGAGTTTGTCGACGCGGTCGTCAAGGTGGCTAAGCAACGCGAACTTGTGGTCGTCGTCATCGGTCAGGTAACCAAGGACGGTGATCTCCTTGGTCCTCGCTACGTAGAACACATGGTTGATGCGTCACTCATGCTCGAACCGACTGGTGCTCCCGGAGTACGCCGATTGATGGTGAGAAAAAATCGATTTGGTCCAAGCGATGGCGTTCGTCGTCTCTCACTTGAGTCAAGTGGCATCCACATGATCGAGGAGAGCAATCGTCTTGAGGGTACTCCGGAGGTAGGACGCGCATGGGCCGGGGTGCGTGTTGGACGGCTGGCACAGATCGTTGAGGTCAATGCCCTTGTTGGGGCGAAGTCAAAGGGCAGGCTCCTCTCGCGAGGAATTGAGGTCGATCGGGTGCGGTATCTTCTGTCGGTGATCGATAAACACTGTGACCTTGACCTTTCGGATCGAGAGGTCTTGGTTGCTATACCGAGTGGTGGAGTCGTTGTTGATCCCCGCATTGACTTGGCGCTCGCTATCGCCCTGGTGAGCTCGCGACGTGGGCAGGCACTCCGCCGTCCACTGCTCGCCTGCGCTGAGATTGGGCTCCTCGGTGAGCTGATCGCTGACGACGCGATTCGTGGTCTGACGCAGGCACTGCCGGTGCCACCTGGAGAGATTATCACACCTCAGACGCGACCCTATTTGCGCGATGTCCTGGAGGAACTTGGTCTCTATAAGTCAGAGCGTCTGCAGGTGGTAGGCTTATAGCGAAATGAGTGCATCAACGACCGAGTTTCAGCAAACAGCACTAGCTCGGGTTGCCCCAGGAACACTTTTGCGGGCTGGTCTCGATCGGATTCTCCTAGCTCGTACTGGCGCGTTGGTCGTCCTTGGTGATGCTGCGGAGGTGCTAGAGATCTGTACGGGTGGTTTTCTCATCGAAGCCGCCTTCTCGCCTCAAAAGCTTTTCGAACTCGCGAAGATGGATGGAGCGATCATCCTCTCGGCGAATGGTACCAGAATCGTGAGAGCAAATGTGCACCTGGTCCCTGATCCCCGTCTGGCAACGACAGAGACCGGAACGCGACACCGAACCGCGGAACGCGTCGCTTTGAGCGTTGACGCAGTAGTGGTGGCAGTATCCGAAGAGTTATCGGTGATCTCGGTCTACTATCGCAATCACAAGCAGACGCTTCAACCTATCCCCGCGGTGCTGTCACGGGCGAGTCAAGCACTGTCAACCCTTGAACGCTACCGAGAGCGTTTTGAGTCCGTGTTGACCAGTCTGGTGCCGCTTGAGCTCAGCAATCAAGTTACTTTTCGAGACGTCCTCTTCGCACTGCAACGGGGAGAGATGGTTCGCCGGATCGGTGCAGAGATCGAAGGGTATCTGCTCGAACTAGGAACGGATGGGCGACTGCTGGCACTGCAGTCGGCCGAGATCTCCCTCGACTTTGAGGAGCGTTTCGATTCTCTGATCTTTGACTTCCTTGGTTATGGTGATCCCATTGAGATCGAGGCTGTCCGTGACTCACTGGCCTCCCTTTCGACCGATGACGTCACCGACTTGCGCACTTTTGCAGGTTGGGTTGCCCGTCAGGCGATCTGTGAGCCGCTTCGCCATGTGAGCGTCGATCATCAGGGCGATCTCTCCCTTTTTACGTTACCGTCACGGGGCTCGCGTATCCTCAACAGTATCTCGCGTATCCCGAGCAGTGCTGTGCGAGCGCTCTTAGACCGCTATCCAACCCTTGACGCCATTCGTTCTGCCCCCGAGGAGGAGCTAGGAGCGCTCGACGAGATCGGACCTGATTGGGCCCGAGTGATCAGGGAGGCGCTTGGCGTTACGCCGATCGTGGCTCCGTTGGAGCGCTAGGACCGAGAGCTTCGCCGGATCAGGGACTCGATAGAGATGATGACCATGAATCTCGAGAGCCCCACAACGTTGGAGCGTGGCGAGCGCCTTGTTCGTCCTCTCTCGTGAAGCCCCCACCAGGCTGGCGATCTCTTCTTGGGTCAGGCTAAGTTCGAACTCAGTCCTACCCTGCGCTAGCTCAAGCATTCGTCGTGCCAGGCGGCTGATAAGGTTGAAGTTGAGGGCCTCAACGATGCGATCGTCGCTGGCACGAATCCTCGCTGCGTAGGCGCCGAGTATTATCTGTGCAAGTGAGAGATCCTGGGCCATCCGCTCACGTATTATCGCGTACGGAATGGTGAGGATGAGTGATGTCTCAAGGGCCCGGGAGGTTGAGCTGCGCAGCGCATCGTCAAAGAGACTGAGGTCTCCGACGACAGCACCCTTTGCCTTGACGGCGAATAAGCTCAGCCTCTCCCAACGGTCTTTGGAGAGAAGGCCAACGCGCCCTGAACAGATGAGATAACACTCATCCCCAGGGGTGGCAATTTCATAGAGGTTCTCTCCACGATGGCGATACAACAGATGTTCACCTAAAAATTGTGGAGTCCAGAGCTCGTCGGGAAAAAGCGAAAAGACGGGATGCGCGCGCAAAAGTGAGACCGCAGTTCCGACATCATCGACCTGAGCCAACCTGAGCATATCCACCCCCTGCCCCCGAGCTGGTATACTAGTAGAAAAGTTCAGTTCCTACTTACTGTGAGTCCTTCCTGGAAGGCGGTTTCATTGTCATTTGAAGTCGGCGACAAGGTCGTCTATCCCCATCATGGTGCTGCCATCATCGAAGATCGGGAGCGTCGGGAGGATTTTGGTGAAGAGCGGGAGTATTTCGTTCTCAAGATCGCGTATGGAGATTTGACGGTTCGCGTTCCTGTTGAACTAGCCGAAGAGGTTGGTTTGCGTGATGTGATCAACGACGAAGAGGTGGAGGAGGTGTTCGCAGTCCTTGGCAAGAAGGATGCACGAATGCCGACGAACTGGTCGCGGCGTTATAAGAACCACGTCGAAAAGTTGAAGTCGGGAGACATCTACCAGGTGGCTGAAGTGGTGCGTAACTTGACCATCCGCGACAACGACAAGGGTCTTTCGGCAGGCGAACGGCGTATGCTCGCGAAGGCGCGCCAGATCCTGGTCTCTGAGCTGACCTTTGCCCTGTCGGTTACTCCTGAAGATGCTGAGGGGCGACTTGACAAGGCACTTGCGTAGCGGAGTCGTTCTTGACGGTAGGCACTCTGATTGTCGCTGCGGGATCTGGCGAGCGGTTCGGTGGCCTGAAGCAGTTTGAGCGAGTCGGCGGTGTGACCCTGCTCGATTCGGCGATCGCCCATGCAAGGTCTGTCTCAAACCGAATCGTGGTGGCGCTGCCAGTAGGTGTCCGGCTCCCGGACTCTACGCCAGAGCTGGTTTACACCTATGGTGACGATACCCGTTCAGGATCCGTCGCTAATGCCTTTCGAGCGTTGGGTGATGGTTTTGACTATGTCCTCATCCATGACGCGGCACGTCCCTTCGCCTCGGAGGCGTTGTTTGAGCGGGTGGTCGCGGCGCTTGCCCGCGGGTGCGCGGCCGTTGTGCCAGCCATTGCTTCTGCCGATACGCTGAAGCTGGTGGAACAGGGTATGGTTCGCGAGACTCTCGATCGAAGCAGGATCGTTCGCGTGCAGACTCCGCAGGGTTTCGCTCAAGAGGTGTTGGCTGAGGTGGTCCAGGCGGATCGAGATGCGACCGACGAAGCCGCCATCGCTGAGCAGTTGGGTTATCCGGTCACGGTCGTTGCAGGCGAGGAGCTCGCCGCGAAGGTCACCGTGCGTAGCGATCTCGATCGCCTGCGCACTCCAAGGGTCGGCCTTGGCTTTGATATTCACCCCTTCGACCCCGACGGCGGTGGTGACCTGATCCTTGCTGGCGAGCACTTTGGTCCTCCTGGCCTGGTCGGTCACTCCGACGGAGATTGCCTCGCGCATGCGGTGGCCGATGCGATCCTTGGTGCCGCTGGTATCGGTGGAATCGGCGATCTTTTCTCCGACACCGATCCTGCATTGCGTGGTGCGGACTCGATGGAGCTACTTGGTCAATGCCTCAGAGAGGTTGTCGCAAAGGGGTATCAGGTTCACTCCATCGATGCCACTATCATCGCAGAACGTCCGCGTCTTGGACCATCACTTGGTGCATTAGGACAAGCACTCGAGGTCGTCCTGGGAACTGCGGTCTTGGTGAAGGCCAAACGCGCTGAAGGCCTTGGTGCCATTGGTGCAGGCCTCGGGATTGCAACCCTGGTCGTGGCGTCGCTCCTATGACCGAGCGCAACGTTGGGGGAACCCAGGTGGAGGGTCGTCGGGCCGTGCTTGAGCTTTTACGGGCTAGGCGCCGGGTGGTGCGCGAGGTATGGTGTCAGCGAACGACAGTCGATGAAGAGATCACCCATCTAGCGACGGCACTGGGTGTACGGGTGCGTGAGGTCGGAGAGAGTGCCTTTCGAGAACGAGCGTCCTCTTTTCAGCCACAAGGGGTCCTCGCTATTGCGGAACCCCTGCGATCTGTGGCCCTTGAGGATTTAGTCGGGGTCAATGCTTTGTTGCTGGTACTCGACCGGATACAGGACCCACAGAATCTGGGTGCCATCCTACGCAGTGCAGCTGCGGCAGGCGTGAACGGGGTCGTCCTGCCCGAGCGTCGTGGTGCTCTTGTTACGCCAGCGGTGACCAAAGTCGCCTCTGGTGCTATCGAATATCTCGATTTTGCGGTGGTCGCAGGGATCCCTGCTGCGTTGACCCTCCTGCAGAAACATTCGGTGTGGATCGTTGGCCTCGCAGCCGAAGCCGATACCGTTCTCGCCGAGTCCAGCCTCCTCACAGAACCCCTGGCGCTTGTTGTTGGAGCGGAAGGTGATGGTCTTGCGCGGCTGACACGGCAGCGCTGCGATCTCTTGGCCAAGATTCCTATGGCACCATCGGTGGCCTCGCTCAATGTGAGCGCCGCCACGGCGGTCGCCCTCTTCACGATCGCTGGAGCTCGTCGTGACTCATGAGCTCGAGATCCTCCTCCACGGGAGTCGCGAGGAACTGAAATCCCTGCTCGAGGTGTTGCCCCCCGAGCTTTTGGCGCAGGGGCATCGAGCGTATCAACACAGATTTGGTCCAGACGAGGAGTTGTTGGGTGTGGCACTTGCACACCCAGATCCTCGGGTTGGCATCGCCGCCGTCACCGCGGTTCCAGGCCAGCAGCGCAGGACGGCACACGCTGAGCGATGGATGGGTGACCCCTCCTGGCTCGTCGCCGAGTTTGGAGCTTTCGTCGCAGGCGAGTTGGAGGACCCTACGCTTGTCCCTCGCCTGATCGAGCTCGCTATGGACCATGCTGAACCTTTGGTGAAGGAGGCTGCATTGGCGAGTCTTGGCGCGATCGGAGACCCGCGCGCGATACCGGTTGTGCTCGCAGCTCTTGCCTCTAAAAACGTCTACCTTCGTCGAAGGGCGTTGGTGATCTCGGTGGCATTTTCATCACCCGAGATCGATAGAGCCGTTGAGGCACTCCGAGATGACCGGGATGCGCAGATTCGCCAGCTCTTTGTCGATCTTGAGCGAGACCCTTACCAATAGAGCCCCTCACCAGAAGATCTTGGTTGGGTTTGCCGCATGAATCGCCGAGAGCCCGCGAACGACAGCGAGCTCGGGCTCAGCGATCGTGTGCACTTGCACACCAAGACGTCGTTCGAGTTCCTGCGCCAGTCCCAGGAGATGCGCCCCACCGCCGAGCAACCATAGCCCCCTGTCTGCGACGTCGGTCACCAGTTGGTTGGGGGCCTGCGAGATGCACGATGTGATCGTTTGAGCGATGAGGTCAAGACTTGGCAGAATGGCAGCGAAGATCACATCCTCAGTGATCACGCCGCTCTCGCTCTCGCCGTTGGCTAAGCTTCTTCCCCATATCTTGGCCTGAGCTCCGCGATGGGTGCGTTGGAAATCGATCAGTTCAGTCAGGATGTCGTTGGCCACCTCCTCTGAGATGACAAGATCACAGGTAGCCTTTACGGATTCGCGAATCGCACTCCGGAACGAACTCATACCAGTCGGACTCGTCATCCGAGCGGCGAGTTTACCAAAGGAGACGATCCCCGCCTCGACGAGTGATTCGCCGAAAACAACCGTCATGGTGCCGATCTCGCCGAGCACATCCTGATCGATGCCAGCGGTTGCTGCGATCGGTGTCTCTACCGGGGTGACGGCCTTTGCATTCAGCTTCTGAATGCAACGCTTGAGCGAAGCGATATCGAGCTGTGAGGCATGTGTCGTGGCCGCAACGAGTACCTCGCTCCGTCCAAAAGAGCGTACACCAATGGACCGGAGGGCGTGTGTAAGAAAGCCACTCAAGACCTCGGGGTCAGCTGGTGCACCCCGCTCCATAATCTTGACCAGCCGGGTCTTGGAACCGCTGCGCAAGACCTCCTGGCTAGCCTTGGCACCGATGACCTTCACCGTCTTGCGGTCAAGGTCATAGGCGGCCTCGGAGGCGACTGTCAAGATTGGCTCGTTAGCGACCTGGATGCGGCTGAATGCTGCACCGATGTCGAGGGTGATCAGCGCCATCTACGAGCGCGCGGATCTGGCGCCTGGTGAGGTTTGCTCGCTAGGGTGTCGCTTGTCGAGGGCCCGGCGCATGCTGTCGAAGGAGCGAACCCCATCATCGATCGAGACTGGCTTGACTCGATGGAGCGAGCTGAGGACACCGACGACAACGACGAAGCCGATGGGGATCAAGACGTATAAAAGCTCAGCCATTGGAACCTTTCTTAATGGATGGAATATCTTGGAGAGGCGTAGCCGATCCTGACCATTGCGCCCCCTGCTGGTTGATCTCTTGTTTCCAGATCGGGACGGCGACCTTGATGGTATCAATGCCGTAGCGGCTCGCGCCAAAGGCGGCGTCTCGGTGTCCGGCGCCACAGCCCACGAGGACGCTTGCGGCACCCGCCGGCACCTCGCCGAGGCGATGAACAAGAACAAGAGCCCGAATCTCTTCAAAGGTCTCCTCGATGGTTGCCGCGATCTCACCGAGACGATCGGCAACGAGGTCAAGATATGCCTCGTAATGGATCGCTGAAACCTGGTCCATCTCGGAGGAGTAGGTGCGAACGGTTCCAGAGAAGAGCACCACACCACCTGCGTCCGTTCGGTTGAGAAAGTCATAGGCAGAGGCGACGTCGAGAGGATCCTCGGTCAGCTCGAGCCAATGACGGCGCGTCTGAACTCGCCACGGTAACTGCGGCCGTGGTGCCTCCATTTGATTGACTCCTCCTCGTGATGCCTGACCTTTTCAGGCTACCCACCAATAAAAGGATAGGCTCTCCAGCTGGTGAATCGGCGCCAAATATCGGTATTCACACCTGCTTCTTAGGTCGGTCTCAGCCGGAGATGTCGAGGAGGCTCTTGGGGCAGATCTTTGACGCGATGCCCGCTGATCGGCGAGTGACAAACTTCCCGGACGCCCGGTCTCGGCTACACTTAGATGCGGTGTCGTCGATCTTGTGGAGGTAGTGGTGGCCGATTCTGATGAGCCGATCAATCCGTTTCAATTCATGATGGATGACATCATGAAGGCGATCGGATCGGCAAACATTGATCCGCAAGGCCTGCGCAGGCAGTTTATGGGTCTTGCATTGGGTGCTGATGTTGCCAACGAGCTCCCAGCTATGAGCGAGCGAACAAGAGTGGAGTCTCTATTCGACCTTGCAACCCGACACCTCGAGGCGGTGGGATTTCTGTCGAACCTCCCCTGGTCTCGTCGACGTCTTGTTGTTGAACGCCCTGTCGATATCGCCGAGCGCTGTCTTGAGGGGTTAAAGTCCTATCTCGACCTGCTTGCGTCGGCACTGTCAGGTAGTGTTTCATCCGGTTCGCAGCCTGGTTCTATGGACCTTTCCTTGGGTTCAGAGACGGATTTTGCCTCACTTGCGGCGTCGTTGTCGGCCTCATTAGGCCCAATGTTTTCTAATGCACAGGTTGGGTCATTGGTTGGCCATTATGCATTGTCAGCCCTGGGCTCTCAGGATCTCTTGCTACCGCTCACCCCTCCTGGTGATCTTGGCGTGGTGGTGGGCAACCTCCAACGGGTGTCTGCCGCGATTAACGTACCACTAGACGAGGTGGCGCTCTACTGGAGTATGCGAGAACTCATCGTCTCTCGGATTATGGCACAGCCAATCATTCTCGATAGGTTCGATACCCAGCTCCGACTCTACCTCCTGGACCTCAAGGCCGACACCACCCGCATGATGGAGAGCTTCGCCGAGGGTGCCATGTCAGATCCCAATTTCCTCACGAACTTTGACCCAACGGCCATGCTGCAGCAATCGACGAGTCCTGCTCAGGTAGCCAACGTCGCAGAACTGCAGACCACGATGGCGGTGGTACAGGCCTTCGTGGAGCTGGTGATGGCGACGATTGGCCCATCGGTTTTTGGGAGCACGTCGTGGATCGACGCGATGAACCAGTATCTCGACGAGGACCCGGCCCATTCGGTGATGGCGTCGGTTTTTGGGATCACCTTGGCAGAGGTGCGCGCGCGAGCCGAGCGATTCGCTCGTGAGCTTGTTGGTGCACCTGACGATGTGGATGCGCTGGTGGCCGGGTTGCATGACGCCTCTCTCTTTCCAAGCCCCGACGAACTAGATGATGTCAATCTTTGGCGGCTACGGCGTTCAGTCGATAGCTAACTGTGATGAACTCCACTGTTGGATCTGGCAGGGTAGATCCCTGCTCGGTTGCTCCCGTGACGTCTTGACTCTGACGTCTTGACTCTGACGTTTAGACTCTGACGTCTTGACTCTGCCGTTTAGGCGGTGCTTGGGGGTCGGGCCTAGTTGTGGCGAGACCATTGCACGTCATCTCTCTCCTTGATTGGAAGGCAGTGGTCTCCGAAGAGTAGAATGAGCCCATGGCTGAGAAATTGACCCTTGATCCACAGGGCAAATTGGTGGTTCCCAAGGACGTTGTATTGCCCTATATCGAGGGTGATGGGACCGGTGTTGATATTTGGCCCGCGGCCCAGCATGTCTTTGACGCAGCGCTAAAAAAGCATGGTCAGCGTGTCTCCTGGAAGGAGGTTCTCGCTGGCGAGAAAGCGTATCGCGAGACGGGTGAGTGGCTACCCGAGGCGACTATCGAGGCCTTCCGTGAGTATCGAGTCGGCATCAAGGGGCCGCTCACGACGCCGGTCGGTGGCGGGATCCGCTCTCTGAACGTCGCCATTCGCCAGATCATGGATCTCTATGTGTGTCTTCGCCCTGTCCGTTGGTTTCAGGGTGTGCCATCACCAGTACGCCATCCCGAACTTGTGGATATGGTGATCTTCCGGGAGAACACGGAGGATGTCTATGCGGGTCTTGAGGTGGCAGAGGGTACTCCGGAGGCAGCCAAGCTCCGTGAATTTCTGCATGACAACTTCGGCTGGGAGATTCGAAGCGACTCGGGTATCGGCATTAAGCCGATCTCGAAGACAGGATCCCAACGGCTGATTAGAGCAGCGCTTGAGTACGCGCTCGCACATCATCGCCGTAGCGTCACGCTGGTCCACAAGGGCAACATCCAGAAGTTCACTGAGGGCGCTTTTCGTTCATGGGGTTACGAACTGGTCAAAGAGGAGTTCTCAGATCGGGCAGTGAGCTGGGAGGAATGTCACGGTGATCCCGGTGACCGCCTGCTTGTCAAGGACGCCATTGCTGACAATGCTCTCCAGCAGGTCCTTACTCGAGCAGATGAATTCGATGTGATCGCAACAATGAATCTCAATGGGGACTATCTCTCCGATGCCCTGGCCGCACAGGTAGGTGGAATTGGTATCGCACCCGGTGGCAACATCAACTACGTCACTGGTCATGGTGTTTTTGAAGCGACCCATGGTACCGCACCGAAGTATGCGGGACTGGACAAGGTGAACCCAGGATCGGTGATCCTCTCGGGTGTCATGATGTTTGAGTATCTCGGCCTCCAGGATGTGGCGGACGATATCACTCGCGCGCTTGAGGAGACCATCGCGGCCAGGATCGTAACCTACGATTTCGCTCGGCTTATGGAGGGTGCAACCGAGGTCTCCTGCTCAGAGTTTGGCCACGCGATAGCGGAGCGAATCTAGACGACGTTTGGCCTGAGATACCGCGTCGTTTGGCGGGATCTATCGCTGGCGACACCGGTTGGATTGACAGGTACGTGTTGGTGGAGAAGTTGAAGGTTGATGAGAAGGGAAGAGAAAAAATGAAAGACCCATTGAAGGTAGCCGTCACGGGCGCGGCAGGACAGATTAGCTACTCATTATTGTTTCGGATCGCCGCCGGCGATGTCTTTGGTGCTGATGTGCCAGTGGAGCTGCGGCTGATTGAGATCGACCCAGCGATGCGTGCGCTTGAGGGCGTGGTGATGGAGCTCGATGACTGCGCCTTCCCGAATCTCGTCAACATCGTGAGTACCAGTGACCTGAAGGTTGGCTTCGACGGGGTGAGCTGGGCGCTGCTGATCGGGTCAGTCCCGCGCAAGCAAGGGATGGAGCGGCGAGATCTGCTTGGTATCAACGGCGGCATCTTCAAACCACAAGGTCAGGCGATCGCTACCTCCGCGGCGAGTGACGTCCGTGTGCTGGTAGTCGGTAATCCTTGCAACACGAACTGTCTCATCGCGAGGGAGAACGGTAAGGAGGTTCCGGCTGATCGTTGGTTCTCCATGATGCGGCTCGACCAGAACCGTGCGATGACGCAACTGGCAAGAAAAGCTGACAAGCCGGTCACTTCGGTGACCAAAATGGCGGTCTGGGGTAATCATTCAGCGACACAGTTCCCGGACTACCACCATGCCGAGATCGATGGTACCGAGGTGCCAAAGGTGATCAGCGACCACACCTGGCTCAACGGCGAGTTTATCACCACCGTGCAAAAGCGAGGAGCTGCGATTATCGAGGCTCGCGGAGCATCCTCCGCGGCGTCCGCCGCGAATGCAGTGATCGACACAGTCCGTTCGATCGCTACTCCCACGCCTGCCGACGACTGGGTATCGGTCGGGGTGATCTCTCATGGAGAGTACGACGTTCCTGAGGGCCTCCAGTTTGGATTCCCGATCCGCTCGGATGGGAACTCCTGGGAGATCGTCACTGGACTTGAACACAGCGAAGCCGCCAAGGCCGCGATCGCGACGACCAGAGACGAACTGTTGGGTGAGCGATCCGAGGTCACAGAACTGCTCCCCTAAGCGATCCTGGATCCGCAGCGGCGCGACCGTCCCAAGGTCTGTGGCATGCGCTGTCTGTGGCTTTCTTCTAGCTGCAGAGAGGCTTCTTGCCGTAAAGAGATTGTCCCCTATGCCAGGCCAGAGGTGGGGTAGCTGCCAAGGGGCTGAGTTCGCCGTCGTAGACGTAATCTCGGCCTCCCTTCTGGATATGGGGAGGATCTCGTCGGTCTGGGTCGGCCTGTTGCCATGTGACAACCATCTTGATGGGTGACAGTCTGCTCGGCTTTGGGCGAAGTCAGCGCGTCAGTGCTTACACTCGCGACGAAGTAGATGGCGAGACACCTGGATTCGATCAGTCCATGGAAGGTGGTTTTGCGTACTGTGCTATACTTATCGTTGTTCGACGATTACCGATGCTCGAATGATTATCGGTAATCGTGCTCTGATGCATGAGGAGGTAGCAGCGGTGGCAATAGTGGAGGTTTTTGATCCAGCGATGTGTTGTTCGACAGGTGTCTGTGGGCCAAGTGTTGACCCCGCACTGTCGACATTTGCTGCCGATCTGACCTGGCTTGGCGGTCAAGGGGTCGCGGTGGTCCGACACAACCTCTCGCAGGAGCCAGGCAGCTTTGTGGAGAACCCGGTTATCCAAGAGCTGCTCGCACGGGAGGGCGAAGGCGCGCTGCCAGCGGTCGTCGTCGGAGGCGAACTGCTCTCCTTCGGGCGTTACCCAACGCGTGATGAGTTGGTCACCTGGTCTCTACGAGCTCTCTCTGGACAGAGCCAAGGCGATGCAGCGAGTGTTGAGCCAAGTGCGGTCACCACGCCGACCGACACGGCCTGCTGTGGTGGTGAGGACGCGACGCTTGTCTCGATGGGTACCGAGAGCGCTGGGCCGAGTGGATCGGGCTGTTGTGGCTAGCAAGCCAAAGATTCTCGAAGGCCTGTTGAACGCTCCGCCGCGCTTTCTCTTCTTCACTGGGAAGGGAGGGGTCGGTAAGACCTCTACCGCAGCGGCGACCGCGGTCAGCCTAGCTGATCAAGGTCAACGAGTGCTTCTAGTCTCGACGGACCCAGCCTCCAACCTCGACGAGGTACTTGGGGCCTCACTCGGACCGCTTCCCAACCAGGTGATGCCTGGTCTGGATGCAATGAATATCGACCCAGTGGCGAGCGCCGCGACCTATCGTGAGCGGGTCGTCGGTCCCTATCGGGGGCTTCTACCCGAATCCGCCCTCAGGAGCATTGAGGAACAGCTCTCAGGGGCGTGTACGGTTGAGATCGCTGCCTTCGACGAGTTTACGACATTGCTGGCGGAGCCAAGTGCGACCGACAAGTACGACCATGTCATCTTCGATACCGCACCAACCGGCCATACGTTGCGCCTGCTTGCCCTGCCGGGTGCCTGGAGCGACTTCATCGACACCAACACGCTCGGGACCTCTTGCATCGGACCGCTTGCAGGTTTGAGCAATCAACAGGATCGTTATCGCCGCGCAGTAGCAACCCTTGCTGATGCCACCAAGACGGTCTTGGTTCTGGTGGCACGACCCGATGCCATCGCGATCGAAGAGGCGGCCCGAGCATCGCTGGAACTCGGTGCGCTCGGTATTGGACGCCAGCGCCTCGTACTCAACGGAGTATTCGTCGCCACTGGTGATGGAGATCCTCTGGCTGACGCCATGGCGGCTCGTTCGCGTTTGCTTG
The DNA here is from genome assembly GCA_021822605.1 of Actinomycetes bacterium. Lineage (GTDB taxonomy): Bacteria > Actinomycetota > Acidimicrobiia > Acidimicrobiales > Acidimicrobiaceae > Ferrimicrobium. The sequence continues at coordinate 18,708 of JAKAQL010000028.1, forward strand.
TTCAAAATTTGCCAGCAACACTGGCTGGGATCGATCGTGACGAGGTTGGGCTCGTTGATTTTAGCTTGGACGGCATCGATGGTTTGCGAGCCTTTGTGAATGGCGTCAGACAGGAAGGTCCTGTCAGCCAGGAGGTGGCGATCGGAGAGACGCGCGCCCTTGATGATTTGATCGACGAGCTAGCGCGACGGGGCAGTGGCCTTGTGCTGGCCATGGGTAAGGGCGGAGTTGGGAAAACTACGTTCGCAGTGTCGGTCGCCCTCGAGTTAGCGCGCCGGGGTCATGAGGTCGAACTCACGACCACCGATCCAGCTGACCATCTTGGGGCTGTGCTCGCGGGTGCAGGTCAAAGCGTTGCTAGTCAGCTTCATGTCGGCCGCATCGATCCTGAAGTGGTGACGCGTTCCTATACTGCGGAGGTGCTCGCGCGGGCTGGTACAGGTCTCGGGGAAGATGCACTTGCAGTCCTCAAGGAGGATTTGCGTTCACCCTGTACGGAGGAGATCGCCGTCTTTGGCGAGTTTGCACGTGTTGTTGCCCATGCCAATGATCACTTTGTGGTCGCGGATACGGCCCCAACTGGACATACTGTGCTCCTGTTGGACTCAGCGCAGACCTATCACCGCGAGGCGGCTCGCCAGGGTGGTGGTGAGTCGCCGGAGGTCATGCAACTGCTCGAACGACTCTCTGATCCAGAGTACACCTCGGTTGTTGTGGTCACGCTACCTGAGGCCACTCCCGTCCACGAAGCGGCTTCGCTCCAGGCGGACCTGGAGCGTGCTGGCATCCACCCAAAGGCTTGGGTTGTCAACCAGAGCCTCTTGGCTGCGAGGGTGACGGATCCGATGCTTCGGGCCAGAGCCATGCGCGAGGCCGAGATCCTCCAGGAGGTTGCCCAGTACGCGGGTGATCGGGTGGTGGTAGTGCCAATGCTTGGTGAGGCACCGCAAACTATCGAAGAGTTTCATGAGCTCCTTGGGGTGACCGCTACCATAAGGTAGCAACCCCATCCGCACAGAAGGGAAGTATTCCGTGGCAAAGGTCGTTATTCACTTGCTTCATGGGGACGCAGGTTCGCTGTCAGCAGGATCGCACGTCGCCGAGCGAGTCCGTCAGGTGGCTGGTGAACAGCAGGTCGAGCTCGAGGTCTATTGCTTTGGCGCAGCGCAGGCTGCGCTGACCGATCGCGATGGTAGCACCGAGGTCAAGGCGTACAACGATCAGCTCGACGCCCTCATCGCAGCTGGAGTTCCAGTTGGGGCATGCCTCAACGCAGCTCAGGCAGCCGGTGTTGAGGAGGTTCTACGTAAGCGCGGCTTTACGCTCCAGTATGCCCGCGACGCGTTTGTGCGCTACGCGATTGAGGGCGCAACGGTCATTGGGTTTTAGAAGGATAACCTGAGTCATGCTCACCTGGGTCGGTCAAGGATCGACCGCCAGCGGTCGTTGCTACTCGACCCGCGATGGTCGTCTGTTGTGGACTCCTCCTCGTGATGCTCAACTGCCCGGAGGGTGGACGATGGCGATCGTTGGTGTTGCGACCTGGATCGCTGTTGCCGAGTTGAGACTGATCGGATAGTCATGACCGTCACGTATAGGACGGAACGATACCGAATAGCCCTGTCACGGCACACCGCGAGGGTGGTGTCGAGTGGTGAGGTAGTCATGCGGTGCTTGCGAGTGTCAAAGGATTGGCTCCTGGTGCACAGAGGCAGGTGAGAGTAAGCCTTCACGTCGTGGACTCCCCCGAGTGTCACGGACACTAGTCTCGCTTCATGGCGGGTCAGACTGAGGGCACGGTCGATCTTCATATCGTGGTGCGCCCCGGACGCAGGATCGAGGGAATCGTTCGGTTGAAGAGTGGATCGTTGCGTGTCGACGTGCGAGACCGACCTATTGATGGAAAGGCCAACGCTGCGGTTACTGCGCTGATCGCCCGAGTTGGCGGCGTTCCAAAGTCATCCGTGGTACTCGTCGCGGGTCTTCGTGCACGACAGAAAGTGATACGAGTTCCACAGCGTTGTGCTGACCGGATTGCGTGCCTGCCAATCGCTACTACCGACGATTGAACCGCTCGGCCGAACTTCCCTCTCCAAAAGTGCTCCACCCCAGTTGAGCGGCCTTTCTCCGTGCCTACTCTAGGCAGGTACCTTTTGAATACGTCCAGTTACAACGCCACAACGGAGGACCGCACGGGGTCATTTTGGGCTAGGTGAACCTTCGCGTGCACCAGGAGCCAATCCTTTGAGATGGCCATGGATTCGATCTGATCCTTTGTTCAACTGTGCGGTTGCTTCCTGCAGGTGGATCACTCCAGAGGCCTACTGCCACTGGGATACACGACTGCGTGAGAGCGTCAGTTGGATTGACAGCATGCGAACTCCTAGAGATCGTTGCCGGCATACGAGAGATTGAAACTCTTGTTGATCAGTGGAAAGTCGGCCACCATCGCTCCGCGGAGAGAGACCGAGACCGCCGGCCAGTTGAAGAAGGAGGGATCAACTATCTTTGCTCGTAGAATCCTCCCATTCTCAGTGATGACCCGATGGGTGAGTCTCCCCCGCCAGCTCTCGACGCAGCCGACACCGTTGGTTCGGAGTGAAGAGTAGCTTTGATCGCAACCCACATTGGACGCCGGCATGGTCCCAAGTCGTTTCGATAGCTCAGCGAGACGGAGAAGGGTTGCGCGCAGCTGTTCGATCCGCACGTCGAGGCGGGCGGCAACGTCCCCGGCATACGAGGATTCCTTCCCGGAGTTCTGCCCTCCATTGGAGTGAGTGTCTGCCGGGGTGTCATGGTCGACCGCGGTAAAGCGCGAAGGAGCTTCTATCTGTGCAACGGGGACACCGGAGGCCTGCGCGACGTAACCAACACACCCGATCGCCTTGGCATCTACGGTGTCGAGGATGCCGGTTCCCTTCAGCCTGTCCATGGCCATGACGTTGGAGGTAAAGATATCGATAATCTCATTCATCGCGGCCAATCGGTCCAGAAAGAAATCGGGATTGGGTTGCTCGCGAAGCTCTCCACCCCCGAGTCTGAGGGACCCGCGCAGCAGTCGATGGCCAGTGAGACGCTTGTTTTCGCGCATGATGTACTCGCGCTGGACGCCAGTGAAGGCATGAATGATGGAGAAGGCAACGTCGTTCGCGATAGCCCCAATATCGTTGACAAGGTTGTAGACCTGCTCCATGCCAAGGAGGAGTTGGCGTACGAGCGTGCTCGTTGGGTCGATCTCGATCCCTAGTGCATCCTCGACAGCCTCGGCCATTGCGAGTGAGTGGCCAATCGAGGTGTCCCCGGAGATCTTCTCGGCGAGAACGATGGCCTCAGGATAGGACCGTCCTTCGAACAACTTTTCGATACCTCGATGCACAAACCAGAGTCGTGCTTTCATGGTGATGATTGATTCACCGACCGCCGAAAACCGAAAGTGGCCTGGCTCAATGATACCTGCATGTACCGGACCCACGCCGATCTCGTAGATAGCATCGCTGTCGACTTCAAGAAACTTATAATCTGTCTCATCGGCCAAACTTCCCGGGCTGGGGGCAGCATCATTGAGGAGCGGATGGTAGTTTTCCGGCCAGTGCGCATGTTTGACCAATCGTGCTGGTTGGGGATGTCCGATTAGAGTGACACCAAATTGATCGGCGATCTCTCGTTCGAATCGGCCAATTGAGAAGTCAAGAGATGCCATTGAAGGGAGTTGTGGATCAGACCGCTCGAGCGGTACCGTCCACTCCATGAGTGGTGCTGTTGGCGTATTGACCAGCACGTAGGCGATCTCGATGATTCCATCTTCCTGTCGATCCTCTGCGCCCACCAAGGCCACCCGCCCTCCGGATCGGAGAGCGGCGGAGAGCGCCGGGGCAAGCTCTTGGGATTTAAGACTTCTGGTGGGGACCTTGCTAGACATGATTCAGACTCGTTGGAGAATGTTGGAGGCGACATGGGTGATGATGTGCGTCGTTGGTGTACCAAGCAGACCAACCACGGCTGCGACGAGAGTTGCGACCAGAATTGGTATTGATGACCCAACCGGTCTTGTGATGTGATTGCTGATGTTGCGAGGTTCAGAGATCGTCAGGGAAAGCCCCGCACGGACCAGTCCAACCGAAGCGATCAACAGTAGGAGCACGACAAGGATGGCTGGGAGTAGATAACCCGCTTGCACGGTTGCGGTGATAATACCTGCCTCACTCCAGAAGAGCCCGAAGGGTGGGAGTGCGACGAGCGCGACCACGGCGAGGATGAAGCCACGGGCAATCTGTGGGTGGGTCCGCAACATTCCCGCGATATCGGCAATCTGATGCTTGCCTGTTGTCTCCTCCATCTGACCGGCGGTGATAAATGCGGAACTCTTCGCGATGCCGTGGACAACGATGTGGAGCAGTAATGCTGCGATGGCGAGTTCGCTGTTGATGGCGATGGCGATTGCGACGAGGCCCATCTGTTCCATCGACGACTGTGCGAGCATTCGCTTGAGCTCTGTCTGTCCGATAATCAACAGTGCTGCGATCCCCATGGTGAGGATGCCAATCGTCAGCAGAAGAAGTCGGCCATAAGAGGGTCCGAGAATAGTCGTCGAGAGTTCAACGACGCGAAGTACCACCGAGCTAGCCACAGAGAGCAGCACTCCAGACATCATGGCAGATATTGGGGCCGGAGCCTGAGAATGGGCATCGGGTAGCCAGGTGTGGAAGGGAACCAAACCGGCCTTGGCACCAAAACCGATGATGCAGAGACCAATTCCGATGCGTACGATGTCAGGATTGAGCTCACTGGCATGGCGCAGCAGGACGTTGATGAGGAGGGCTTGCGATCCTGGTATTCCTGCCTTCGTTGCACCAAAGTAGAGTACGACGACCCCAAGGAGGGCGACGGATAGGCCGAAGGAGCAGATGATGGCGTATTTCCAGGCGGCCTCAAGCGATTTGGGAGTTCGTTTGAAGCCCACCAGGAAGGTGGTAGAGACGGTGGTGGCCTCGACGGCGATCCAGGTGATGCCAAGGTTGTTTGAGACGACAGCCAGAATCATGGTCAGGGTGAAGAGGTTGAAGAGGTTCCAGTAGAGTCGGCGCTTCTCTTCGGTCAGCGGGTCACCCTCGAGCTGGTGGTCGAGATAGGCGCGACTTGTTGCACTAGCGAGCGCCGCAACCGATCCAATCACGAGCAACATGATGCCAGCCAACTGGTCGAGGCGGAAGTTGTCCGCAGCCACTGCGCGCTCAGGGCGGGCGAGTACAACGAAGATGCCAACGGCGATGATGCCAAGGTCCGCGATGAGCGTAGCGATCCATGGAACCCGGTGCGATCGCTGCAGGTTTGCTACTCCGATCGCTATAAGAGGGATACCGAGTGCGGTGTACAGGGCGATAGCTGCGCTCATCGTTCCCCCAAGGCTGATAGATCATCGATGTCGGTGCCCTCGAATTTGATCACCATTCGATTGGTGAGTATCGCGAGTATCAGAATCACAAACACCAGGTCAAGACTGCCGCCGAGCTCCAGCACGAAGGGTACCCCTAGGGTGGCAAGGAAGCCGAAGGCATCGATCCCGTTGTCGATCATCAAGAAGCCAATAATCTGACCGACCGCCCGACGCCGTACGAGCAGGACCTGTATGCCAAAGAAGATGAGGGCGAGACCGATAAAGCTCGATTGAGCGAGGGTGGTATGGGTCGCCCGCGTGAGGGGAAGAAACGCCAGATAGGCGATCACGCTGAGGAGGCCAGAGAGGAGAAAAGAGCTAGCGGTGTTGCGCACCTGGGCTGGGTCAGCCTCTGCGGGTAGGCGTTTGACGGTACGCATGAGCAACCCCGGTAGTAGGATACCCCGAATGCCAAGTTCAAGAACGCCTGCAATGGCGAGCGCGACCGAGTGTGCTTCGATAGCGAGTAGCCCTGGCAGAAGGCCCAGTACGATCCCTTGCAGGCGCAGGATCGATGTTTGGACCCGAAGATCCCGGAAGGCAGCAATCAAAATACCTGTGAGCAGGAGTAAAGCAGGACAGAGCTGGATCAGAACGTTCATCTCATCGACCGCCCGCAAAGAACGAGATCATGATCGACAGGAAGGCGAGAATGAAGGATCCTGAGAGTAGCTCAGGGATTCTTCCAAGCCTGATCTTAGCGAGTGCGGTCTCTGCGAAGGCAATGACCGCCGCAAGGACCAGCACCTTGACGATGAGCACCGTGATCGATATGAGCAGCGTGTAGGAGTCGCTTGTCCGATCGACGATCCCGATCGGAAAAAATAGGTTCGCGATAAGGCCGAGCAGGAGCGAAAGGCGAATGTCGGAGGCCCACTCCACGACGGCGAGACGAGGGCCGGAGTACTCCAACAGCATCGCTTCGTGGATCATGGTGAGTTCGAGGTGCGTCGTTGGATTGTCAATAGGGAGTCGCTTGGTCTCCGCAATCACCACCACGATGAAGGCGCCGAGGGCTAGCAGGTCCGCTGGTGCGAAGAGTCGCCCCGGATTCGAGAGTACGCTGCGGCAGATAACATCGAGCGAGCTGGAGTGAGCAGGGATGGAAAGAGCAAAGATTGCGACGAGCAGTGTCGGTTCAACGAGTGACGAGACGGTGAGTTCGCGGGAGGCGCCCATACCTCCAAAGGAGGTGCCGAGGTCGAGTCCAGCGAGCGCCATAGCGATATTGCCGATGAAGAGTAGTCCAACCACGACGAAGAGATCTGACGAAGAGCCAAGGCCGTCAGAGGTAGCGATAAAAGGGGCTGCGGCGGCGATGGTGAGGCTTGTCCCGAGGAGGAGATAGGGAGCAAAACGGAAGACTACGCTTGCCCCCGTAGGTTCGATCGTTTCTTTCTGCCATAGCTGGCGAAAATGTCGAAATGGTTGGAGTAGGGAGGCGCCTCTTCGACCCTCTAGCAGGGCATGGATCTTACGAATGAGGCCGATCGTCACCGGGCCAAGGAGGAGGAAGAGGACGATCTGAAGCAGTACGGTCATCTAGCAACCAGCAGGATGATGAGGAGTCCGATCGCACCGTAGAGTACGTAGAGTCGCATGTTGCCGGGATGGGCGCGACGCATAAGCTGTGACGCTTGGGCTACACTTTGGGCCACCAAACGATGGAGCGTCGAAGCGACAATGTCAGCTCGCGAGCGCTCATAGCTCACCGTGGCGACGATGAGACGACTCGGGTCTGAGTGATCAGCTGCAGTGCGCTCCTGGAGCCGAAGTGTACTCGCGAAGATCGTCTCGAGGGGCTGGGCGAAGGAAGTGGAGTTGTACTGCATTCGGACACGAGGCTCTCCGCCTCCACAATTCCATAGATCGGCGTTGATCACCCTCCCATTGGATCGTATGCGACCTTCGACCAGGATAGCGGTGGCGATGGTGAAGCAGGCAACTTCGATGAGGATAACAATAGGGGAGATATTTCCCTTCAATGGCGTGAGAATCACGGAGAGGCCGATGTGAGTAGGTATCCCGTGAGGTACCAGCAGTTTCGCGACGCGTCGATAGAGTGGGTCAGCGAGATTGGGCAGAGCCCCAAAGAGGAGATTTGCTAGCACCAACAGAGAGATTACGGTGGTGTCGATCGATACAGCCACGAGTTTGCGCTCTATGGTAGGCCTATGGGGAGACCGCTGTCTGGAGAGTACTCCAATGCCGAACGACTTAGTCATCGCAGCTACTTTGAGGCCTACGGTCAAAGCGAGCAGGGCAAGCGCGATCGGCATCACAACGCGCAACAGGATTGGTGCCGTTGGTGGTGTGTGGATCAGCGCTTGAAGGAGGAGCCATTCTCCGATGAAGCCAGCACCAAGAGGGAGGCCGGTGGCACCGAGGCTGGCGACGCCGAACCCAGCACTGGCAAGTGGCGAGCGGTGAATCATATCACCCATCTGATCGATGTCTCGAGTTCCGGCGTCATCGATAAGTCGCCCAGCGGTGATAAATGCGAGAGACTTAAAGAGTCCGTGTCCGATGAGATGGAGGATCGCCGCTGCCAAAGCGAGTTCCGCAAGGACGACAAAGTGGGTTGCCCGGAGTAGTTCGTAGGCTCCGAGTGCGGTGACGATGATGCCAAGGTTCTCACTTGTCGAGAAGGCCAGGAGTCTTTTGATGTCGGATGAGACGAGGGCATGGAGTGCCCCATAGGTTGCTGTTGAGAGGCCGATAATGATCATCAGTATCCCCCACCAGCTTTGACCAGGAGTGATGAGGTCGATACGAACGATGCCGTAGATACCGAGGTTGACCATGCTTGCACTCATCAAGGCAGAGACTGGAGTTGGTGCGGCAGGATGAGCGAGAGGTAGCCAGGAGTTCAACGGCAGGAGTCCCGCTTTCGAGGCAAAGCCGAACAGACTGAGGATGAAGACAAGGTTCGATAGTGGAAGGAGATGTGCTGATGGGCCATCCAAGAAACTAGAGGTGGAGTGAGCGGTGAGTGATGCTGTCGCGGCCAGGATCAGAGCGAAGCCAACCTGGGTGTAGGCGATGTAAAAGAGGCCTGCTGTTCGAGAGGTAGAGTCGCGATAGTGGGTCAAGACGAGCAAGGCAGAGGTGAGGGCCATGGACTCCCAAAAGAACCAAAAGTCAAAGTAGGTCGCTGCCATGGGGACAAGCAACATCGCAATCACAAAAGTTGGCATCAACAGTAAGGTCAGTCTCGGCACCCTATGTCGCGAGAAATAGGTGCTCATGTAGGCGGCGACAGCGATGGCGATCATTGACGTCAGAAGATCAAAGAAGGCCGATAGTGGACCTAATCTGAGGTGAAGGCCAGCAATAGGTAGCAACCAGGCGGCAGTGAAGACAAAAATATGTCCACTCAGGCCTGCAACAGAGAGCACTCCGCCCCCAAGCGCCACAGCGAGGGTGAGGGCTGAACAGCCGGACAGCCACCAGCGATACGAGGAGAGTGTTTGGCTGTTCACTTCCCACTCAGCTGTCGAAGGGCTGCGACGATCGTGGCCGGATCTGGCGGGCAACCCGGAACCGTCAGGTCAAGAGGAACAAGATCGGTCGGAGTTCCTTCGACTGCATAGCTTTTGAGAAAGGGACCCCCGTTGATGGCGCAGTCGCCGATGGCGATGAGACGCTTGGGAGCTGGGACCGCTGCGATGGTCTGATGAAGAGGACGCAGCATGTTCTTGGTGACCACTCCCGTAATGAGGACACCATCGCAGTGACGTGGTGAGGCTGCGAGAGCGATGCCAAACCGTTCGATGTCATAGATCGACGAAAAGCAAGCGTTGATTTCGAGTTCACAACCGTTACAGGACCCGACATCGAGATGACGGAGGTGTACAGACCTCGAAGGGAACGATGGCTTCTCCTGGGCCTGCACCGGAGCGAGCTCGGTCTCGCTGACCCTTCCAGTATGGATGATGTGGCGGAGGAGTTGTTTGAGCATTGGAGTGTTAGCCGTTGTGGGGTGTCTTGACGTTGAGGTGATCTGGCAGCGGAGGAGAGGCTTGGAGATCTACCAGAAGATCGCTGCGTTGGGCGAGGACATCGATCAGAATTCGCCTGGCAACAGCTAGCAACTCGATGAGTTCAGGAAACGCGAGTGAGTAAACGATGTATTTGTCGTTTCTTTCTGAGGTGATGAGTCCTGCCCGCTTCAGTACGTTCAGCTGTTGGGAAAGGTGAGGTGCATTCACCTTGATCTGAGCGTTGAGATCACCGACGCTGAGGGGACCTCCCGAGAGCAACTCCAGGACCCTGATGCGAATGGGGTGCCCCATTGACTTGAAGAACTCTGCCTTGAGTTCATAGAGGGGCGTTGCACTCGCGAGCGAGGGGGCTGGAGAGATTCGTTCCATGTTGGAAATACTACCGCCATCAATAGGTTACACTATCAGAAATTACGAAATTGCGAAATAATGCATTTACTCTTTGACAACTGAACCGTCATCATTGGTGGAGGCATCACGGAGAAGCCGAACGGATTGACTCCGGAGGTTGCAGGGCGATTCTGAGTACACAGGTGTGCCCCGGCCGCCAGAGTCAGAGGCAGTAGAACGAGATGGTGTTTTCTCAGTCGGGCGTTACAGTATGGTCATCTGAGTGTGAAGAGGATGGCCCATAAGTTGCACTCAGGTCCATTGTGTCCAGGGATTTCGATAGACTCTTTAGCGTGGAGGTCGTTGACGGAGCGAGTTCTAGCTGCAGCAGGAGGAATGGGTTGGTCATCGTCCAACGACCCCGGACGTTGGTATGAGACTAGTGATAGGTCCTTGTGCGGACCATTATCCCAGTTTTGGATCGTAAGCGATTGACGCCCGGACACGGCCATCATGTCCCTCCTGCCACCGCGGGCAGCCTTCATCGAGGTCGACTCAAGTCTGTACTTGGCATCAGCCTGACTGTTTTGGTTGCCGAGGTGGTAGGTGGGTTGATGGGTCATTCGCTTGCTCTCCTGGCGGATGCTGGTCATGTGGCTACTGATGTCGCCGGTATCGGCCTGTCGCTCCTGGGGATCTGGTTTGCTCGCCGGCCATCGAGTGATGCTCGAACGTTTGGCTATCAAAGAGCTGAAATATTCGCAGCGGTGATCAATGCAGTCTTGCTCTTCAGTGTCGGGGTCTTTATTATTGTCGAGGCGATTTTGCGGCTGTTCCACCCGGAGGTGGCGTCTGCGGGAGTCATGACTGTGTTTGGAGTGGTCGCTCTCGTTGGCAATGGGCTGAGTTTGGCGATTCTCCGTCCTGGCCAAGGGGAGAGTCTGAACATACGCGGGGCATTCCTTGAAGCCCTGTCCGACCTGCTTGGTGCCATCGCAGTGTTGCTCGCAGCTGGTATTATCGCGGTGACTGGTTTTGAACGCGCCGATGCGATTGCCTCACTCCTGATCGGGATCCTGATCTTGCCAAGAACAGTAAAGTTGTTGCGTGACACGGTGGATGTGCTCCTAGAGGCGACGCCAAGGGATATCAATATGGCTGAGATTCGAGATCATATCCGGTCGACACCGGGCGTCTTGGCGGTCCACGATCTCCATGTTTGGACGATTACGAGTGGCAATCCGGTGCTCTCTGCGCATGTAGTGATTGAGGATGTTCTATTCGATCACGGTGGGGCAGGAACGGTGTTGGATGAGCTCGGCAAGTGTCTGTCTGGACATTTCGATGTCGAGCATTGCACATTCCAACTCGAGCCTGCAAGACACCGACAGCACGAACCGACGACCCACCCGTGACCGCAGGGATTGAGGTTTTCTTGGCTCTTAGCCTCCTTCAAACGATACACTATTTGCCCAGGTGAGAGTCGACGATAGGGCTCGGACCCTCATGGTGCTGCGGTCGCCTACGCAGTAACTATCAATTCCGTCGAGGCACAGTACGCATGGGCTGACTTGTGCGAGTGTCGCCCTCGGGACTAGCGAGCTGGCGCTCCAGTGCAGTGAAGGCGGCGATGACCTCTGGTGCCTCGA
>JAKAQL010000029.1 GCA_021822605.1 Actinomycetes bacterium
ATAGGAATCAAAGTTATTCGCGTGTGTCAGACCAAACTGGGCAGCACCGCCAAAGAATCCCGGGGCAACGATCAATGGGTCCAAGTTGACCGTGGAACCCGAGCCTGACCCGAAGGAGAAGTAATCGTCGCCCCACCAATAGTTGGTGTTGATATCGGGAATGGCATACGTCCCGACGACGACATAGTGCTCAGCCGTTCCCGCTCCTGGCACTCCAGCCGGGATCAGCCCTGACGCTACCTTCAGCGTGGATCCCACCTTCACGCCTAAATACTGGGCTGAGCGGGCGCTGAGAAGTAGTTGATGATCGGTTACTGGGCAGTGTCCGCTATCGAGCTGGAGATGATCGCAGACCGCGGTGCGCTCGAAGAAGCTCGACTCGATCGACGCACCACGGAGCTTTGGTCCTGGGGTAACAGCAGCCGGTACCAACGCGGTGAGCAATGGGTGCGAGAACAGCGGACGGCCATCGATTCGTGGTGCCCGAGTGATGGCCGCCAAGAGCTTTGCACGATTCAAGGCGCCCGTGGAACTCACCTGAAGGCCTGTCTTAGAGATGGGCGCATCGCGAAGGCCGCCGATGAGCACCGAGTTCTGCGCCGAACCGAGGTAGATCGGACCGACCGTCGCCCCAAGGATTGCCACCACGGCAGCAATTAGTAGGAAGACAAGAGCTCCTAATCGAAAACGCACCCCTCGGAAAAATAGGCCGAATCTAGTCCAACCCATCGATTAACTGGGCATCAATCTTTTGAAGGCACACACTGACACTCGGAAGAGCTTAGCCGGGTAACGAGATGGTGTCAAGAACAGCGAAGAGCTGATTCCCTACCGCTGCTCATGATCGAAGCGTTTACGCTCGGCAAGTCGTGCACCAAGAGCTGCAGCCTCACTGCGATGTCGAACACCGAGCTTCGCCAGAAGGTTAGAGACATAGTTCTTCACCGTCTTTTCGGCCAGATAGACCTCAGCGGCGATCTCGCGGTTGGTCTTACCCTCGACGATCAGGTCAAAAATCTTGTGCTCCTGCTCCGTCAGAGTCGCCAGTGGGTCATCAGCCCCGTCTCGCAGACGTTCGAGCAGTCTGGTGGTCAGACCCGGATCGATGAGACTCTCGCCAGCTGCAATCCTCTTGATGGACTGGAGGAGCTCGTCAACTTTGATCTTCTTCAACAGGTATCCAGAGGCCCCTGCCATGATCGCCGCAAAGAGCGCCTCGTCATCAGAGAACGAGGTCAACATGATACACTTAAGGCCCGGCGCCTCCGATCGAAGATCGCGACAAAGACTGATACCATCTCCATCTCCGAGTCGGACATCTAAGAGCGCGACATCGACCTCTACCAGTCCGAAGCGATCCAGCGCCTCCTTGACGCCCCCGGCCTCTCCGACCACCTCGATCTCTGAGTCGCTGGAGAGAAGCGCTACAATGCCCCTTCGCACCACCTCGTGATCTTCGACGATGAACAATCGTATCACGAACTCACCCTACCACTACTCGTCACCTGGACGCCTAACACCCCTCTGGGGCAATCAGCTACGGACGACAACAACTGGAACCGGGCAATGGTGGACCAGTTGATCGCTCACGCTACCCAGCATCAGCGCCTGGAAGCCACCGTGTCCACGGGCGCCGACGATGACGAGATCCGCCTTCTCTGCGTGCTCAATCAGTCGAGAGGCAGCATTGCCACTCTCCAAGGCGGTCTTTACCTTAACCCCGGGGTGGGAGTGCGTCGCCACCTCGACCGCCTCCGCTAAAAGCGCATTACCCGTCGCCTCAAATTCACCAATAACCGACTCCGAGAGCCCAAAGCCATAGTCGGGCTCAGTCCAGGCATAGACAATCACCAACTCCGACCCTCGCAGCTCGGCCTCCTGGAGCGCAAACTCCAGCGCGGGCTTTGCGAGCGCAGATCCGTCGTAACCCAATACCACCCGATCATAACGCTGATCAGCCATCCGCTTCTCCTCTACCAAGACACGTCGCCCTCAGCACACCAATCCACCCTCAGAGTCCCACCCTTCAGTGAAAGTGCCCCAATCACGACTACCACACCAGTACTAACCGACACTCTAGCAAGGGAGAGAACACTTATTACGGGCCATAAGTCCCTGATTTAGATGGAAAACTTCTTAACTGACCACGCTTTTGGGCCGAGAGTGGAGAAAGGCTCACCAGAGAGTCAACGTGGAATCGAGGTGAGCCTAACTCCTACCCCACCCCACGACCCAGATGGCGTCCACCACACGCCATCTGGGTTGCCAAGCCATCTCGTTCTGCAAGGCGAATCATCAGCGATGCGATCGCCGGTCAAAAGCCACGATGGTAACCGTGTCCACCAGGCAGGCTTCCCCTCTCGTCTCTTCGTTCCTTTAAGACGACAGTTACCACCAGATGAGACATCCGTCAGTGGAGCAGGTTTTCTCCTGGGCAGACCTAGCGCGAGCGCCGCTACGGAATGAATTCGACAAGAGCGATGGCGGTAATCGGCGGACAACCAACTCTTCGAAACTACCCACCCACCCCTGCCTAGGCATATCGAACTGCTGATCAGTACCACAACACGCTGGCTATCATGGTGGGGGTGCAGCCACGCCCCCACCGACGATTGTCAGAGCGGTCAAAAGTCTGGCTTGCGAACTACTTCGACGCCAGTTCCCCCCTTGGTATCTTGCGCCGCATCCACGCGCTCTCGATTTCGTCGGATACCCTCATGACTGTCGCCCTCGCGGGTTCACTCTTCTTCTCGATCTCGCCCGATGAAGCACGCTCGAAGGTGACCCTGTATCTCCTCTTCACGATGGCCCCCTTTGCGGTACTCGCGCCTTTGATCTCTCCTCTCATCGATCGCGGACCAAGAGTTCGTCGCATCGTCGTCATCGTCTCGGGTGTTGTCCGCTTCGTCGGCGTTTTCCTCATGATCTTCGAGCTGCGATCACTTCTCCTGTTTCCTCTCGCTCTCATGAACCTGGTAGCCTCGAAGGCCTACCTCGTCTCGAAGTCATCTCTCATCCCGGAATTACTCGACTCCGACTCGCGGTCCCAACTCGGCAGCCTGGTGAAGACCAACGCTAACATCACCCTCTTGGCTGCAATCTCTGGCGCCATCGCAGGCGCAGTCGGTGCCGGAATCCTAAAGACTCCGTTCCTCGGTGCCCGCTACGACCTCATCGTTGAACTCATCCCCCTGAGCCTCTTTATCTATGAATCCCGTGCGCTCATCAAACACCTTCCAGCCCGAATCGTGGAACAGCCCCGAGTCGCAAACGCGAAGAGACGTCGCCCCAGTGGACCTGCCTATGCAATGACACTCACCCTCTCACTTCTCATGAGCGTTCTCCGCGGACAGGTGGGCTTCTTTGTCTTTCTCCTAGCCTTTGCCCTCAAAGGAGCACACAGTCCAACCTGGCTCTACGGAGCTGCCTTGGTTGCAAGCTCCCTCGGCTCAGCCCTCGCGACGCAGTTAACGCCTCTCGTCCGACGAAAACTTGGTGAGACCACCATCGTGATACTTGGGACCATCGCTATCGTGGCGGTTGCCTTCGTGGCCGCGACTCTCAATATCGGCATCGCCGGGGCTATCCTGATCGCGTTCGTCCTCGGTGTTGCCGCCGGGGGCGCGAAGATCGCCTTTGACGCCAGTGTTCAGACCTCGATGGCAAAGCATGAATACGGCAGGCTGTTTGCCCGCTACGAGTCCTACTTTCAGCTCTCCTGGGTCCTTGGTGCCTTCGTTGCCACTCTGGCCAACCTAACCCTCACTGACGGAGAGGCCTTTCTGGGTGCGACCGCAATTCTTGCACTCGCCTCCTATGTCATCGCGATCTCCGCGCTTCGACACTCCGGAGAAGAGCCCAACGGCGAGGATCCTGAGTGGCAATGATCGAAGACTCTGCGAGTTCCCCAGCAGCAGGCCACTCGCACATGGCGGCACAAGATCCACCCACCGATCATTGTTGGGCACCCCGAACGATACTGCTGACTACCATCGACGAACTCGATCAGCGCGCGCGTCCCCACCACGGAGGCACCGCCCCAGCACGTGAGAAGCGATACGCCGCCAGCACACTGCGCGCTGGGTGCAACCTAGCCGAGGTCGAATGGTTGGTAGCCCATCCAAGCCCGAATGCAGGAGAACTCGCCGCACAGCTCGTTCCTCACCTGGCAGCACCACATCTCCCTGTGGTGATGGAATTGCTACGCACGCTCGCCAATGATAAGAACTGGGAGGTCCGAGAGTGGGCGGCTGAAGGCATCGCCACCACGCTCGACGGTCAGATCGCCGCGACTCGCACAAGCCAACTCGCCAAACTCCTGGGTGATGCCAATCCCTTTATCCTACGAGCCGGCATTGTTGCAAGTGGTTACCTTGCCGATCGACTCACCTGCGACGAGGCTTTGCGCATTCTCTCGCTGCTCTTCGATCACGACCTCGAGCCCAATCGCTACGTACGCAAAAGCCTGTTTCCTTTCGCCATTGGCTCCTACTTTGTCTCCGCTCACCCAGAGTGCGTGATCACGACCATCAAAGCGAGACTATCAACGGCTGATTCGAACCAGATCACCTCATGGGGGTTGATTGGTAGAGCAAAGGCGGCTCACGCGTTGCCAGAGCTCCTTGCAATTCTCGATGATGCCAAACACCATTAGGGGAGGAACCGAAGTTCCTCCCCTAATGACTCTGTGGGTACGGCTCCTGCCTTACGACGGGAAGACGAATCCAGTCACCATTGGCTTGGCAAGCTTGAGGCTTGCATCTGACCCCTCATACGGAGCCGAACCAAAGTTGAAGACTCCACCGTCAGCTGCAAACAGACCAGACCCTAGAGTGTCGTGTCACAAACGAAGTGGACCTGGTACGAGGGGCCTTCCAGACCCAACGATTGATCCCCAAACAGCGAGAGGAAAACACCGATGCCGAGATCACTGAGGTGTTCCGGGCCTTTGCTCTCGTCAAGGACACCGCAAGGCCTATCGGGCGCTCCTAGAAGCTGGGTGCGTATCAAGTGAACGTGAAAGCAGTCCATCGTCCCTGAAGGGAGGTTCAGTCCTGGAGAGAGGTTCTCATTAACCTTCAAGCCCGCGGAATGAACGCACCACTCCTGGCCATTGGAGATGGTGCTCTTGGTTTCTGGGCAGCACTTTCAGAGATCTACCCCGGGACCAAACACCAACGTTGCTGGTTTCACAAGACGGCCAATGTCTTGAATGCTGTGCCAAAGTCGCTCCACCCAAAGGTCAAGGAGGACATCCGAGAGATCTTCCAGGTCTCCCACCAGGGACGATGCCAAACGGGCTATTGCTACGTTTGGCACCAAGTACGAGGCTTGAGTACCCGAAGGCTGTTCAGTGCCTTACCAAAGACACCGAGGCGCTGCTGGCCTTCTATGACTTTCCAGCTGAGCACTGGATACACCTGAGGACAAGTAACCCAATCGAGTCGATCTTTTCAATGTTGCGCCATAGAACCATCAAGGTCAAGGGTGCCTTTTCGCGAGAATCCGCTCTTGCGATGCCCTACCAGCTGGGTCTTGAGGCAGAGAAGTCCTTCCAGCCGTATCACCGGTCACGAACGTATCGCAGAGGTCATCTCTGGCGTTGTCTTCGTTGATGGCGTTGCTAACGAGACCATCTACACCGCCTAACGCTCGGCCATAACCATCAGTTGTGTTGATCCCGGCACCCAAAGCAATGGGTGCCAGCCCCATCCGTCGTTCCCTGGCTCATCATTCTCGAGCCCCGGCTATCTTGATGGTTGACATCCCAGCACGAATCACACCGAATCGGCTAACCTCACCCGAACCGGTTCCGATAACGCCTTTGAAGTCGGTTCATACACAACATTTGTGTATACCTCCTTGACATTACCATGGGAAGGAGAAGGTGCGCGCGAAACTTCTAACCCTGGGCCGCAGGCGCAAAGCTGTAGTGTAGAGAGTGGTTGTGCCAATGGTTCGGTTGCTGTAGGGTCCAGTCGCTGTGCTCTGAGGGCCCCTCCCTGTTGCTTCGCCTTGAGCCAAGGCTTTACTATCAGCCACCATACTAACCTGTCGAGGGCCCTGTGCTTCGTCCCGATCCCTTTCTAGAGTTCAGCGCTTTTCGTGTCGAGAATCTCCAACATCCACCACACTTTCGTGCCTCGACAACCCTCACTGGCCTTACCATGCCCGACAACCATGTGCCCTGATGAGAACGCCGTTTACGCGTTACCCACCATAGCTGTCAGGATGGTTTCATGGAATCACCACGATCCGACGAGACCGGCCGTCGCGTCGGACGACGCGTATTTCTCTCCGTGCTCGGCGCAGGTGTCGTCACCACGCTCTTTGGGCACGATATCGCCCAGACCATCAGTGGCCTGGCCAACTCCGGTGGATTCGCCCTCGGCGGTTTCGAGATCTATACCGTGACCGGTTCGATCCCAGCCATCAAAACCACCACCTATCGTCTCAAAATCGACGGACGCGTCGCACAACCCGTCGAACTCTCGTATGGTGACCTGCGATCGATGGTCCAGCGCGACGTCACTTTCACCTTCACCTGTGTGACCGGCTGGACGGTACCGAACACCCGCTGGCGTGGGGTCAGGCTCGCAGACCTGATCGACCAGGTTCGGCCTCATCCGGAAGTCCACGGCCTCGAGTTTTACAGCGCAGATGGTGTCTACACCGATTCCCTCAGTCTCGAGGAGGCAAGACAATCGAACGTGCTCCTCGCCATGGATCTCGATGGCAAACCTATCTCTGCCGACCATGGTGCCCCGGTCCGACTTCTCGTGCCGAGCATGTACGGGTACAAGTCAGTCAAATGGCTTGATAGAATCAGCTTTGTGCCCCAACAGGTACCGGGCTACTGGGAACAGCGGGGCTATCCAGTCAATGCCACCATCTCCTGAGCGTCAGCACACCAGCGCAGTCGAAGGCGATGACCGTTTCGCGACCTTCGAAAAAGTGATCCACTGGTTCATAGCTATCGCCATGCTCACCTTGCTCGCCACCGGTCTCGTTCTCCTAGTTCCCGCGCTCTCAGAACACCTCCCACGACCACTCATTAACCGTATTCATATCGATACCGGTATCACCGCCACCATCGTCATAATCCTCTCGCTTCTCGGTCCCTGGGGGAGAAACCTTCGCGGGGATCTTCACGAACTCATGATCGCGCCGATCGATCAGCTCAACTCCTGGACGGGCATCATCGGCGAATGGTTGCACCATGCCGCACCATCCAAAGAGGGCGACCGACCCGAGAAATTCAACGTTGGACAGCGCCTCTTCACTGCAGCGATGAGCGCGCTTGCCATCCTCGCGGTCCTCACGGGCCTTGCGCTCCGAACACCTGGGAGGATTCCATTGTCGATCCAGGGCGGTGCTGAATTCACCCATGAACTCGTCTTCTTCATTATCGCGGTGTTAGTCATCGGCCACATCGCCAAGGCAGTAGCGAGTATCCGGGCTGGTCGAAATGCCAGGCGCAATCAGCGGCCCTTGTAGCTCCCTGTCGCCACCGCCGCGCGACCACCACACGGTGGCCGCCCTACCCATTGAGGGAAGAGACAGCCCACCCCGTCGACTACTAGCAATGGCGGAGGCAACACCGAAGCGAGCAGTTCTGCGTACGAGGTCTCACAGCTGAGACGATAGTTGCCACGATTCCCCTGGGGTGATCTACCTCTTCTTCACCCCGAACCCCACATCATCGTCGACACGGGGTCAGGCCATGCAACTGTGTGAAATGAGGCACTCGCTTTCTTCCACCGGTCATGTGCGTGGGTAGAATCGTTACCACCGAGACAAGCTTTCCACATGGCATCCAGCTTCGGCCTCGCCGATAGTCGTTACGCTGGACCGTTGGACAACAGGAGAGTCTTCCAGTGCCCAGGGCGGCGATGTCGCGCGTTCAGGCCATCATCAAAAACACCGGCCGTGACAACGACTCCACCAGGGGCTGTGTAATCTCGGCCATCGATCAGCAGATGCGATACCTTCCACGTCGATACAGACAACCCCGATTGCCACGGCAAGCGTGAACCCCAAGTCACGCTACCAAAAGGTGGTTACGCCTCAGAGAACAGTCACCATCGTCCCAATATGGAGCATAGGGTATACAACGGCGGCAGTCGGAATCGGGAGCTCGACACAGCCATCGCTCTGTGGGAAACCGTAGGCGGCACGCGGATAACCGTGCACAGCCACCGATCCGTGGAAGTAATTAATCCAGTGGACAAGCACGTGGTAGTGGGTACCATTGAGGTTCGTGCCACTCATGTACCCCTGCTTCTCCCGCAAGAAGATTGGCCATGTTCCCGCGTGGGTATCATCCGCACCAGCACCGGTATTACAGATACTGGTCAAGACGACCTTACCGTTGATCCACACCTTGAGGGTTTCAGGCAAGGGGGACTTATAGACATAGACGTAAGAGTACGGATGAGGATCAAGCTGGTGTTGCGCAGCAGCTGCAAGCAGCGCAGACCAAACTGCCGATGAGGGCTCCCCGTTGATTGGGAGATCACTGACGTTTTCAAAGGCCATGATCGCTGCCTGCGTCGCCACCCCCCATGAACCGGGGTAGAACGTCGCCTGTAGTGAAGACGGCTCATCGGACCAACGAACGTTGAAGTTGCCCTTCTGCACAAGGGCGAGATCGGCGTTAGAGGTGAGTCGGCTCGTGGGCGTGAAACTGTCGGGCAGGTAATTCAGCTGTGCTAAGAGTTGCTGCATTCTCAGCAACGATCCCTGGGCAATCGAGAAGGAAACCTGCTCTGGATTCTGCATTCGTTGACCAGAGGTAGCAAGGATTCCGGTCGGCCCTCCAGGAATCGTCACACTCTCAGTACCACCAGGGGTGTAGCTTCCATCCGGAGCGAACTCGATAGTGGTCGGGTTCTCCAGAAACCAGGAACCGGCAACCGGCGGGCTCAGGGTGGGCATCGGAGTATGGGAGCTGATAGCGGTAGAAAAGCCGATGGTGATAGGCTCATTGGAATGTACGTTTGTGGCCCCAGGGCCCGGTGTCACCGAGGCGACCACAACATTGGCGCTGCTTCCAGAGGTGCTGGAATCACTAGATGCCAGGCTGGCAGAAGAGGACCCGTGAAGGCTGGGAACGACGACAATGCCGACAGCCACCAGCAGCACAACCAATACGCCGACACCGAGCAGCATTATTTTCTTAGAAAAATCCACCTACATCACCCTTGCTATCAGTATAGCAAAACAACTGAAGCTATTCTGAACGACCGCCTGCCAACGACAGCCCTCATCGAAGCTCATTGGGAATATTCGCCTGATCGGATAACTCGATTGCTACGATAGTTGCGTGCACCGTGTCACAACCTCAGGCCCCGAGAGGGCTCCTCGCATCGCTGCACTGACAATTTTTCTCGGCTATCTCCTGTATCTGACCGAACGCACGATCGTCGTCGCGAAGGGCAACATCTCGAGTTTGGCCCTCATAGGAACCTCTTTTGCCAATCGTAGACAGCTGCCCTCCTACCTCTACCAACATCATGGGAACGGTTATGACGGCCAGTTCTTCCTCCGCCTCGCCCTAGATCCCTTTAATCTCAGCATGCATGCCTTCGGGATCACCATGAATGGGGCCTTTCGTGACCAGCGGATCGTCTATCCCTTCCTGGCCTGGGTCCTGGCGCTCGGTCATGACCACTGGGTCCCCTTCACGCTCGTCATTGTCAACCTCATCGCGGTAACCGTCGTCGCCTATATGGGCGCAAAGCTCGCTCGCGACACTGCTCATCCAGCGATGGTCGGTCTCCTCTTGGGAGGATACTTCGGCTATACCATGAGCACGGGGCGCGACCTGACTGAACCTACCGCGGCAGCGTTCCTGTTGATAGCGATGTACCTCTTCGAAGGCGACCACCCGGTCTTCGCTGGCATCTCTTTTGCCCTCGCTGGACTGGCGATCGAGACAGAACTGATCGTCCCTATCGCCATCGGCGCCATCTGGCTCGTCGTGCTCCTGTACAGAAGACGGTCCACCTTCAATCCCCTTGTCTTCATCATCCCCGGGTTGGCAGCGCTCGGTTTCCAGGGACTGCTTCGCATCATCCTTGGTAGAGTTGCCTTGAGCGGAGACATCCGTGGCAACATCGGAGTTCCGATTTACTCCATGCTCGTTGGTATCGCCGACCATACCCACAAGCTCAATCTCACCAATCTGATCTGGTTTGGACAACTGGTGATTATTACGCTCTTTGTGGTCCTAGCAGCGCTCAATTTGAAGAGCCCAGATGTGCCTCTCTACTTGAAGGTTGCTTGGGGGATGATGTTAATCCTGACGCTCTCACTCTCGGGGGAGATCTGGGATCACTCCTCCTACTTCAGAGCGACCGATATCCTCTGGCTCACCTCGGTGCTGGTGTGGAGTCGATCACGTCCCGCTCAGTGGTGGCCAGCTTATCTGGGTTACATCGCCACCTTCGTGTCAGTCACTCCCCTGCTGGTGTTTTTCTGAGTTCTACGCTCAACGACACTCGTTGGGTGCTTTGCCTTGCCTCAAGTCTGCCAGACATACCCTTGACCTCGTAACGGTCAGAGCGAAGGAGCTTTCACGCCTCAGCAAGTTCGGCAACGACGAGGAAAGGTTCATGAACCCTACTACGCCGTTCTAGTGTCGCCACCAGTTCATCCGCCGTCGTCACCCGTTCACCGTCCACGCCAAACGCTAGCGCTAGCGCGACATAGTCAACGGTCGGATCATCAAAGGATGTGAGCGCGCGTGAGATGGGAGCAATACCACGGGACTTCATCTCCATCCTGAGGATTCGATAACCGCCATTGACCACGATCACGATCCCCACATCGAGCCCAAGGTGTGCGATGCTTAAGAGCGCCTGGGGTGCATACAGTGCTCCTCCATCCGCCACAAGCGCACGAACTCGTCGTCGAGTTGCGACCGCGACCCCAAGGGCTAATCCGAGGCCTCCGCCAATCGCCCCACCAGGGTGCCCCACATACCAGTGGGGTGGGGCATCTCCAGCATTCGCAAACATCGGACCAGAACTTGTCCGACCTTCGTCGACAACGATATCACCGCTCTGCAATGAGCCAGCGAAGATCCGACCGAGGGTATCGACCGTCAGGGCAGCGGAACCTCTCATCGTTCCCATCCCGGACACCTCTTGTCGCTGATTCTCTGACGACCGGTGCTCACCGGCTCCAGGGGCATCCGACATGGGATGGAGGTGCCGGTGATCGAAACGATGCTCCCCTGCCTCCCCCTCGTTGCTGTCAGACGCCTCCAACTCGGTCACAGTTGTGTGCGTCGTAACTGTGTCCACATTGGGGATGTCGGCACTCACTGCGCCCGCGCTTGGTTCGTCGCCAACCCTCACAACAAGTGCGTCGCGACCATCGACACCAGCGATACCTAAGACCCTTGCCCATTCCAACAGCACGCCTTCAGCAGGGTCACCCGGTGCGATGAGCTCTACGATCGGCGTACCAGCGACGATGAGCTGCGGCAGCCGATTGGGCTCGGCGAAGTAGGCGATTGGCTCCCGTGCTCCAACCAAAATCACCACACTCGGTGTCCCGATGAAAGATCGCGCCTGATCGGGGAAGTATGGCAACCGGGCGATCGGGGGAAGGTGCCGACCGCGCTCCATCAATGCTGGGAAAACCTCCGTGCAGACTCGGCCACCAAAGTGATCCGCGATTCCTGCCGCCAACCGCTGGCTTGTCGCACTCAAAGCAGTGGAGCCAAGGAGAAACAGCGGATCTGAGCCCATCTGTTCCTTCAATAGTCCCGCCGGTCGGCCCTCCTCCCCGAGGGACTGTGGCCTGTGGCGATCAGCTGACCGTGCGGGGACTAGCTTGTCGTTGGACGCAACGGCTGCCGAATCCACTGCGATAGCGCAAGTTTCTCTCCCATCGGATCGACCAGCCTCACTGGCCATCACATCCTGGGGCGCGATGAGACCGACTGGTCCACGAAGCGATCTGGCGAGTTCTCCTGCACGCTTGGTTGTGAGCCCAATCGTTGCTGGATCGTTAGCTACCAAAACCGCAACACAAAAAGGACTCATGATGGCAACTAGGTCAGTGTTGAGTGGTGCATCCCAAGCCATGTGATCCTTAGGGTGTTCTCCGACGATCACAATCATCGGGGTTTGGGCCCGTTTGGCATCATGGACAAACGCAGCACTGTTGGAGAACCCGGGGCCTAGATGCAAGAGCACAGCCCCAAGCCCGTGGAGGCGCGCATAGCCGTCCGCCGCAGCGGTGGCGACAAGCTCCTGAGCTACCAACACCGCATCGATCCGACGGTGATTTTCCAACGCCTGAACGAGCTCAAGCTCGGTCGTCCCTGGATTGGTGAAGATATGGGTAACTCCCAACTCCTCGAGCGTGACTACGAGGGCTTCAGCTCCACGCACCTTGGCTACCCTTCACAGGAACTTCATACAATGGGACACTCATCGATGTGACACTACCGCTCTCACTTTGACCGATCGACAACACAGATCTCAATGTGCGTCTCAAGCTGGGTTCCCTTGCCCTCTTGTTGGCACTCGTTACAGACTCCATACACATCGACTTGATGGTAGAGGGCCTCGCCAGGCATTGCTGCCTCGTCGAGCTCCGCCCCCGGTCTCACCTCATAACCAATCACCTTCTGGCAGCTCAAGCAATGAAAATGATGATGATGCGGTGCAAACGGAGGAAGGAGTTCATAGCCAACGTCACCGCTCAACGCGATCGCCTGCACGATTTGCGCTGCTACGAAGGCATCGATCGTGCGGTAAAGAGTTGGGGGGTGAATCCCCTCGTTCGTGAGCTCAGCCAACAGATATGATCGGGTGACAGGGTGTTCTTGGCGCAACAGCGCCTCGAAGACCCGCTGTCGCTCCCTCGTGATCTTCAATCCTTGGCGGTGGCACTTCTCCTCGAAGGCCTGCTGCAGTTGATCAGTCACGCCTATGCACTTCACCGTCGGTGTCACGTATACCGATCACAACAACACCTCTCATGGCCCACCTAACGGGTCTCCATGCGGATCCACCAGTTCGCCACTACGACAATGGTTGGTCGAACGACCGGTCCACAATAGTCAGTACTCTCCATAGTACTCGTGGTCAAGGACATCCCCGGATCAAACTCTTAGAACGGTAATCAACTGACGTCGGTGATGAACAGGACAGAGGTCGACTTGAGACCGCCAGCTCGTCCCCATGTTAACTCCGTTCGCCATTTGCTCGTGCGCCATTGACCTGTGCGCCAACGCCTGCTCCCTAAGTACTCCACCTCGTTGGTCTACCAACACCCAAGTGGAACCAAGCAATACAGTGACCCCCGCCTTGACCCACAGCCCATCACAGCTGCGGCTAGCACCTGCCGCTGCTCCTGATGGCAGCCGCTTAGCGAATCGGCGCACCCGTAGCTGGCTGGCCGATAGCATCGACTGTCGGCGGCGGGGAGCGGTATCCATCCTCGCGACTCGGCATCATCGCCATCGGGTGCTCTGTATCACGTTTTACTTGGCAAGCTCATGCTCGGTCACAAGGCTGTCGACCCAGGCGCCTCTCACGCGAGGTTGACTCCCGCCCCACCCAGGGGATCTCAGAGATTGCCCCGCGGCCACCACGCACATCGATGCCTACCACATGTCAGACCGTAGACAGCCATCTAGTCGCAGGCGATGGCGAAAGCGTACTGGAGCAAGAAGAGATTTTCATAACAGACTCAGCCCTGGAATGCAGCGCAGCTACTTCGGCCACAGCGCCCTACAACGACCCGCACCTGCTCATCGCTCCCCAGTTGTGGAACAAAACCATCGTATGAATACAGACCGGGTAGAATGAACCTGCAAACAAACGAAAGGTACGCCGTGAATTATCGACGACTTGGCCGTGCAGGAATCAAAGTTTCAGAACTCTCATTCGGTTCATGGGTCACTTTTGGTCCGCAGATCGGAGTGAGCCAAGCAACTGAGATACTCGGTTACGCTTACGAACAGGGAATCAACTTCTTCGACAACGCCGAGGCCTACTCGGGAGGCGAGTCCGAGCGCATCATGGGGGCTGCAATCGCGCAACTCGGTTGGCCGCGGCATAGTTACCTCGTCTCATCTAAGTTCTACTGGGGCATCCATGACACCGTCAACTCCAAGTTCACACTGAACCGCAAATACCTCATAGAGGCGGTGAACGCATCCTTAGAGCGATTCGGACTCGACCATCTCGACTTGATCTACTGCCACCGTCCAGACGCAGAGACTCCGATCGAGGAGACCGTCTTTGCCATGCACGAGCTTGTCTCCGAACACAAGGCGCACTACTGGGGCACCTCTGAGTGGTCAGCTGACGAGATCCGTGCTGCGATCGCAGTGGCAAGGCAGCATCATCTCCATGCGCCCGTCGTGGAACAACCCCAATACAACATGCTTGAGCGCAACAAAGTAGAGCTCGAGTACAAGCGTCTCCTCGACGAGGAGGGCATCGGTCTCACTACCTGGAGCCCACTGGCCTCAGGTCTGCTGACCGGGAAGTATGCCAACGGGATTCCTGCAGGCTCACGCGCATCATTGCCGGGCTATGAATGGCTGAAGGATATGTTGACGGACCCGAAGAGCGCAGCCATCGTGAAACAGCTTGAACCGATCGCCAAGCAACTCGACGTCACGCTTTCCCAGCTCGCTATCGGCTGGTGTCTTGCTAACCCCCAGGTTTCGACGGTAATCCTTGGCGCATCAAACCAGGCGCAGCTCAAGGAGAACCTGGGCGCTCAGGCGGCCCATGAACGGTTCACGCCTGAGATTCTCGCCAACATCCGTAGCATCCTTGAGGCTAAGTAAGCGCGAGCGCCTCGCCTTATGCGATAGCACTGCGAGCACGGCAATGACCGTCTGTGCTCGCAGCGCTGCACGATAACCGGGACCAGCTCGACGGGTAAAGCCGGCCACGCCCATCACCTATCCCACTGTCCAACTTGAATGGTTGGGCCTCCCCGGCTCATATTACGAGCAGGCATCTGATGAGCAAATCTCCAATGAGCTGGCGATCAACAGGGGCGTGCTGGTTTCATCTCCCCAGCTGACGACTGTCCTAGGCTAGTGCACGACCCACTGGCAACTTACCAGATCATCGCTGAAGGGTGACGCCCGAGCGAAGTCCGAGCGCTCACCTGATAAGCTCAGCCTCTTGCCACCAGGCTGCGACAGGGGCCAGCGTTCGCCAACACTCGGACTCAAGCCGCCTGCATGAGCACTAACCAACGGACCAACGGACCAACGGACCAACGGACCACGCTAGCGTAAGGAGGGTGGCAAAACTCCTAGCAAGCACTGATCGGTCGGTCGGCACCACCGTCACCATGGTCACCCAAGCGCTGGAGGAGGCGGGCATGACCATCTTTGCAACCGTCGACCACGGAACAAATGCGGCAAAGGTCGGCTTGGATCTTCCTGCCACCGTTGTCATCACCACGGGAAACCCCAAAGTAGGTACCGATTTGATCAGTACCTACCCTGATCTGGCCATAGAACTCCCGCCGAGGCTACTGATTCGCCAAACGGCACACGGGTCCGAGATCTGGTTGGCGAGTGTGGTCGAGAGTCTCGCGCGGCTACCAGGCGCTCCAAGCGACGCAGCTGCCGAAAAAATCGATGGTCGCCTTTCAGCTATCATCGTTGGGGCCCTCAACGTCTGACGCTATGTCCATCAGCCCACAACGATAGAAGGAACTCCTCATCCCTGAGATCGACTCTGGGTTCAGTTGGGTTCTCGGACAAGAGGATGGGGGTCTCGTTGACCGCCATCCGAAGCCATTGGAGGCTGTCACCGGACCTCTTACTGAACGGGGTCACCTCCGCTGGCAATCGCGTGTCAACCATCCCGCCATGAGGATGATCACGATACCTTCACTCACCCACTACCCTCGGGGCCCCAAACCTGGTGCCGGCGCAGGACATCATCGATATGTCGGGGGCGCAGTGGCCTTCCACCGGTGCCTGGTTTTGGGACTGTTTGATGGGATAAATCGCAAGTTCGGGTAGGGTGAACGAGGGGAGGGAGATGTTACTCACGATCACGACAACCACGTCGCCTGCAACAGATCTGGGTTTCCTGTTACACAAGAACCCAGACTCTCACTTCACCGCTACACTCTCCTTCGGGACGGCCCATGTCGTCTATCCCGAGGCCAACCATGATCGTTGTACCGCGGCGCTGGTGGTCGATGTCGACCCGATCGCTCTCGTGCGTGCACGTCAAAGCTCGTCCGGTGCCGAGTTAGCGCTCTCACGGTACATCAACGACCGCCCCTACTCGACCTCATCGTTGACGTCGGTTGCGTTGATCAAGGCATTCTCGACCGCGATGGGGGGACGCTGCAAGGAGCGTCCAGAACTGGTGAACCGCCCTCTCTCGTTGGAGGTGAAGATGCCAGTGGTCTCCTGTGCACAGGGAGAACAACTGGTACGAAAACTCTTTGAACCACTCAAGTACGAGGTGGAGATTCATCCGATAGCCTTGGACGAGCGCTTCACACAATGGGGCGAGAGTTCGCTCTTTGCAATGACCTTGCGAGGAGAGGTCGTGTTGGCGCATCTTCTGTCGCATCTCTACGTGCTTCTTCCAGTTCTCGATGATGAGAAGCATTATTGGGTGGGACAAGAGGAGGTCGACAAGCTCCTGCGTCAAGGGCAAGAGTGGCTCGCATCACACCCCGAGCGGGACCTCATTGCTCGTCGTTATCTGCGCTACCACCATGACCTCGTCGACCAGGCCCTCTCTCGGCTATTTGATGATGAGTCTGAGGACTCTACCAATGGGGAGGCAGAACAGAGTCAGGAAACTTCGGTCAGACTTCAGAGTTTGGCGGCCCAACGGCGTGTGGCGGTCAGAGAGGTGCTGCGATCGCTTGGCGCACGAAAGATTGTCGATCTCGGTTGTGGTGAGGGAAGGCTGATAAAGGAGCTGTTAAGCGAGCAGGGGATCGAGCGTGTGGTGGGTCTCGATGTGGCGCATAGGGCCTTGAAGAGGGCCTCGTTGCACCTGCAACTCGAAACTATGACTCCGCGAGAGCGTAGCCGTGTCGAGCTACTACATGGATCGGTCACGTATCGCGACAGTCGACTCGTAGGTTTTGATGCGGCGACGGCAGTGGAGGTGATCGAACATCTCGACCCGACGAAACTGGGAGCGTTCGAGAGCAATGTTTTTGGTTTCGCTCGCCCGACAACCGTCGTTGTTACGACACCAAATTCGGACTATAACTCGCTGTTTTCACACCTCGGTGAGGGCGAATTTCGGCATCCTGATCATCGATTCGAGTGGAACAGACAGGAGTTTGATCGATGGTGTCGCGTTGTTGCCGACAGTTATGGATACTCCGTTGTCATCAGTGGGATTGGTGATGAGGATGTCGAGCGTGGTGCTTCTAGCCAGATGGCGGTCTTTTCCCGATGAGTACGTTGAGGTTGCCTGATCTGTGCTTGGTCGTTCTCGTAGGGGTCTCTGGGTCGGGGAAGTCGACATTTGCTGCGCAGCACTTCTTGCGCACCGAGGTGGTTTCCTCTGACTTCTGCCGTGGTCTTGTCTCTGATGACGAAAACGATCAGTCCGCGACAAAGGCCGCTTTCGATGTCCTCAACTACATCGTGGAACAACGGCTAGAGCTTGGAAGGCTTACCGTCGTTGATGCCACCAACGTTCAAGTCGAGGCGCGAAAGTCGCTGATCGACTTGGCGAGGCGGCATCACGTTTTGGCGGTAGCGATCGTACTCGATATGCCCATTGACCTCTGCATAGCGCGTAATGGCGCACGTGTGGATCGACAGTTCGGGCCGCACGTGCTGCGCAATCAGAGCTCGCAGTTGCAAAGATCCCTCAGAAGGTTAAAACGAGAGGGTTTTCACCGGGTCTATCATCTCACCGGAGAGCAAGAGATGGCGCAGGTGTTGGTCGCGCGCGAGCCTGTGTGGAATGACCGGCGGAATGACCATGGTCCCTTTGACATCATCGGAGATGTCCACGGATGCATTGATGAGCTCGTCGAGTTGCTTGAGGTACTGGGGTATTGCCGAGCTGCTGGCGAAGATGCCTACTCCCATCCAGAGGGGCGGAGGGTCGTCTTCCTTGGAGACCTGGTAGATCGCGGACCTGGAACCCCTGCGGTTCTTCGCCTCGCAATGCAGATGGTGCGCCATGGCAGCGCATTATGCATATCCGGCAACCATGAGGTGAAGCTGTTGCGGGCTCTGCAGGGTACGAAGGTCGAGGTGCGCCATGGGCTCGGGGAGAGCTTAGAACAGTTGCGAGCGGAGCCTTCGTCCTTCTCTGACGAAGTCGCCGAGTTTCTTGATCATTTGATTAGCCACTATGTCTTTGATGATGGCGCCCTGGTTGTCGCCCATGCAGGATTGCCTGCCAGTATGCATGGAAGAACATCGTCAGCGGTGAGGGCGTTCGCACTTTACGGTGATACATCGGGCGAGTCGGATGAGTACGGTTTTCCAGTGCGCTACCCCTGGGCCGAGGACTACCGCGGAAGTGCCAGTGTGATCTATGGACATACTCCGGTCAAGGAGCCAGTTTGGGTCAACCGAACGCTCTGCATTGACACAGGCTGTGTATTTGGTGGTTCGCTGACGGCACTGCGGTATCCTGAACGCGAGATCGTGTCCGTGCCTGCACGCGAGGTCTATTACGAACCGGCGAAACCACTGGGTGTTGATCCGCGGAAGGCTCTTGGCCGCGAACCAGGAGTTCTTGATGTCGGTGAGGTGCTGGGCAAGCACATTATTGAAACGCGGTTGCGCCATACCGTGACCATTAGGGAAGAGAATTCCCTGGCTGCCCTCGAGGTAATGAGCAGGTTTGCCGTGGATCCACGTTGGCTTGTCTACCTGCCTGCAACAATGTCACCAACAGCGACGTCAGCGCAGAGCGATCTGCTTGAATCTCCCGAGGAGGCTTTCGCCTACTACGCCAAGGCAGGAGTGGCTGAGGTTGTTTGTGAAGAGAAGCATATGGGTTCACGAGCCGTGGTTGTGGTCTTCCGTGATGTGGGTGTCGGAAGCCATCGGTTTGGTTTTGAGACCTCCAGCAATGGTATGGTCTACACCAGAACGGGGCGCTCATTCTTTGGAGAAGAGGATCTCGGCCAAAGATTCCTTGCCAGGGTACGTGCCGGAATTGAGGCGGCGGGATTGTGGGATGAATTGGCGACCGAGTGGCTGATCCTTGACTGCGAGCTTCTGCCGTGGTCCTTCAAGGCTGAGGACCTCATGAGGCGCCAGTACGCGGTGGTCGGCGCTGCAGCGGCTCGATCTCTTGGCGCAGAGAGGGAGGTCCTCGAAGCTGTGGCAGCGCGGGGCATGGACGTGACACGTGCTATTGAGCAGCTCAATCAACGCATCGGGGATGTCGAGAGTTTCGCGAAGGTATACCGGCATTACGGCTGGCCAGTGGGGTCTCTTGATGATCTGCAACTCGCACCCTTTCAGATTTTGGCAGGAGAAGGCTCCGTTCATGCCCTACGGGACCACGCGTGGCATCTAGATCTCATCAAGCGACTTCCTGAGGCTGATCCAGCGACGTTTCGGTCCACTCGGACAGCCTTTGTGACCTTGGGAGACCGTGGGTCCCAAGAGCGGGGGTATGCATGGTGGGAAGATCTGACCCGCGAAGGATGCGAAGGAATGGTGGTCAAACCTACCCAGGTGGTGCACTTTGGCCGAGACGGCCTGACTCAACCTGCACTGAAAGTGAGGGGGCGTGAGTATCTTCGACTGGTCTATGGGCCAGAATATACCGACCCCCAACACCTTGCTCGTCTGCGAACCCGATCCCTTGGAAGGAAACGATCGCTCGCTTTGCGCGAGTTCTCACTCGGCATTGAGGGTCTGGAGCGTTTCGTAACCGGTGAACCCCTCCATCGAGTCCATGAATGTGCGTTCGGAGTTCTCGCGTTAGAGAGCGAAGAGGTGGATCCGCGTCTCTAATCAAAGGATTGCGAGAGTAACTGGTTCTTGCTGGGTGAACCGCCCCGCGGTTTACGGAGACTCAGTTCGTTGTCAATCACAGAATTCCCTGACTGTCTTCGAGCATAGTCGTGAGCTTCGTATTCGACTGGCGACATCATTGGCAATCGAGGGGTACAACCGTCGGTTGTTGAACCAATCCACCCACGTACAGGTCTCCCATTCGACAGCGATCTCGTCGAGGAGTACCTGGCAACCCTTGTCAATCGTTCCATCGATGCCGAGGGGGTCATCACCGCCCTGGATGGGATCGTGGCCGAGCGCGTGGAGGAGCCGTCTACGCCCCGTATGGAAAACGGACCAGAGTTCACCTCGCATGCCTTGGAGCATGAGGGCCACCGGGTTTGGAGTCACGCTTTACTTTATCGACCCAGGTTCACCCTGGCAGAATGGAACGTGTGAGTCGTTTAACTCGAGACTACGTGACGAGCTCTGCCAACGGAGAGCTCTTCACCTCGGTCACTGAGGCACCGTTGTCGACCAACAACTAGCGCGAAACCTACAACATCACCCGAGCACATCGCTCCCTTGGCTACTTGAAGGGTGCCAGGAGGACCTGCCCCTCCCCGCTCCCGCCAAAGCTGACGTGAACCTCTCGATTCATCCGGCCTCCTACTCCGGTTGGTCCGCGCCGGGCTCGTCTCGGTAACCGATTGGCCAAACGGTCCTGCAGGATAGGTCAGGGTCTTTGCTCTGGGGCCCATTACAGCCCCTTCATCACTGCTACGCCCTAGTCCGTCCCAGTGCAGCGCGTCCGGTACTCTCGCTCTCGGTTTTCTGAACCTCGGCGTACTCGGGTTCCCCCCCACCATGAGAGGGACCACGCTACAACTGATTTCCATGTTTGCGTACAAAAGCCCACTCACGTTCTTGCCCCCCGGTACGCCGAACACCAACTGGCCAAGAGCGAGATAATCTCACCAGGCTTATCCCAGGGGAAGACTCCGCCCCGGTTCTGATATCATTGTTGAACCCTTCGACGCGCCATCGGTGGGTTCGCTTTCGCTTAACTGGAGTAGTGCATGCCAGATGAGGGGTCCCCCTGCCCTTTCTTGCAACGCTTCTGACCCCCGCTCGTAGCGGACGCCTCTTGGAAGTGGTTTGGTGACCCTCCCTCGCAGACTTGACACGCAGAAGGCCAGGGAGCACAATATCTGTTCCTTCCTCCATCTTCCCTGTAGCACTGCTTTGTTGGTGACGACGTTCGCACGTCGTCACCTCCTTGCGCATTCACGGCACACGAGTCCCCATGAGTTCTTAGCACTCGATGTGAGCACTCAACAGATGGTGCTCACTCGGTCGGCCAAATGCCGGTAACCGCTATGAGCGGAACCTGCCTCGGTAATCGAAGTAAGAGAAAGACCTGAAAACAGAGTAAACGGAGTCGTCTGACAAACGAAGTGGGCCGGACACGAGGGGCCTTCCATCACGGTGTCACATCAGCGATAACCTACCTTGCGATCATCCGAGTTAGCACTACCGCTCTCTCACCTCATCTGGCCACGAGGCAAGAGCATCGCCCCTGGTGTGACAGGATGCCCACGTGGGTGTTGACCTCTCAAGCTCGAACCGCCAAGTAGCCAAGGGTGAGGTACTCCACTTCGATCACCGCATCACCAAGACACCTCTCAACCCGATCCAGCACCTGCTCGCGGTCACCTGCGGCAAGCGCAAGGACCTCTGACATGGTTGACATCAGCGCCACAAAAGCGTCGGAACTATAGCTGACCGAGGAGACAAAATGCAAAGTTCGTACATGGGAAAAGCTAACGTCGCCCTGCAGCAGCCTCGCCAGGTTGCCGATCGTCGCTGTCAGATCAGGACGACGAAACAGTACCGGCAACCGGTGGCTCGTCTGTTGAAAGATAACCGCGAGCTCACCTGCAAGACGAGCGTTGACGATGGTACCAACATTCCACCAGGCGGCAAAGACGCCGTTGGAGCGAAGCAGGCGCCGAACCCGTCGCAGTGCAGACGGACCCTCAAACCAATGCCAGGCCTGTGCGCATACGACAGCATCGAATGCCCTGCGAGGTCCTCGATAGTGTTCGAAGTCATCGATCACCACGTCGACCTCGCCCTCACTACGCGCAGCGAGCTGGCGCGCCATCTCCTCATCTGGTTCGAGGGCCGTTACCCGCAAGCCAAGACGAAGCAACGAACGCGTTGCGATCCCCGTGCCAGCGCCAACGTCGAGAACCGAGCCTCCACTAGGAATGCCATCGGCGAGCATCTCAAAGAGCGCATCAGGATAGCCAGGGCGCACTCGATCATACGTCGCCGCAGTCAGCCCGAATTGTCGTCCAAAGCTGGTCACCGGATCACTTTAGCGCAGCAACGGTTGCTAGGGTGAACCAGGTGCATGAGCTGCGAACGATCCAGGACTTTGTCAACCTCCCCAAGACGGCGACATGGGGTTCTCAACTGATTGAAGCGCTTGCGGAGCGCCAACACAACGACGGGCTCTCTGCCCTCCTCAGTCTCGCCAATCCGGATCAGGCCTTTGGCCAATCTGGAGTACTTGCCGGACTCCCAATCCTCGTCAAAGACAACATTGACACCATGGACCTTCCCACCACCGCCGGCTCTTGGGCCCTTTCACTGGAGCCGCCTCGGCGTGACGCCACGGTGGTCGCACGGCTACGGGCTGGGGGCGCGACCATCGCCGGTAAGACCAACCTCTCAGAGTGGGCCAACTTCCGCGGGTTCGCCTCGGTATCTGGCTGGAGTGGCCGTGGTGGCATCGCTCGCAATCCGTACGATCGAGCACGATCCACCGGGGGGTCGAGTTCAGGCTCCGCCGCCGCCGTCGCCGCAGGCTATGTGCCGATTGCCATCGGCACCGAGACCGACGGCTCGGTACTCTGCCCCGCCGCCATGAACGGCGTGGTCGGTTTCAAATCGACTGCGGGAGCAATCGACCGAACCGGAGTAGTTCCCCTCTCACGGAGTCAGGACTCAGTCGGCATCTTCGCCAACCGAGTAGCCGATGCCCGCCGAATCGCTCAACTCCTCGTCGACCCACCTCACAAAGTGCTGCGCCCCAACTTCGTCGTCGTCGACTCGATGCTGGCACAACACAACCCAAAGGTGGTCGCCAATTTTGAGGAGGTCATCGGCCAACTCGTCAGGGGAGGATTTTCGATCGCGCGCCTTCCAGCCACTGCGAAGGGGACCCTTACGCCTGATGAGGATGCCGAGCTCATCGTCCTCGCCTACGAGATGGCCGAGGATCTCGACCGCTACCTGCAGGATCGCAGAGACCCCACCTCCGCCTCGCTCGCCGACCTCATCGCCTACAACGATGCCCACCCAGAGAAAGAACTCACCCTCTTTGGCCAAGAACTCCTTTTGATGGGTTTCTCGCATCCATGGGACGAGGCCACCTATCTTCGTGCCCTGAGCGCCAACCGTGATCAAACCCGCACCGGTCTCGCTTCGGCCATGAGCGCCGCAGATGCCGACATCATCTTGGCACCGACCATGGGGGCGGCCTGGCTCATCGACACCCTTAATGGTGACCCATCTATCCCCGGGTCATGGTCGGCTGCAGCGGTCGCTGGGTACCCTTCGCTCACGCTTCCGATCGGGCTCCTTGGCCATCTACCGATCGGAATGACGATGATCAGCCAAGCCCATACCGATCTAGCTCTCCTGGAAAGAGCAGAGGAGATCCAGGCGACACTTGAGCGAGATCGAGAGCCGATCCTTCCTCCGGCATCCTGACCGACGCCTGCAAGAGCCGTGAGGCTTGGCCTACTCTTAGATCGCCGACAACCCATCTCCAGAACCAGCATCGAGTGAAAATTACCGCGGGCGGAAGGATTGTAGCCTCGCTCGGTTGTAACGAGCATGACCAGCATCCACGTCGTCCGCAAACTCTCAATTCCTCTCACGTTCGCCTGGAGAGAACTCGCCTCGATCGATCACCATATCGACTGGATGGCCGATGCCGTTCGTATCGACTTTGAAACCGATCGACATACGGGAGTTGGAACCCGATTCACGTGCCTGACCAAAGTGGGGCCTCTGCGAACCAATGACCTGATGGAGATCACTCGTTGGGACGAGGGATCGGCCATCGGGGTACGCCACAAGGGTCTGATCACCGGCGAAGGCATCTTGGAGCTCAGGAAGGCGACCGACGACTCCTGTCTGCTCTCCTGGAGCGAGACGCTCCACTTTCCAGCAGCGATCGGCGGAGCCTTCACGGAGAAACTGGCCCAACCTGTTCTCACCAAAATCTGGAGAGGGAATCTCCGAAGATTCGAGCAGTCGGCCATTCGACGGCTAGAATCAGATCAGCTATGACCTTAACCGAGCGACGACTAAGAGACTTTGCCAAGCGATCTTGAGGCTCGTTTTCGAGCCCTTTCGCGACAAGCACCCGTCGAATCGGAGCGCTTGGTCAACGACGATCCCTCGTCCGTCACCGAGGTTATCGAACGTGCAGGCTTTTATCGTGACCAGATCGCCCAAACGATCATCATGCCCGCCCGTAACCCCCATTTCCTCGAGCCCGAGACCCCGATCTCAGCGACAACAAGACGGGTCATCGATGCGTTAGGGAGCCAACTCTATGCCCACCAGGCCCGCGTCTATGACCATGTCCAACGAGGAACCAACGTGGTCTTAGCCACGCCGACCGCGTCCGGAAAGACCCTCGCCTTCGTACTGCCGACCCTCGAGCGACTACTGCAGGACCCCCAGGCGACTGCGCTCTTCCTCTACCCCACCAAAGCACTCGCCTACGACCAACTCGAGCGCCTTCGCGAACTCGATCAACAACTCGACGGATCACTACGTCCCGCCGTCTACGACGGAGACACTCCAGCAGCTGAACGTGCGAAAATTCGATCAAATGCGCGCATCATCATCTCAAACCCGCATGGCCTCCATCTCTACCTTGGTTGGCATGCAAGCTGGGAATCCTTCCTTGCCAACTTGAGCGTCATCGTTATCGACGAGGCACATCACTACGTCGGTAGTCTTGGAGCATCCTTTCAGGGGCTGTTGTGGCGTCTCCAGCGCCTTACGACACACTACGGCGCCCATCCAATCCTCATCGCCGCCTCAGGCACGATCGCCAATCCGCGTGAGCACCTCCAGTCGCTTACCGGGCTACCCTTCGTCGTAGTAGACCAGAGTGGCGCGAGTCAATCAGCGCGCACTATCCTCTTCTGGGATTGCACTCGAGACCCGAAGACCCCTCCCTCCACCCAGGCCGCCTATCTCACCCGCCATCTCGTCCGCATGCGGCGCTCCGTCGTCGTCTTTTCCAATACCCGCGCCCAGGCGGAGTACGTCGCCATGGCTGGATCAGATCGGAGCCACCGAATCCTACCGTATCGGTCGGGCTACTCCCCGGAGATGCGACGCCGGGTCGAACATGACTTGCGCTCTGGCGGCATCCGGGGTGTCTCTGCCACCAGCGCGCTCGAACTCGGCGTCGATATCGGTACCCTCGATACGGTGGTTCTCAATGGGTACCCAGGTTCGATCTCCTCGCTCTGGCAACGACTCGGTCGCGCCGGCAGGACCAACCTTGATGCCCTCGGTATCGTCATGGTCGGAGGAGATCCGATCTCACGCTCGCTCCTCGCCAACGCTGACGAACTCCTAGAACGCAGCCCCGAGCATGCCATCTCCGCCTCCGACGACACCGACATCCTCACCCGCCATCTGTTGCTGGCCGCCGCCGAACTACCACTCAGCGAGGACACGATGAGTGACGCACCCGGGGCGAGAGCCGCTCTAGCCGATCTTCTGGGGCGCGAACTCCTGATTCAGGAAGGATCCACCTACCGTTCCACCCGCCAACGCCCCCACCTCTCCACCCCATTCATGGAGCGTGAGGCGAGCTATGAGATTCACTTCCAAGGCACGCGCGAGCACCGAGCAGTGGAGCACATATCGATCCGCCAGGCGCTTCGCGAGGCTCACAAAGGGGCCGTCTTTCTGCATTTTGGCACCCCGTTCCGAGTGCAGCGCATCGATGCCGAGCGTCGAGAGATCTTCTGCGTTCCTGAGACCGACGGCCATCACACCCAACCGACACTGTTTCGTTCGCTGTCTCAAGGAAGGACGCTCGAACGCGTCGAACCCCATCCGATGCTCACCATGGAACGCATCGAAGCCCTCGTCCTTGAGCAGGTGACCGGGTACAAGGAGTTTGACCACCAGTCGCGCCAGGTGGCAAAACGCAAGGTCACCAGCCCGGTGATCTCTAGCCCCGCCGAAGCGGTAGTGATCAGTTGTAACGATCCTCTCTACCTGGGTATCGAGCCAGAGGAGCTCTTCGCTGCCCTCCATGCGCTCGAACACGCCCTCACCAAGGTACTGCCGCTGTTGACGAACGGTGGCGCCTCCGATCTTGCAAGTCTCACCCTGCGCAACGGCGAGGAACCATCGATGGTGATCTATTACCTCACGAAGTCACACCCCTCCACCGTGATCACCAAAGTGATGGAGCACCTCGATGAGGGTCTTCATCTCGCCGAGCGGATGATTACGGGCTGCTCCTGCGCAACCGGATGTGCATTCTGTATCCTTGACCCCCGCTGCGACGATGAAGTGGTCGACAAGGATGCTGCGCTCAAACTAGCCCAGGCTCTCCAGAAGCTGCTCTACCATCGCGAACCGATGGATGACGATGGGCCGCACGCCGATTGAGGTACCCCACCGCGCAACGGAACGCTACTCCCAGTGCGAAACTGGCGCGGCGACGCCACCTTGACGATACCACACCATTCGCGCCGTTGACGCCGTCCCCAGGCCAGTCCAACGCAACCGAAGAGCGAACCGCCAACGCTCGGGGTTCGACAATGGCTGACTAACAGCTTCGAGCCTCCAGCGACATCGACGATGGCAGCCAACGCATCGACTGCGCTTGGCCCAACCAACCAGCTCGATCCCTATAGGCCTTGCACGACAGCTTCTGATCGATCGCAGGGGTGAGCAGCGTCCGTGGCACCGCAGCCCTGGAGTTGCGTCCCTGCCAACTGAGCATCCTGGCCAAGCACCACGCAGCTCGCTGCAACTCTTCCCGTCGTCTTGTGGGCTATGGCGAAACCCGCACCGATGAGGGTGCTGAATCGCAGTAGGCGGAGAGTTCACATCGAAAACACGAAGGGGTTTTAGCCCGACAGATACGTCGGCCATGCAGGATCAGCTGAAGCGAAAGGGAACCCCAGCGATCCTCAGGAACAAGCACACAAAGATCCTGTTCGATCGCCTCAGGGGTCTGCGAGTTACTAAGTCCTAGTCGGTTAGACAGCCGGGTGACGTGGGTGTCGACCGGTAGGCCAGGTAGGCCAAAATAGACCGACCGGACCACGTTGGCAGTCTTGCGGCCCACCCCAGGTAACGTGGTGAGCTCCGCAAGCTCGCTAGGAACCTCACCCCCATACTGGTGCGTAATGCGATCAGCGAGTGCCACCACATGACTCGCCTTAGTGCGATAGAACCCAGTCGAGTAGATGAGCCTTGCTACCTCATCAACAGGAGCCGATCCAAGCGCCTCGGGCGTTGGAAAACGTGCAAACAGCGACTGCGTGACCGAGTTGACTACCGCATCAGTCGTCTGGGCGGAGAGCACGGTGGCGACCAACAGCTGGAATGGGGTCTCGAAGCGGAGCGCACACAAGGTCTTTGCATCGCCTGGATAGAGCCGATCGAGTTCCTTGCTGATCTGATCAATCTGTTGTCTTCCCACCGTGCGACCCTCCCCTGCCCATGCCTACATTAGCCTAGTACCATGGCCCATCTGGATGTACGCGTGGTCAACCCTGACCGCCATCTCTCTTCAATCATCTCGCTCGCTCAGGAGGTGGAGGCGGTGGAGCATCATCGAGCACTAGCCGATCATCGCTGGATCAATCTAACGAACCAACATGCAGAGAGCCTCGATACGCTCGTCGTCATCGACTTAGATACCGAGGTGGTGGCGGGTATTCTAACACGCAGTGCCACCAACAAGGGCTTGGAGTTCGAGCTGGCTATCCGACCGAGTTACCCCTATGAGCTCGTCGTCCAAGAGCTTCTCGATCAAGCCTTAAGTGAACCACCTCTGCTCGTCACCCAACGGGTGAGTCTCTGGATTCCCAACCCAACGCAAGAGCGTGACCATCTCTACCGGAGTCTCGGCTTTCATCCAGACCGGGAGGTTCTCCAGATGCGGCGAGCGCTGCCTGTCGAAGGTCTCAAACGCTCCGGTAGGCTTTCCTTCCGAACTTTCCAACCCGGTATCGACGAGGTCGCCTGGCTCCGCGTGAATAACCGAGCTTTTGAGTGGCACCCGGACCAGGGTGACTGGGACTCTGCCACCCTCCGTGAGCGCGAGAGTGAGCCTTGGTTTGATCCTGCTGGCTTCTTTGTCCTCGATGATGGAACCCATCTACAGGGTTTCTGTTGGACCAAGATTCACCACGACTGTCAACCCCCGGTCGGGGAGATCTATGTGATCGCAGTTGATCCACAGGATGCAGGCAAAGGGATCGGGAAGGGACTGCTTGCCGAAGGCTTGTACTATCTGGGAGAGGTGCGCAAGCTCTCCTCCATCATGCTCTACGTCGAGCGGAGTAATGAGAACGCCCAGGCCCTTTACCAAAGCTTTGGCTTCTCCACTGACCATACCGACCGCCGGTACGTTCTCCTTCCCACCAAAGGCATCTCTCCTGACAACCAATGACTCCCCTTCGCCTGGAGCATACGCGGACCCAGTTCACTACGGTGATGGGCATCATCTCACCGGTCGACCTCAACTCCAAGCTCAGCAAGAAAGGCAGTCGCGACAGGGTCGAGGCGAGGCCTAGCAGATGGGTGGACCCACTGGTCCTACAGGTGTGCAACATGAAGAGGAGTTGCGAGCTCTTGAGCTATTGGCCTTGGGAGCTGAGGCACCCCAGGTCGACGACGTTAGCCCGTGTTGGTAAAAGGTGCCAATTGTCGGGAGTGGACTGTACCGTCCGAGGTCAACCACCATCAGTGTCGTCTGGAGCTGGCATTAGTGGCTGCAGTCGTGCGTCGTGCCCGGACGATGGCAGCGGTGGCATGTGAGTGCACACGGTGGGTCTCGATAATCTCAATTTGTTCGAAGCCAGAATCGGACAGGAGATTCCGGTAGTCGACTTCGTTGAGTGCTCCCCCAATACAACCCGTCCACTCTGTCATGCTGGCGCGTATCTCGGCATTCAAGTCAGCATCAGCAACGACATCCGAGATAGCGAATCTTCCACCTGGCTTGAGTACACGGGCGGCCTCGCGGAGCACTACCCGTTTGTCGGCAGCCAGGTTGATCACGCAGTTGGAGATCACCACGTCGACGCTGACATCGGGCAGCGGAATCTCCTCAAGATAGCCCTCGATGAACTCCACATTGTCAACCTGGGCGATGGCCGCATTCCGACGAGCAAGCTCAAGCATTTCTACGGTCATGTCGAGCCCGATTGCTCTTCCGCCTGGCTGAACACGTTGAGCAGCAATCAGTACGTCGGCGCCTGCGCCAGATCCTAGGTCGAGGACGACCTCGCCAGGATGGAGGTCGGCAACTGCGGTTGGGACACCGCAGCCAAGCGAGGCAGCAACAGCATTCGACATCGTGTCTTCTCCAGACTGGGCATACAGAGCCGCTCCAAAAACAGCTTCGCCCCCAGGTCCGCACACATCAAATGAGGACGGCCCGCAACACGATGGAGGCTTGTTCGACGATTCACCAGCCACGACGGCGACAGCAGCATAGTGTCGCCGGACAGTCTCGCGAATGTCCGCAGGGCCCACTGGCTCTGCCTGTTCCGCGGGCGTGTCATCGCTGTGAGGTGTGGCACAGCAGACGTTGTCTGGCTTGTCAGTGAATAGGGATGAGAAGCCAGGGGCGTCGCTGTTGGCAAGCACGACGTAATGCTCCCAACGGATCCCATCCGGCCCGTTTACCCAGAATTTGTCCT